>NZ_DATENY010000122.1:0-15741 GCF_035274705.1 Mycobacterium sp. | reverse complement strand
TGCTCCCGCACCAGCAGCGGGGCGTGCTCCTTGCCACTGCCAGCCAGCGTTTCCGCGGCGACGAGCAGCTGCTGTGCCCGTTCGGCGGCTGAGGTGTCCCGCCAGACGGGGTAGGCAGCATGCGCGGCGCGCACCGCACGGTCCGCGTCATCGACGGTGCCGACGGCGACCTGGGCCACGACGTCGTCAAGACGTCCTGGATCGCGCACGTCTCGGATGTCGGAGGCGGACATCTTCCCGGCGATCAGGTGTCCGACTTGAGGCACAGTGGTCTGGGTCATGGGGCAGCGTTCCTTCGATGGCAACGGATGTCTTCCGCGAATCACGGGGTGTGTGACTGACGCTACGATCAGAGGCCCGCACATCGGAACAGAGAAGGGCGGGATTCCTCTACGCGGCACAGGTGGTCCCGCGAAGCGGTACCGAGCCCGGAGCTTCGTCGACACACCCGAGTACTGAGTGCTTCAGCCGAGTGCTCGGGTGATGGCCGTCGCGATCTCGCGGAGGAACTTGGCTTTGGCTTGTGCCGTATGCGGCGCTAATCGGTATTGCGGCGCGGCAATGGCCAGGGCAGCCACGACCTCGCCGGTGTGATCGCGCACCGGCGCCGCCAGCCCGTTCATCGCCGGCTCACTTTCGGCGGCGCTAAACCCGAACCCATCGGCGCGGATCTGCGCGAGCTGTTTGTTCAGTTCGGCCCACGTGGACAACGTTCGGCCCGTCAGCTCCGGTAGACCCTGCGGGAAAAGCTCAGGCAGATTCTGCTCCGGCAACTGTGCCAGCAGGACCTTGCCCGCCGCGGTGGCATTGGCCGGAAGCACCACACCCGTGCGCAGGCCCACCCGGATCGGCTGTTTGGACTCCACACCATCGACTACGCGGGTCGAATTGCCCTCGAGGACAACCAGACTGACCGTCTCGCCGAGCTGATCGCACAGTCGCTCCATTGGTCGCCGGGCATGACGTCGGATGTCGGCGCTGCGCAGCGCGGTCGCGCCGATTTCCAACAGGGCCGGCCCGACGATGAACTCGGTGTGGCGTGCGGGGCTGCGCTGTAGGAAGTTCTCCGCGATCAACGTGGTGACCAGCCGGTGTGCGGTGGACTTGCCGACGTCGAGATGCTCGCTGATCGACGGCAGCGTCACCTTGCCTTCGGTGTGCACGAGCCTGAGCACCCGCAAAGCATTCGCCACTGAATTCAGGGTCTGTGCCGCTTCGTGGGACCTCTGATGCCGCATAGAGGAATTCCGCCTTTCTCTGTTCCGATCTGCGGGCCTCTGATCGTAACGTCGGTCACACACCAAAGGGAAACATCCGATACTTGCGAAAGGACGAAGGTGCCGAACTCGACTATGGACCGGGCCGCTGACTATGACGTGATCGTCGCCGGGGCTGGTCCGGTCGGTCTGACCGCGGCGCTGGTGCTGGCGCGGGCGGGTCGTCGCGTGCTGGTCCTGGAGGCGGAGTCGCAACCGGCTACGCAGTGGCGGGCGTCCACCTTCCACCCGCCGACCCTGGAGCTCGCCAAGGGGCTTGGACTTATCGACGACATGCTGGCGCAGGGCTTGGTGGCGCCGACCTATCAATTGCGTGACCGCGCCGGCGGGCTGATCGCCGAATTCGACTTCTCGACGCTGTCCGACGTGACCGGGTTTCCCTACCGTCTGCAACTCGAGCAGTACAAGTACGTCCGAATCCTGCTTGAGAAACTCGCCGGCGAGAAGACCGTCGATGTGCGCTTCTCGCACCAATTGACCGGACATAAGGCCACGGGGAGTCACGTCGTCGACGTCGAAGCGTCCGGACCTGAGGGCGGGTACACCGTCAGTGCCAACTTCCTGGTCGGCGCCGATGGTGCGCGCAGCAGGGTGCGTGAGTGCCTCGACATCGAGTTCGAGGGCATGACCTATGAGCATCGATACCTGCTGCTCGGCATCGAAGCGCCGTTGGAGGAGTACTTCCCGGGAATCTCCTGCGTCAACTATGTGTCCGACCCGACAGAGCACCTGATGTTGCTGCGGATCCCGGACTGCTGGCGGGTGATGTTCGAAGTCACGGACGGACCATCCGACGAGGAGGTCCTCACCGACGGATTCATCACCCGACGCCTCAAGGCCCTGCTCGCCCTTCATCCGATGCCGCCGGTGCTGTCGCGCCAGGTCTACAAGGTGCACCAGCGGGTGGCGTCCGACTTCTGCCGCGGGCAGGTAGCGCTGATTGGTGACGCCGCCCATGTGAACTCGCCCATCGGCGGGATGGGGCTGAACTCCGGCATCCACGACGCGTACACCTTGGGTCAGGTACTCGCTGATCCCGCGCAGCCCGGGGGCCTCGCCTTGTGGGCCAACCGGCGCAGGACGGTGGCGTTGGCGGAGATCCAGCGGATCACTCATCGCAACACCCAGGATCTTTCTCTGCACGCGGGAGACGCCCGCGACGCAAGAATGAAGGAACTCCGCGCCATTTCGCGCGACCCGAGCCGGTCCAGGGAATGGATGCTCGAGGCCTCGATGATCGCCAGCGCCCGCAAACAACAACTCGTTCCCGAACCCCTGATGCAGACGGGTGACGATTCCGTCACTGCCACCTGATTAGCCCGACCGCCGTCCGCCAACTGAGGAGATAACAATGTCGACCAAGCCGTCCGTCGCGATCATCGGTGCCGGGCACGCGGGCCTGGTGCTCGCGATCGGCCTGCAGGACGTGGGCTATCAGGTGACCCTGGTGTCCGATCGAACCCCAGCCCAGATAGCGACGGGTCGCATCACTTCGACCCAGTTGTTGTATCCGGCCGCCCGTGCCATTGAGCGGGAACTGGGTTTGGACTTTTGGCAGGAGTCCGCCCCTGGAGCTGATGACCTGCAGGTCACGGTCACACGGCCAGACGGCGATCTGGACTTCACCTGGACAGCGCCGTACTTGCCGGGCCCGTCCGCGTCCGTGGACTACCGGGTGCGGATCCCGTACTGGATGAACACGTTCCGCCGCCGTGGCGGCCGCCTGTTTCACATCTCGGCCGGACTGGAGGACCTGGAATCCATCGCCGACTCGCACGACCTCACCATCATGAGCACCGGAAAAGGCGAGATCGGCAAGCTGTTCGAGAAGGACAGGGCTCGCTGCACATACGACACGCCGCAGCGATACATCGCCGCGGTCTATGTCGACGGGCTTCAGAACCCACAGCGGTTGGCGACCGAAATCACCGTTATCCCCGGCGTCGGTGAGGTGTTCTTCTTCCCGGTCTTGACGATCACCGGACCGGCCAACCTGCTGATGTTCGAAGGCAGGATCGGTGGCCCGCTGGATTGTTGGGATGGCGTCGACACGCCCGCGGAGTACCTCAACCAGGCCAAGACCGTGGTCAACAAGTTCGTGCCATGGGCTGCCGAACGCGTCGCCGACATCACACTCACCGACGACAACGCGATACTGCGCGGCTGCTACCCGCCCACCGTGCGTAAGCCCATTGCCACGCTGCCCTCGGGACGCAAGGTGTTGGGCATGGCCGACCTGGTCGTACTCAACGATCCGATCACCGGCGAAGGTGCGAACAACGCCGTCAAATGCGCCAAGATCTACCTGGACTCGATCGTCGAGCACGGCAGCATGCCATTCGACGAGGACTGGATGAATACGACGTTCGAGACCTATTGGGACCATGTGCAATGGGCCACCGCGTACACCAACATCACGCTGGAAGGCCCGCAGCACGTGCGTGATCTGGTGAAAGCGGGGACTCGGTCCCAGGTGATCCGGCAATGGCATGCCGACTCCCGCAGCAACCCGGACGGCTTCTTCCCGGCGTGGGCCGACGCCGGTGAAGCCGAAGCGTTCATCGCCAAGCACACCGCGATGGCCGCGGTGGAATCATGACCGTCGCAGCTGGAGACATCATCGTGGACGCGCCGGCGGCAAGTGTCGACCCCGGCGCGATGCGATCGGCGATGGGCCGCTTCGCGACCGGTGTCACCGTGGTCACCAATGTCGTTGACGGCGAAGTTCACGCCATGACGGCCAACGCATTCATGTCGGTGTCGCTCGAACCGCCGCTGGTGCTGATTGCCTTGGGCGACAAGGCGAGAATGGCCGCTCGCCTCGCAGAATCGGACCACTACGGAGTGAGCATCCTCGCGCATTCGCAGGAGTCGATCGCGCGACGATTCGCCGGCAGCAAGCACCCGATGCCGCCACCGCAATTCGACTGGCTCGGCGGGATACCCGTGATCGCCGGATCTCTGCTGCAGTTGACGACCCGGATCGTCGATCGGTTCCCGGCAGGAGACCACACCCTTTTCGTCGGACGAGTGCAGCAGCTGGAAATGCGGGACGGACAACCACTGCTGTTTCACACCGGTGCATTCAAGCTCGTCCAGGTCGGCGTCACCGAATCGCTGTGGGAGGTATGAATATGCAATCGTTGCAACAGGTTTCGACGTCAGCGACGAGTCGTTGCAACGGCTACTACCTCGTCGGCAACGGGCCGCGCAAGGTGCTCGTGCTGCACGGCTGGCTGTTCGACGCCGCATCGTGGTCGCCGGTGTGGCAGACGGCCGACCAGCACGCCTTCACATATTGCTATATCGACGCCCGGGGCTACGGGTTGTCACGCCAACGCGGCGGTGAGTACACCATGGACGAGATCGCGCACGACGCGCTGACGGTCGCGGACTCCCTGGGCTGGCAGGAGTTCTCTCTGGTAGGGCACTCGATGGCCGGCCTGGCTATCCAGCGAGCCCTGCTGCAGGCCCCGGAGCGAATCCGCGCGTTGGTCGGTGTGGCCGCCGTCCCGGCGAGCGGAGGCGGACTGGTCGGGTCCCGGCGAGCGCTGTTCGACGGAGCGATCACCGACTGGGAAGCGCGGGCGGCAGTCATCGACGGCTCCACCGGCAATCGCCGCGGCGAGGGCTGGGTCCGCGCGCTCACCGAGCGCTCGTTTGCCTGCTGCGAGATCGACGCCGTTCGCGGCTATCTCGACTCGTGGGGCGATGGAGATTTTCACGCAGATGTCCGCGGCAATCCCGTGGCAGTGGGTGTGATTGTAGGGGAGCACGATCCCTCGTTGACCCCGCAGCGGATGGCCGACACGTGGCTGTCCTGGTATCCCAACCATCGTCTGACGGTTCTCGACGACTGCGGCCACTACCCGATGGACGAGCAACCGTGTGCGCTGGCAGGTGCCATCGACAGGGTGCTGGTGAATCACGTGGCTGAGGTCGGCTAACCCGACAGGGTCACCCTACCGCGTTACCGAAACGGTGACGCGTACTCAAACATGGCTTGGTCCAATCAAATAGCCGCTTGTGCTGTCCAAAACAACTGGTGGATAAGGGATGAAACGGTGAGCGCACACTCTAGAGACAAGGCCTTATCGATGCAGCCGCGGATGCGTGCGCGACATCGTCTTCACTGGCGGACATTTCTGAAACTTGCTGTGGTGATAGCACTTTCATTGGTGGCGCTTCCGGCTCTTGGTGGCTTCTCCGTGTCCCATGCCGATGAGGGTCAGTACTACGAGTTCTACACGCCGCCGGATCCGCTTCCAGCCGGCGCACCCGGTGACCTGATCCGGACCGAGCCCTCGCGCCTGGTCCTGGAGCCTTCGGGTCAGTTGGGTGCCTTTGTCGGTACCGGAACCCGGATCATGTACCGCAGCACCGATGCCAACGGGAAACCGGTCGCGGTGACCGGCACCTACATTGAACCGGACAACCCCTGGCCCGGCGCCGGACCCCGGCCCTTACTGGCCTATTCGACCGCGCCGTACGGGATGGGCGAGCAATGCGCGCCGTCGCGACTGTTCAACCAAGGCATCCACGCCTCCCTTGACACAGGGTTCGACCTGATGTTCAACCTCGAAGAGGGATTCATCGCTACGTTGCTGGCCAGGGGCTTCGCCATCGTGGTCACCGACGGTGTCGGGATGGGTGTACATGTCCCCGCGTCACCGCAGTTCCTGATGCGGTTCCCCGCAGGGACAGCCCTGATCGACGCCGCCCGCGCGGCGATGAAACTGCCTGGTACCTCGCTGGACCCGCACGGGCCGGTCGCGTTCTGGGGTTGGCTGTCCGGCGGGCAAGCCGCATTGTCGGCGGCCGAACTTGCTGGGACATACGGGCCCGACCTCAACGTTGTAGGAACGTATGCCAACGCCGCGCCCACTGATTTAGCTGAAGTGTTAGCGCCCCTTGACGGCAACTACCTGGCCGGAGCGATCGGGTGGCTGCTCAGAGGGATTCAGTCGGCCTACCCCGCAATGGAACAACCCATCTGGGACTCTCTGACTCGGCGCGGCACAGAGATGTTGGCCAACACCGGGCGCCAATGCATGCTGCAAACGGGAATCGACTACATGTTCCGCCACATACGGTTCTGGTTCAAGGACGACCCGTTCGAGGCGGCCAAAGTCGACCCGTTTAAGAGTGTGCTGGCAGCGCAGCGTATCGGCAATCTGAAACCCACTGGGCCAGTGTATTTGTCGCACAACCGGTGGGATCCATTCAGCCCGTACGCATCGGTCGTCGCAACCGCGGCGGACTGGTGCGGCAAGGGCGCCGATGTCACATTATGGACCAACGAGCAGCCCCCGTTCCTCAACAAGACGGACGTCAACTCCCTACTGCCAGCGTTTGTCGACGGTGAGCGAAGCATGGCCTGGATGACCGACCGGTTCAATGGGGTGCCGACCACGCCGAATTGCGCGGAAATCCAGAGCGAGCCAACGGATTGAGTGCGTGACCACCGAACGGGCGGACCAGTCTCATTCTTGTGGCGATTCGCCATTTCGCGTGAGATTTCGCCACGAACGTTGAGACCCGACAGCAACGGGCCGTGCTGGTCTATCAGACAGAGTCGTATCGGTACTGGGCCCAGGTGTTGCACCGGACGATCTGAAGCCCGGCCACTTCGGGGAGAACTTCACCGCCGACGGTCTGGCAGACGACGGGGTATGTATCGGCGATCGCTATCGCATCGGCGAAGCCACGTTCGAGGTGACCCAACCGCGAGTCACCTGCTATCGCGTCGGGATCCGGCTCGGGGAACCGAGGATGGCCGCGTGGCTGGTGTCGCATCGCAGGCCAGGTTTCTACTGCAGGGTGCTGCAAGAGGGCCTTGTCGAAGCGGGCCAGGCCATCGAGAAGATCGCATCAGGCCCAGAATCGGTGTCGGTCAACGAGATCGATGCCTTGCTGTACCTTCCCGGCCACCCTCGGGAGGCGTTGCAGCGCGCATTACGCATTCCCGCATTGAGCCCCAGCTGGCAGGGTTCGTTGCGCAGCTTGCTGGATCAAGCCGACCGCGGCGGTGCGAGCGGCAACGGGTGGCGCAGTCACGGAGCGTGAGTGTGGCACGTCGCACCGTGAATCGGGGGCTACGTCAGCCGTCACAAAGCGCGACTCAGTGCGCGTGGTGAGGTTCGTTGTGCGCGGGGTAGGCGTGCACCATGGCGGCCGTGAGTTTGGGAATCACGTGGGTGAGCTCGTGTTCAGCAGTATGGGCGATCTGATGTGCCTGCTGCAGGCCGATATTCGGGTCGATATCGAGCTCGGCGTCGGCCTGCAGACGATGACCGATCCAACGCATGCGCACGCTTCGCACCCCGACCACGCCGGCCTGGGCAGCGAGTGACGCTTCCGCTGCATCGATCAGCGCAGGGTCAACGGCGTCCAGCAGGCGGCGGAATACGTCACGCGCAGCGGTGCGTAGCACGGCAAGAATGGCCACGGTGATGATCAAGCCGACGATCGGGTCGGCAAGTGGAAAGCCGAGGGCCACCCCACCTGCGCTGAATAACACCGCCAGGGACGTGAACCCGTCGGTGCGGGCGTGTAGGCCGTCGGCCACCAACGCCGCCGACCCGATCCGGCGGCCGACCCGGATGCGATACAGCGCGACGAGTTCGTTGCCGATGAATCCGACGAGACCTGCCGCTGCGACCCAACCCACATGCTCGATTGGCTGTGGGTGGATCAACCGCATGATCGCCTCGTAACCGGCGACGATGGCCGACAGGGTGATCATCGCCACGATGAACAGCCCGGCAAGATCCTCGGCCTTGCCGAAGCCATAGGTGTATCGCCGTGTGGCAGCGCGGGTCCCGAGTGCGAATGCGATCCACAACGGCACCGCGGTCAGCGCGTCGGAGAAGTTGTGGATGGTGTCGGCCGCCAACGCCACCGAGCCCGAGATGACGACGATCACGACCTGGATAGCCGCGGTGATCCCGAGCGCGACCAGGCTGATCTTGACCGCGCGGATCCCGATTGCGCTGGACTCCAGGGCACTGTCAACACTGTCGGAGGCGTCGTGGCTGTGCGGGGCGAAGATCTCCTTCACCGCCGCCCGCAGACCCTTCGAGTGCGCGTGGCCATGCTCGTGATCGTGACTGTGGATTGCGGTCTGCAAGTGGGTCATCGTTTTGCTGCCTGCGGCTTGCGATCGTCGGCCGCGCGCAACGACAACAACGACCCTTCACTGCGGTGATGGGGTGGAATTCCCGGACCGGCGTGCTCGGCATTGAATACCGCGTCGGTCACCAGTTGCCGCACGTGTTCGTTTTCCAAGCTGTAGAAGATCGTCGTGCCCGCGCGACGGGTGCGGACCAGCCGAGCCATTCGCAGCTTCGCGAGATGCTGGGACACCGACGGGGCTGGCTTGCCGACATGCTGGGCCAGCTCGTTGACCGACAGCTCGTCTTCGGCCAGCGCCCACAACACCTGCACTCGCGTCGGGTCGGCCAACATCCGAAACACCTCGACGATCAATGCGACCTGGTCCTCAGGGATGGGGGAGGAGGCTCGCATATCTGCGTTCATACGTAGATATTAGCTTACGCGGATATAAAAAGCGCCCGGCTCTGTGCGGTCCTTGGTGCGATGACATTGCCCGGGTCCGACGGTCTGCACGAGTATGGAAACCGTGGACCTCCCCGTTCTGCCACCGTTGGAGCCGATGCTGGCCAAGGCCCAGGCCAAGGTGCCACTCGACCCAGGGGTGTGGTCCTACGAGCCGAAGTGGGACGGCTTCCGGGCGCTGGTGTTCCGCGACGGCGACCAGGTCGTGCTGCTGTCACGCAGCGGCAAGGACCTCGGCCGTTATTTTCCCGAGCTGATCGAGGCGCTGAAGGACGAGCTGGCGCCGCGCTGCGTGCTCGACGGCGAGTTGGTCGTCCCGCGCGAGATCGGTGGGCGCGTGCGGCTGGACTGGGAGTCGCTGTCCCAACGCATCCATCCGGCCGCCAGCCGGATCAAGATGCTGGCCGAGCAGACGCCCGCTCACTTCATCGGATTCGACGCGCTCGCCACCGGCGACACGTCTGTTTTGGCTGAGCCGTTCCGGGTCCGTCGCGGGGCACTGCACGAATCGGTGAACGAGAAGCAGTGGTGCCACGTCACCCGCACCACCGAGGATCCCGAGCAGGGTGCGCAGTGGCTGGACACGTTCGAAGGCGCCGGTCTGGACGGCGTGATCGCCAAGAAGCTCGACGGGCCGTATGTGCCGGGCAAGCGGGACATGGTGAAGGTCAAGCACGCCCGCGACGCGGACTGCGTGGCCATCGGCTACCGGATTCACAAGAGCGGGGAAGGCGTGGGTTCCATCCTGCTCGGCCTGTACCGCGACGACGGTGAACTCCAGATGGTCGGCGGCGCAGCGTCGTTCACCGTGAGGGACCGATTGAAGCTGCTGAACGATCTCGAGCCGCTACGCAAGGGGGACGAGGTTCTAGACGGCGAGCCGAGCCGGTGGAATTCGGCAGCCGACAAGCGCTGGATACCGGTGCGACCGGAGAAGGTCTGCGAAGTAGCCTATGACCAGATGGAGGGAAATACCGTGCACGGCAAACGATTCCGGCACGCGGTGAAGTTCATGCGCTGGCGACCTGACCGGGATCCCGAAAGCTGCACGTTCGATCAGCTCGACGTGCCGCTCAACTACGACCTCTACGACGTGCTGGAGTCGGTGTAATGCCAACGCCTGCAGAGGAATTAGACGTCGACGGCGTAAAGGTCCGGCTGACCAACCCGGACAAGGTCTATTTCCCAAAGCTGGGATCTGACGGGACCAAACGCAAATTGGTCGAGTATTACCTGGCAGTCGCCAGCGGGCCGATGCTCACCGCGTTGCGCGACCGGCCGACCCATCTTCAGCGTTTCCCCGACGGGATCGACGGCGAAGAGATCTACCAGAAGCGGGTTCCTGAAAAGCATCCCGACTACCTCCAGACGTGTCGCGTCACGTTCCCGTCGGGCCGCACCGCCGATGCGCTGAGGGTGACGCATCCGTCCGCGATCGCCTGGGCCGCCCAGATGGGCACGATCACGTTGCATCCCTGGCAGGTGCGCTGCCCCGACACCGAGCATCCCGACGAGCTGCGCATCGACCTGGATCCACAGCCAGGCACGGGTTTCAAGGAAGCCAGCGCCATCGCGGTCGACGTGCTCAAACCGCTGCTCGACGAGCTCGATCTGGTCGGCTATCCGAAGACCTCCGGCGGCCGTGGCGTGCACGTGTTCCTCCGAATCAAGACCGACTGGGACTTCATCGCTGTGCGCCGGGCCGGGATCGCGCTGGCCCGCGAGGTCGAGCGGCGTGCGCCCGATGCGGTGACGACATCCTGGTGGAAGGAGGAACGGGGCCAACGCCTGTTCATCGATTACAACCAAAATGCCCGCGACCGCACGTTCGCGTCGGCGTATTCGGCGCGTAAGACGCCGATCGCCACGGTGTCGACACCGCTGACGTGGGACGAGCTACGCGATGCCGATCCCGACGACTACACCATCGCCACGGTGCCCGGATTCGTTGCGGGGCGGCCGGATCCGTGGGAGGACATAGATGTGAAAAAGCAATCGATCGATCCGCTTCTCGAGATGGTCAAGGCCGACGAGGAACGCGGGCTCGGCGATCTGCCGTATCCGCCGAACTACCCGAAGATGCCTGGCGAACCGCCACGCGTACAGCCGAGCAAGAAGGTGGCGGCCAATTGGGACGACGAGGGCAAGCCGCGGAAAAAGACGTGAACTCTCCTCCAACTGATGCCCGGCGCCGTCACGACCCCGACGTTCGCAGCTTCGCCAGTGACAACTACGCGGGGGTACACCCCGAGGTGCTTGCCGCCATCGCGTTGGCCAACGGCGGCCATCAGGTCGCCTACGGAGACGACGCATACACCGAGAACCTGCAGGGCATCATTCGTGACCACTTCGGCCCAACGGCCGAGGCATTCCCGGTATTCAACGGCACGGGCGCGAATGTTGTTTGTTTACAGGCAATTACCGACCGCTGGGGTGCAGTGGTGTGTGCCGAGAGCGCGCACATCAACGTCGACGAGTGCGGCGCGCCCGAGCGAATGGGCGGGCTCAAGCTGCTCACCGTGCCCACGCCCGACGGCAAGCTCACGCTTGAGCTGATCGATCGGCAGGCCTGGGGCTGGGCTGACGAGCACCGCGCCATGCCACAGGTCGTCTCCATCACGCAGAGCACCGAACTGGGCACGCTGTACACGCCGGACGAGATTCGGGGGATCTGCGAACAGGCCCACGCCCGCAACATGCGTGTGCACGTGGACGGCTCGCGGATCGCCAATGCGGCTGCGTCACTGGACATGTCGATGGGCGCGTTCACCTCCGACGTCGGCGTGGACATCCTGTCGCTGGGCGGCACCAAGAACGGCGCGCTGTTGGGCGAGGCCGTCGTGGTACTCAATCAGGACGCCGTCAGACACATGAAACACTTGCGCAAGCTGTCGATGCAGCTGCACTCCAAGATGCGTTTCGTCTCGGTTCAACTGGAGGCACTGCTGGCGAAGGATCTGTGGCTGCGGAACGCCCGGCGCGCGAACGAGATGGCGCAGCGCCTCGTCGACGGTGTGCGCGCGGTCGACGGCGTGCAGGTCCTTTATCCGGTGCAGTCCAACGCCGTCTTCGCCAGGCTGCCGCACGATGTCAGCGAGCGGCTGCAGACGCGGTTCCGGTTCTACTTCTGGGACGAGGCCGCCGGGGACGTGCGCTGGATGTGCTCGTTCGACACCACCGAGGCTGACGTCGATGCATTCATCGCGGCGATCAAGGACGAGATGGCGCGACGTAGCGTTGATGCGCGATGACGACGATCAAGCGCTTGTTCGCAGTGCTAGCGCTCCTCGGGATGCTTGGCGGGTTCGGCGCGGCGGCCGTCGTGATCTTCGGCAATTACTCGAAGCCGCAACCAACTGCGACCCCGCGAACAACGCTGGCTCCGCCGCCGCCGTCGGTTCCGACGGTCAAGGAGTTCACCGTCGGTGTAGTCGTCACGGAGACGAACTGCCCGCCGGGCGGTGGGTGCGTGTACAAGTACACAATCGAGCCGAAATACATTGGCTTCCACCCGTTGCCGGTTACCGAGTTCACCGTCGAATATCAAGTGACAGGCGGAAACCAGCCGCAGCCCGGCAAGTTCACCGTCAAGGGTGATCAGGCTCAGATCCTCAAAGACGTCGTCTTGGACGGCCCTCCAGGTGCAAAGCTGCAGGCCGTCGTCACGCGGGTCATCGGCTAAATGACCGGTTTCCGGGCCCAATCCGGGGCATTCCGGGCATTGTTAGCTGCATGACGAAGGCGTCTCTTCTCAGAGCTGAGGACGGCCTGCCTCGCGGCGTGCAAGGAGCCGCCGATTCACGCTTCTCCAACGTCATCCGAGTGTTCGCCGGACTGTTCCCCGGACGTCGGTTCGGCGGTGGCTCCCTGTGCGTGTTCATCGACGGTCGGCCTGTCGTCGACGTCTGGACGGGGTGGTCGGACCGGTCCGGTGTGGAGCCGTGGACGGCTGATACGGGCGCGATGGTGTTCTCGGCGACCAAGGGAGTGGCGACGACGGTCGTGCACCGGCTTGTCGACCGCGGGCTGTTGTCCTACGACGAGCCCGTCGCCACGTACTGGCCCGAGTTCGGCGCCAACGGCAAGGGCGACATCACGGTCCGAGACGTGCTGCGGCACCGGTCGGGTCTGTCGCATCTGAAGGGCGTCAGCAGGGACGATCTGCTGGACCACGAGCTCATGGAACAACGGCTCGCTGCCGCCACGGTCGATCATCTTCGCGGCTGGCCTGCGTATCACGCATTGACCTACGGGTGGTTGTTGTCGGGTTTGACGCGCGCGGTGACCGGCCAAGGTATGCGGCAGTTGATCCGTGAGGAAGTGGCCCGTCCGCTCGACACCGACGGCCTGCACCTGGGACGCCCGCCCGCCGACTCGCCCACCAAGGTCGCGGAGATCCTCGCGCCGCAGAGCGCGCGCACAAACCCGGTGTTCAACTTCGTCGCACCCAAAGTCGCCGGGCTGCCGCTCTCGGGAGCGTTCGGCGCGATGTTCTTCCCCGGCATCAAATCCTTTGTCCAGGGAGACATTCCTTTCCTCGACGGCGAGGTTCCCGCCGCCAACGGCGTCGTCACAGCGCGCGGACTGGCGAAGATGTATGCCGCCATCGCCAACGAGGGCAGCATCGACGGCACGCAGTTTTTGTCAGACGAGCTGACTCGTGGGCTGATCGGCAATCCGCGGCCATGGCCGGACCTGAACATCGTCGTGCCGATGCCCTTCCACCTCGGCTACCACGAATCACCGATCCCCGGTCTGCTCAAGGGTTTTGGCCACATCGGCCTGGGTGGAACGCTCGGATGGGCCGATCCCGCGTCCGGCAGCGCTTTCGCGTTCGTTCACAACCGGCTGCTCACACCGATGGTGCTCGACATGGCGTCGTTCGCGGGATTGGCCCGCCCGATGCGCAATGCGATCACCGCCGCACGCCATGCAGGCGCTCTGGCGGTGCCGCAGTTCGGTGCGCGTTTCCCCAAGGCCGGACAGCGGGCGGCCAAGAAGCGGGTCGCGGGACGTCGTTAACCCTGTGGCACAACGCCTTTCGGAACGATGAGCGGCAGATCGTTGTAGGTGACGATGCCGGGCGGCGCCGCGACGACCGCCGGGATCGCATTGATCGCGGGCATCGCAGTCATGATGTGGCCGAGCACCATGAACTCTTCCAGCGTGGTGGCCTCGAAGTACGGCGGCGGAAGGAAGCCGACCTTCATGTTCACCGTCGGTCTGCCGGCGACTTCGATGACCCAGCCGTCCTGTTCGATCTGCCAATCCGGTTCCAGCGTCTGGCCTTTGCGCCACCGCAGCGTGAGTTCCACCCGCGTCGTGCCGTCGACGATGCCTTTCCAGCTGATGAACACACCGGCGACTCCGCCGGCCGGGATGGTCCACGAGCCCAGGTCGAGATCCTCGGTGGTCTTCGCGTATTCGGCATCGCAGCGCACTTCGTCGAACTCGATGCCGAGCGCGTCGCCGATCAGCCGCACCGCCTCGCCGAACACGCCGGTGCCGTGGGCGGTCATGGATTGCAGGTCCGGGTGGTCGATCGGCTGGCCGAACCCGACCGGCTTCTCGGTTGCGGGGGAGTCGTAGAACGTGGTGTCGGCGGCCTCGTTGACGGTGATCTTGTCCACCCGGTCGCAGATGCCGGCCGCCACGATCGCCAACTGATTGACGTAGCCGGGGCTGATGCCCGAACCGAACATCGTCGAGCCGCCGCGCCGGCACGCGTCGGCGATCTTGTCGCGGCCCTCGCCCTGGTTGTGCCCGGTGATGAACGACGCGGTCGCGACGACGTTCACGCCGGCTTCCAGGATGCGCACGAGCTCGTCGACGTTGATCCACATCGGGTTGTAGACGACGGCGTCGGGCTTCAGCGCCAGCAGCGCGTCGACGTCATTGGTCGCCGTGACGCCGAGGGGTTCGATGCCGGCCAACTCGCCGACATCGCGACCAGTTTTGTCCTTCGACCAGGCGTAACAGCCAACCAGTTCGAGTGTGGGATTGGCGGCGATGGCCGCCACGGAGCTTTTTCCAACGTTTCCAGTCGTCCATTGAACGACGCGATAGGGAGCGATGTTGTGCACTCGCTCAGCATAGGGTTGCGCACCCCACGGTTCGCGCGCTTCGGCTCAACTCACGGTCCGGGAACCAGCGTGGCCTTGCCGGTGCGCTGCTGGCCGCTGCGGTCGATCCAGGTCAAGTCGACGACGTCACCCGGATAGTGCCGGTCCAGCGCGTAGGTCAGCGTGGTGGCCGAATCCAGCGGCGTGCCGTCGAGCACGGTGATGACGGCGCCGAGGGTTACGCCCGCCTGGTCGGCAGGGCCGCCGCGCACGACGTCACGCACGACGATTCCCGGCTCTCTGCGCGGCTGGGTGCTGACGCCGACGCCGAGAAGGGACGGCGGCCCGATATGCACGCTGCCCGACAGTGCACCGGAGCGTATCTGTCCCGCGACGGCCATCGCGTCGTTGATCGGGATCGCGAAACCCTCACCCGCCGGGCCCATTTGGAAGTTCACGGATGCCGCGGTGACCAAGCCGATGACTTGTCCGGCACTGTTCACCAGCGGCCCTCCGGAGTCACCGGGTCGCACATCAGAGGCGACCTCGATCAGGCCGGTGACCTCCTCTGAACTGCCGGTCAGCGAGTCTTCGGCATTGACGGTCCGGTTCAGGGCCGTGATGGGGCCCACCTCGTGGTTCAGTGGTGCGCCCACGCCGCGGGCGTTGCCGATAGCGACCGTGGGCTCGCCCGGCGCGACCGCACCGGAATCACCGATCGGCGCGCTCGGTAGCCCACCTGCGCCGACAAGCTGGATGACCGCGACGTCGTGCTTGCGGTCGTAGCCGATGAGGTTGGCCGCGTAGTCCTGGCCGCCGACGGA
>NZ_DATENY010000121.1:0-48972 GCF_035274705.1 Mycobacterium sp. | reverse complement strand
CGCCTTGCTGAGTTGCAAGGCGGCCATCGCATCAGTTGTCTACTTCCACCACTTCCACGGCTGATCCCAATGTCCCGGCGGCGGGATGAACGGCAACTGGGCGATATGCCCAGGCGTCGGGACGAAGTGCCCAGGCGGAGGCACTGGATCACACCAGCCCCACCAGCACCAGCCGTCATCGGCCTGCGCTGAACCCGCACCGATACCGACCGAAGCGAAACCGAGCGCCCCCAAGACAGCTACCCCTGCTGCAATCTTCTTCAGTTTCATCGTGAACTCCTTTGTCAGCTGGCTGCCTTGCCGCTACCAAGGACGGCGGCTTGCCGCACACTGGCGAAACGGCAAGGCGCTCACGACTATTTCCCTATATGTCTATCGTCCCACCGGACGAGCTTGTTAGCCACAATGGTGGTCCCGCTTGCGAATTCAGGAGTCAGTATGGGCAACGACTGCCTGGCCGAATCCCTGAAAGTGCTCAATGAGCTCGGCTACCGACAGGTGTATGCGAGCTATGGCCAGTCCACCCTTCAGGAGGGATGACATCCACCGCTAGAGCCCGGCGAATACTACGTGGAGAGCTGGATGCCCGATTGGGCCAGCCTCCGCGAGGAGAACGTCATTCACGTCGAGGCCGACCCCGCCCGTCCGCTCCCCGAAGGCCTGCAGCTGCAGTAGGCGATCTCGTCGCCGCTCGCTATTGGGATGTGCGACTGCCGCACTGACGGCGGAAGCCCAGCGCCAGTTAGGAACCCGTTAGCACCGCTTTCCCCTCGCCAGAAAGCATCGATAGCCCAGCGAGCCGCCCGGTCAAGACGAGCAGGATCGCAATCATCGGACCTTCGATCTCGCGCCCCGAACCAACAGACCATGGGGTGTCGGTTGCGGTGAAGCGTAAGCCGGCGAGTTGAATCTTCTTGAACACCTTGGCCTTCGGGCCTCCCGCATAGAACCACACGCGCATCGCAGCCACCGCCGCAACTTCCGGATCCACATCGAGCCTCCGGCTCAGTGGTATTGCGATGTCCTGTGAATGAACCAGGATGTCGATCAGCGTCTCCTGGCACGTCACTCCGATGTTGTGCCGCCGCAAGCCCACCATTCCGCGGATCTGGGCAATGATCCGCTCTCTCGGCAGACCAGCTTGCCGTTCGGCGGCCTGGCGGATCATCCGATTCATCCCGCCGGGACGGCGGATCGCACATAGCAGCGCCTCGCGAACACCCATCTGCTGCATCGTCAGATGCGCAGCGACGTCTCGCACGGTCCAGCCCTCACACAGCGATCGGTGCTGCCACTCGTCGTCCGAAAGTTGTTCGAGGAGTTCGGCGGTACGCAATCGGTGAGCGTCGATCGCGGCCCAGACATCGTCTTCTTCCATCGTTATCCTCAGCTGAACACCGGCGCGCTGGTCCGCGTGCGCTTCAACTCGAAGAAGTCCGGAAATCCGGCAAGCAGCCGGGCGCCCTCGAACATCTGTAGTGCATCTTCGCCGCGTGGAATCGAGTTGAGCACAGGACCGAAGAATGCGACACCGTCGATATGAACTATCGGTGAGTTGTGTGAGGTATCGAGTGGCGCACGTTGCACTTGACGCAACACCATGTACGTATCGACATGACGTTTCGGTCATCCGAACGGACCTGGCACCGGTTATTGGGGTGGTGCAAGGAGTACGGCGGAGTTGTGTCCGCCCATGCCCAGCGAGGTTTTCAGCGTGATTCCCTTACTCAGGGCTGTGGGTCCATCTAGTAATCGCGGATGACCTTCGGCGACAACGGGAGGGGCTGGTATGACGTCATGTTGGTAGGCGAGGGCGGCTGCGGCGATCTCGACCGCCGCGGCAGCGCCCTGGCAGTGCCCGGCCAATGGTTTCACCGAATAGATGTGTGGCCGCGAAGCGAAAACCTGCTCCAGTAGGGCAATCTCGGCGGTGTCACATTGTTGGGTTCCGGGCCCGTGAGCGTTGACATAGCGGACCTGGTCAGCGGTAACGCCGGACCTGTCCAGCGCTGTTTCGACGCAGTCGATGACGTGCGTCAGCGACGGGTCGACGGATGTCACGTGGTACGCGTCGTGCGACATCGCCCCGCCCAACACCGTCGCGTAGGCGGCAACCTTTTGTTTGGTCAATACGAAAGCCACGGCTGCCTCGCCGACCGCGAATCCGCGGCTGCCCCGCTGGAACGGACGGCACGCATCGAGGGGCTCGGTGTCCACCACCGCCACGCCGAGCCGCACGAAATGCTCGACGTTCTCCCGGGTCAGCGACAGATCGGTGGCGACGAACACCACGTCATCAACGAAGCCGGTGTCCAGCCACATTTTGGCAGTGATTAACCCGGCATTGCCCGAGGCGCACATCGCCGAGATGTTCATCGCCGGGCCGTGAAAGTCGAACTCCTGCATCAGCATCGACACCGGCGTGGACGGCATTAGGGTCAAATAGTCGCGCACCTGGCGCTGACCACCGTCGGTGAGGTAGAACTCCCTCCACTGCTTGGCCTCGGGCAGTACCACCGCGTGCAGCAGCCCCACGCGCGGCCCCGGATTCCAGCCGCGAGCCCGAGCGGCGGCAATGGCCTCGCGGGCCGCGGAACGCATTGCGCGCGCCGATCGGCTCGGCCCGTCGGCATCATCACCGCCGACGGGCACCAGAGCAAGCCACGCGTGTTCGCCGTCGGCGCCGCCGTGCCCAGCCACCATGGCCGCAGCTGGTTTGCTGCTAAGCAAACCGTTCCACAGCCTTTCGGTGCCCCACCCGTAGCCGGTGACCGCGCCGACGCCGGCGATCGCCATTGCGTGTGTTTGCATGTCATTTCTCCTCTGTTGTGTGGGCGGCACCCCGATTGGTGCTCCACTTCTCTTGATTAACCGCTAAGTAGACGGCCATGTGCAGCCCAATATCGATTTGCGTCGTCGTAGCTGTTGCTAGAGTCCGCTAGGGGAGCTAATTTGTCGCTCGGGCAAATTAGGAAGCATCGGTCGGTGGCGAGGGGGTCAACAGCAAAGGAGGCGAGGTTTGACAACGCAAAGCAAACCGGCCGACCTCGGTAAAGCCGACGACGCATTGGGTCCATCGCCCGACGCCGCACGAACTTTCGCCGAGTTAGCCGAGCTGCGTTACCGCCGTTTGGTCGATCACTCCCCCGACGCAATCTGTGTGCACGAAGACGGCTGTATCGTGTATATCAACCCCGCGGGCGTGCGGTGGATGGCCGGCGAGTCCGCCGACCAGATGCTGGGGCATCGCATCACCGAGTTTGTCCACGCCGCCTCGATACCCGCCATGCTGGCGCGCATCACTTTGCTGCGCGAGGAGGGCGACGCATCAGAGCCCTCGGAGGCGAAGTTGCTGCGTTTCGACGGCACCGTACTGGATGTAGAGGCAGTGTCCGTCCTGACCGCGTGGGACGGCCGACCCGCCTACCAGGTGGTGTTTCGCGATCTGTCGGCCCAGAAGGCCGCCGAAGCCACCCTTCGATATCAGGCGGCGCTGGTTAACCATGTCAGCGACGCGATCATCGCCACGACGTCGAGCGGGATGGTGACGAGCTGGAACCCCGCTGCCGAAGCCGTCTACCACCGACCCGCCACACAAGCCCTCGCTACACCGGTCAGCGACGCCGTCGGCGCGCCGTTCGATCCCGCAGAAATTGTCGCCGCCGGCGGGGTTGTTCACACCACCCACTACGCAGCAGACGGATCAGCGCTCGCGGTGCGGGTATCGGCAGCCGCGATGGACAACGGCTACGTGCTGGTGAGCTGCGATCAAACAGCCTTACGCCGCGCAGAACGCTACTTCCAGACGGTGGTGAGGTCGCTGGAGGAAGGTGTCGTGGTATTCGGCCCAGACGGGGGCGTCGAATCGGCGAATCCTGCAGCGCTGCGCCTGTTCGGCGTCGACGGCGAGGATCTTCCCGCTGACCATGACCAACGAGTTCGTGATTTTCCGCTATACGACGAGAATGGCGACGCCGTCGAGGTGGGTCGGCGTCCGATCACGAAAACGCTTCGGACCGGACAACCCACGGAGCCCATCGTCCTCGGCGTCGATCACCCTGACGGGCAACGTGTTTGGCTATCAGGTGGCACCTGTCTACTCAATCCCGACGACCCAAACAATTCGGCTGTGCTGCTTTCGCTCAGAGACGTCACCGCCCAGCGTGCACGCGACGAACGTCTGGCCCGCGACGCCTACCATGACGCCCTCACCGGGCTCCCCAACCGGGCCTATATCGAACGCCACCTCACAGAGGCCTTGCGCCCCGCCAATCGGGGCAGCGTAGCCGCGGTGTTCTACCTCGATCTTGACAACCTCAAGACCATCAACGACTCCATGGGCCATCACGCCGGAGACACCGCCATCCAGGTCGCAGCACAACGCCTGAGAGCCGCCCTGCGTACTGACGACATCGTCGGACGGCTCGGTGGTGATGAATTCGTCGCTGTTCTCGCCGGCAACAGCCCACGCCAGGACCCCGATCAGGTCGCCGACAGAGTGCACGCCACGCTGTCGAAGCCAGTTATCGTCGACGACAAGACCTTCTCCCTCAGCGCGAGCATTGGCATCACCGTTGTAAGGACCGACGAGGCGCGCAGCGCAGCACAGCTACTGCGCGACGCTGACCAAGCCATGTATGAAGCAAAGACCTCAGGACAAGGACGAAGCTGCTACTTCGCTGACGATCTACCTCACGCGGCGCTTGACTGAGGCATTATCCCCAATCAAACCCCTGGCCTCTAGGCTGGAACGATGTACTGATCCCTGCCCGCCAGTGTGAAACGTGCGTGCGAATAGCGGGATGCCACTTGGAATCCGAGAGTCCACCCAAGCCTGTGGTGCTCGGCGGTACTGAAGAAGAAGCGCCGTGCGCGGCGGAGCGCCACCACACACCGTCCGCGCGGCCGGGTCCGCCCTCCACACATGCACCGTGTCTTTCGTACCGACCAACGCGCGCCGTAGGGCTCTTTTACGCGCGGGCTATGCAAGCGGTTTTTGTGTTGCCTGCTTCGCGCGATCACCGATCCCTACGCGTAAGCTCGGGCGCTTCAATAGGCGTCATTCAGCCGCATCCATTCATGCGCTGATACGTTCGGCCGCGTGCGCACCAAGTTCGAATTCGACTTTGCGACAACGGCAACACCCGACCAAGTCATCGAGCTGACGACAGACTTCTCCGCCAGCCGCCCACACCGATGGCCGGCGTCGTCGGTCGAGGCGTTCGAGGTGTATCGCCTCGGCGAGACCGAGGCGGATATCCGTGAGGGACAGGACTTTCCGAAGCTGTGGGCAATGTGGCACTACGACTGGTCCATCCCCGGCTCGGTGACGCTGACGGTCACCGAAAGCGCCGCACTGGCACCCAGCAGCTACATGACGTTGACCGCGACGCCGCGAGCCGAAGGCGGAAGCGCCGTACACGGCGAATGGGAGCAGACGTCGAAGAACCTCATCGCGCTGATCGGCGTGGCCGCGATGCGAGTGATCGGCCCGCGGTTTCTGTCGTCGTACTACAAGAAGGTCTACGACAGGCTGTGACGCTATCGGCCGCGGAAGGCGTCGATGACTGCGCCCGCGGCGAGCACCCGGTCTGTTTGCTTCAAAGATCGCAATAGCCGCGCAATGCACTTTGCAAACTGCCGATTCGCTTCGCTCGCACGCGCCGGGCATCAGCGTTGGTTATGAGGTTGCCCTCGCGTGAGATCCGCTGCGATAGCTGCACCTTATTGCTTCAAATTAGGTGCAACAGGGGTTGCATGCTGGCGCATGTGGTACCCCACCCTTTCCGTCGCTAATACGAGCCAGGGCCGCCGGCTCCATTACGGGCCATCACCACGCCCATGAGAGCCTCCGCCAGAGTGTGTGGCGTCTCCAGAGGCCCAAACCGCACGCAGGCATAGCCGTGTGCGCCGGAGACGCCAGCAAACTAATTGACGTGCGACAAGGGACGTGCCGAGAGAGTGATTCGCGGGGCGATATCCCGGGTCGCACCCATATACTGGCCACGGGAACGTCGGGAGACGAGCGCAGCTCAGGAAAACACGCACGAGATGCCCAGACGGGCAAAAGGGCTAATTAGCGCAAGCGTCAGATCTTCGCGGCACTAGCGAACCGGCTGGGCACTTTGGCAAATCTGTTAAGCATCCGAAATATTGTTCGGCGGTAAAGGCGCCGCTTATCGCGAAGGTTTCCTTATGGCAGTGATGATTAGGAAGCCTAGTATGCGCGCATTGAACGTCGATCTTGATTCGGCTACTTAGGCAACTTAGCTGAATTTAACTTCGATTCGCGAAGCCAAGAACCATTTCGCACAAATAGCGTCCGATTTCGCATTCGAGCTCTTACGTGGGCGTAAATTATTTGCTGTCCACAAAGCCAGGTCAAGGGGGATCAAATGGAACTGACAGTTCGCCCATACCTCACCGCCGGAATAGCCACCGTCGGGGCCACTGCGCTCATCGCCAGCCCGATAGCCCCACCCGCGCCCGACATCCAAGTGCCGGCGCTGCCGTCCGTCACGGCCGATTACCACCTACTGGATGTGGCATCGGCGTTGTCGTTCTTGGTCACCCAGACGTCAGACCTGATCAACTTCGGCTTGATCCAGGTCGCCGACGACACGTCCTTCGGCGCCCAGCAGTTGGCGCAGCTCATCGCATTCGGCGCCGACGGAGTCAGCGCGTTAACCACCGCTGCCGCCGGGATGGGTGTTTTCATTACCGACTCTCTCGCCCAGCTCATCGTGTTCGGGGTGAACCAGACCGCTGCGCTGACCAACTTCGGACTGTCCCAGACGGCGGACGCCATCGCCTTCGCCGCAGGAGGGGTCGCAGGTCTTTCGACTTTCGGGGCCACGGCGTTCGGAAACCTCGTGACAGCCGCGGCCACGGCCGGGGTATTTTTCAACACCCAGATTGGCAACCTGGTCACGTTCGCTATCAATTCGGTTCTCCCCGCTCCCATCGCGGGGGCCTTGACACCCGTGGTCGCCGGACTCACCGCGCTGGGCAACTTTGGGATGAATCAGATGGCGGGTGGCCTTATCTTCGGCGCACAAGCGCTCGCGGGTCTCATCGCCGCCGGCGCCACCGCGACCGCCGCGCTCGCCGGTGGCGCGGCCGACACTGCGACGTTCGCGGTCACACAGCTGGCCGGGCTCACCACTTTCGCGGTGAACCAGACCGCCGCGCTGGTCGACTTCGGAATGACACAGACAGCGGCCGCGATGGCCTTCGGCGCGCAAGCGGTCGCCGACCTCGCCGCTGGCGGAGCCGCAGCATTCTCGGCCATCGTCCAAGCCGCTGCTGCAACCGGGGTGTTTATCAGCACTCAGGTCGCTAATGTCCTGGTGTCGATCATCAACGCGGTCGGGAGCGTAGTGCCGTTCGCCGCACCCACGGTCACCGCCGCGGCCGCCGGACCGGCGACCGTGCCGCTCGCCTCCGCGCGAGTTGTGGCGGTAAACGTTGACAACGGTGCGGTCGATACCGTTGACGCGCAGGGCTCAAAGCAGGACCTGACCGTGAAGGGCAAGGACGAGTCCCAGTCCGTGGCAGCGGTCGAGACCTCCGGTTCGGTTGCCCGCAACACCGCGGCAACTGAGAACGAGTCCGCCGTAGTCGACGGCTCCGCGACGAACGACGAGAAGTCCGCGACGCACGACGAGAAGTCCGCAACGCACGACGCTGATGTCGCGGCCGGCGACGACTCCGCGACTGGGTCGGACGTTCAGAAGAAGGGCTCAACTGACACCGCAGGATCCAACGACACCGCCAAGACCGGTGCCGGCACCGGTTCCGCCACCGGCTCGACCGGCGGTTCCAGCACCGGCTCGACCAGCGGTTCCAGCACCGGCTCGACCAGCGGTTCCGGCGGCGGCTCCGATGGTGGATCGGGGGGCGGTTCCGATAAGAACTGAACCGGAGTAGTTCGGTCAATCACCGCAATCGGGCCCCTCTCGGTAACTTCCGAAGAGGGGCCCGAGTGTGTTTGGTGCCCAAAATTCCAATTCGCTTAGTACGCAGCCAGCCGAGGCACGACCACCGTCACGAGCCGCACCCGGTCCGTCCACGCCGCCAACGCACGCAACAGCGTCAGGCTCTCAGGATTGTCGAGCGCGATCCGCTACGCCCAGCACTGGGGGCACCTCCCGCTTGCGGGGGACGACGAGAACGGACCGTCGTCGATCACTCGAGCCCAGCCCTTCAGCGTCGCCACATCCAGGCTGGGCTCCATCACCGGCGTGGTCATCCCGATTCGCACGTCGGCGATTCTGGCATGCCCGGCGCGGAACTAACTCCGACGCAGGCCGATGACCCTCAGCAATTCCGGACGCCGCATCGCTAATCCGACCCACATGAGCACGCCCAGGTATACCGCGAACAACGTATGGGAGAACAGCGGCGATTCGACGCGCATGTTGGCCGTGACCGCTCCGCCCAGATATGCGGTGACCCCGAGGGCGCCCAGCACCGCCGTACGCGGGATCGCGTAAACCGCAACGCAGATGGCCAGTACGAGGCCCATGATCAGCGCCTGGCCGGCCGGGAATCCGAGCGTTTGTGTGCCGTCCTTCACCTGCGGCACTCCTGCGAGCTTGCCGGCGGCGTCGAACACGAGAAACGCAGTGACCAGCGCACTGATGACGATCCCGGCCTTTCTGAACCGTGGGTGGTCTTTGGCGCCGACGTGGACGGTTTCGGTCGAAGTGACGGTCATGATGGTGCTCCCTGTTGTCGTTGAGGTGGTGACGCTTAGACAGACAGGGGCACCGCAGGAAAATCATCGCGGGCGGCGCCTGGCAGCATGAGCCCATGCCGATCAGCACCTCTTCCATTGCCCACGTCCGGTTGACCGTCACGGACATCGAGCGGTCGCGACAGTTCTACGAGAGCGTCTTCGGCTGGCGCATCCTGATCGAATCGCCCGATAGTGCCGACGAGGCCACCCGTCAGGCACTGGGCTTTCTGTTCGGCGGCGTGATCTACGACCTCGGCGGCGCGCTGATCGGCCTTCGACCCGTCGCGACGGACACCTTCCATGAAGATCGCTGCGGACTCGACCACCTGGCCTTCCGCGTCGGAAGCAAAGCCGAATTGGACGATGCCGCAAAGCATCTCGACGACCTGGGCATCACGCATGAACCCATCAAGGACATTGGGCCTTCATACATTCTGGAATTCCGGGACCCGGACAACATCGCCCTGGAACTGACCGCGCCCAAGTAGCTAACCGCGGGTGAGGCGGGTGACTCCGCTCCAGGTTTTGCCGCCCGGGTTACGCGGATCGGGTTGCGGTAACCAAGCAAGCAACCGCATCCACCGCGGCACCCGATGGTATCGATGCGCGACGGTGAATACGGATTCCACTTCGATGGTCCGCCAGCCGAGTTCTTCGAAGTAGGCCAGGCCGCTGACAGGTGCGAACTTGAAGGGTGCTCTGCCCATCAGGCCCCGGGTCGACGTGTTCATCCTCTTCTGCAGTCCCGGGGAGGAGAAATCCAACATCCACCACGCGATCTCGGGGCGTGTGAACGCATCCGACAATGCGCGGACGTCGCGTTCCTCCAGATACATCAGCAAGCCCTCGGTCAGGACGAGCGCTTTGGTGACACCCTTGAGTTCCTCGTTCAGGAACGCGTCGCGCGCGGCCGGATCGGCGAGGTCGACCGCATGCCTGGTCAACCGGCACCGTGGCGTCTGGTCGGCGAGCATCTGCTCTTTTTCGGCGAGCAGGTCCGGCAGATCTGCTTCCACCCACGTGAAATCTGGCGGGAGGTCCAGCCGGTACGGCCGGGTGTCCAGCCCCGCAGCCAGGTTCAGAACCTTGTCGCAGCCGTCGCCGATCGCCGCGGCGATGGCGTCGTCGATGATTTTGGTGCGAGCCACCAGCCACCAGCCATTGCCGGTCGCTCGCGGCGCCGCGGCCACGATGGCACGGCCCTGTTCGCCCGCAAGCCGGTCGGCGAGCGGATCGTGGAACAACGCGTCCGGACGTGCCGATTCGATCGCCCGATAGGTCGCCACCCAACGAGCCGTATCCGAAACGTGCGAAATCAAGGGCTCAGTCACATTGCGAGTGTGCCATGCACTCCTTCCGCCTAAGTGGCGGCCGTCGGGTCCTTATGCGCCTTGATGGGTGCGGTCGACGGCGGTGCGAAGATGTTGCCGCGCATGCCACCTCGGAACGTCCGAACCGCTACAAGACACCAAGTGCTCAGTAGCCCGACGTAGGCGATAGCGGCGGCCACGCGGAACGCCGGCAGACCCGTGTGGATCGCGAGCTGTGTGGTGCCGGTGACAAAGGTCCCGACGGGGAACGTCAGGCTCCACCAGGTGAGCGCGAACGGCATCCCACGGCGCGCCGTCCGCACGGTCAGTGCGGTGGCCAACGAGATCCACAGCACCGCGAATCCCCACACCGGAACGCCGTACAGAACCGCGAAGACACCCATCCCGTCCGCTAGCTGCGGATCGACGGCCAGGGCGGCGTTCGTCCCGAGAAGGCCTGCGGCCGTGATGGATTGACCCAGCGGGCCCAACACGATCCACAGCGTCGGCACGCGCGCTGTGCCGGAGGTGCCGAAGTGCGCCAGGCGACTCCACACCATGGTGATGATGATCAGCGATGCGACGAGCGACAGCCCGAACATCGCGTAGCAGCCGTAGAGCATGGTTTGACGTCCGGTGCCCGGCACCATGTGCGGGATCAGCAGCGCGCCCGTCGCCGCCGAAACCATCGGTGGTACCACCGGCATCAGCCAGCCGCCGAACGCAGCGTCGGGCTCGACCCGGTACTGGGTGAACATCAGATACGGAATGCTCATCGCGGTGAACAGCCCGCCGAGCGTCCCTGCCGTCCACAGCCCCCAGTGGAGGTCGACGGCCGCCCGCACGCCGATCAGATCCTTGCCGACGAGGACCGCGCCGGCGCCGACTGTGAGCAACGCCATCGGGGCTGCGCCGTAGAAATGACCCATCTGCGGGTTGTATGCGTGACTGCGGGCCACGGTCGGGTGTCGCACCCAATGCGCGACCTCCGCGAGGATGAGGATCACCAGCCATACCGTCGCCGCCACCCACACCGCTTGGGCGAACGCGCGTAAACCGGGGACATGCAGCGGCAATGTCGCGCCGGCCGTGGCCACAATGCCGGTTCCCATGACCGATGCGAACCAGTTCGGACCCAAATAACTCAGTAGCCGGTGCCGCTCAGTTGTCGCCATACGGTCATCCTCCTGCCGCGAGCGTGCGCAAAATGCGCGTATTGAGCGGCGTGTCGGCGTGCAGACTCGCACGGTCGCGGTGGAGACGTGAGGGAATACGGGGGTTTTCCCCCGGCAGCTTCTCCGGAAAACGCTGTGTCGCGCATCGCCTGCGGTCCATAGGTTGAGTGCATGGTCGCAGTTACCGAGCCGATACCCGCCGCCAGCCCGGCGCCCGCTGCCGTCGACGACGGCGCCGCATCGCCCACCCGCAATATCGGCGTGGTGCCGACCGCCTCGTTGCTCACCGGCGCGGCGATCGCATCGGTGTGGTTGTGGATCCCGTTGACGATCCTGATCCTCGGCATCTCCTCGATCCCCAGCGGCATCGGCTTCGCGCTGTCCGCGGTGGTGTTCGTCTACCTGATCCGGGGCGTCGAACACGTCGAACGACTCCGCAGCGAGGCGGTTTTCGGCCTTGGTATCGGCGTTCCGCCGCGGCGGATCTCGCCGTACACGGGCATTCAGCGCTGGCTGCACCAGCTGTGGCTGGACATCAGCAGCGCCAAATTCTGGAAAGCGGCCGCGCATCACTTCCTGCGGATGATCTACGACATGGTGGTCGCCGGCATTGCGCTGGCGCTGCTGGCGTTCGCGTTCCTCGGGCCAGCGGCCGCGATCGCGATCCGTCACAGCGACGTCGACGCGGGCCTGTCGTTCCTGTCGCCACCGCTGGCGTGGCTGCTGGCCGTCGTCGCGCTGGCCGCGGCCGTCGGGATCCTGATATTCGCGCCGGCGCTCGACGCGGCGATCGACCGGTGGCTGCTGTCGCCGTCGCCGACGGCGGCGCTGCAGTACCAGGTCAGCGCACTGGCCGATGCCCGCCAGGGCGCGGTGTCGTCGGCTCAGACCGAGCGTCATCGCATCGAACGCGACCTGCACGACAGCGTGCAGCCACGGCTGGTGTCGCTGGCGATGACGATCGGGCTGGCGCAGACGAAGCTCGACACTGACCTGCCCGCGGCCAAGCAGTTGATCACCGAGGCGCACGACGACGCCAAGAACGCGCTCGTCGAGTTGCGCAACGTGGTGCGCGGCATCGCGCCGACCATCCTGGCCGACCGTGGCCTGGATGCTGCGCTCTCGTCGGTGGTGCAGCGCACGGAAAGCGCAGGGGTGCCGACCATTTTGAATCTGCACCTTCCGCGGCGCTTGCCCGACGAAGTGGAATCGGTCGCGTATTTCGTGGTGGCCGAGGCGTTGACGAATATCGCCAAACACGCACGCGCGTCGCAAGCGGTGGTCACGGTGCGGCTGGACGAAGCCGCCAATCAGTTGCACGTCACGGTGTTCGACGATGGCCGTGGCGGCGCATCTATCACCACCGACGACAACGCCACCGGCCTGCGCGGGCTGGAAGAACGCGTGCGCGCCGCGCGCGGTACGTTCACCGTGTCGAGCCCCGCGACGGGCCCCACGATAGTCACCGCGGTGCTGCCATGCGCATCGTGATCGCAGAGGATTCGGCGCTGCTGCGAGCCGGCATCGAGCGCATCCTCATCGACGCGGGCCACGAGGTGGTCGCCGGTGTGCCCGATGCGACGAATCTGCTGCGGCTGGTCAACGAGAAGCGGCCCGACCTTGCGATCGTCGACGTGCGGATGCCGCCGACGTTCACCGACGAAGGCATCCGCGCCGCGGCGCTGTTGCGCAGCCAGAACCCCGAGTCGCCGGTACTGGTGCTGTCGCACTATGTGGAGGAGCGCTACGCCACCGATCTGATCGCCTCGGACACAAAGGGATTCGGCTACCTGCTGAAGGATCGGGTGGCCGACGTTCCGGCCTTCCTCGACGCGGTCGAGGTGGTTGGCGGGGGCGGCACCGTGCTCGATCCCGAAGTGGTCTCGCAGATTTTGGTGCGCTCGCACCGCCGCAGTGTGCTCGACGGGCTGACCCCGCGCGAGCGTGAGGTGCTGCAGCTGATGGCCGAGGGCAAGACGAACTCGGCGATCGCGTCAGCGCTGCACATCTCCGTCGGCTCGGCAGAAAAGCACATCGCGTCGATCTTCACCAAGTTGGACCTGGCACCCGACGAGAGCGAGAACCGCCGCGTGCTGGCGGTGCTGCGCTACCTCGAGTCCTGAACCATTGAAAGGCCTTCATCGTGACAACCATTGCGCCCCCACCACCGGCACCGGGTAGCCCACGGCCGGCCGAGCCGGCGATGCAGCCACCGCCTCCGCTCTCCCCCGGCGGACGCACCGCGGTCCGCGTAACGCTCATCGTCACCGCGGTGGTGCTGGTGGTGGGGGCCGTCGCATCGCTGGGCACGGTGGCGTGGGGCATCGCCAGCTTCCGTGTCATCACCGACAGCAAGCCGCTGCCGGCCTCCATGCGATCGCTGGTGGTCGACACGGGCTCCGTGCCGGTAGCGATCCGGATCACCACCGACCGTGCGGTCCGCGAACCCCGGGCCGACTTACGAATGGTCAACTCGACCCGGGCGGGTGCAAATCCGTTGGCGGTCAACACCGATGCCGCCAATGCGCGGATAACCATCAACAGCGAGCTGTCGACGTTCTTGCAGTGGGGCCGGGCCGGCGAGATCACGCTCGTGCTTCCACCGGACCTCGCGCGCAGGTTGACGGTCACCACTCAACAAGAGACCGGTGTGGTGCTCGCGCAGGCGGACATCGACCAACTGATCACGCGCACCGACAACGGCGAGGTCGTGTTGAGCGGATCCGCCCGGCGTATCGAGATCCACACCGACAACGGCGATGTGGTCACTCGCGACCCGATCTCGGTGTCGGAGTCGTTTAGCGCTACGACAGACAACGGCGATATCAAGGCGGACTTCTCGAATGCGGCGCCCCGCACCGTCGACGTTAATAGCGACAACGGCGACGTCATCATCGCGCTACCAGCGCATGGTCCCTATATGGTGAACGCGAGCACCGACGAGAAGGTCGGTTCGACGGTGGTGCGGGTGCCGCAGACGACCGATCGCAAGGCAGCGGCGGCGGTCGTCACCGCCCACTCGAACAACGGCAACGTCGTCATCGACGATCTGCGGTAGCCGTCGAAGAGGAATCGGTCGCGGCCATTTCGGCGGACATGATCTTCGAAGCCGTCAGCAACTGTTGACGCCTTGAGAAAGGGTGTGCGCCTAGGTCAGCTGCCGCATGATCTCGGCCACCGGCCCCGACTGGGCCTTCTGCCATCCAGTGCCTGCCCACACGTTGACGCCGTGCGGATCGCCGGCGCGCACCGACGCGGCTCGCACCGGGCTGGTCAGCCAGTGAATCTCCGGATACCCGAACGGCGCATCGGCCTCGTGCTCGTCGATGAACCTGTTGCGCAAACCGCGAGCATAGCGGCCGGAAAACGCCCGCGTGACAAAGGTTTCGGTGAACTGCGGATCCTGCAGCGCAGCACGGTGCACCGGGCTGCTGCCCGCCTCGTCGGACAGCAGAAAGGCCGTACCGAGCTGGGCGGCAACCGCGCCCGCGCGCAATACCCGCGCGACGTCGTGGTCCGTCATCAGCCCACCCGCCGCCACGACCGGCACATCGACGGCAGCGATGACGTCGGCCAGCAGCTCGTCGAGCGGCTGCCTGGCCGGCTGGGCGGATGGGTCGAAGGTGCCGCGGTGCCCGCCCGCCGACGGGCCCTGCGCCGCCACGGCGTCCACACCGCGCGTGACGGCCGTGCGCGCCTCGTCCACGGTCGTCACGGTGCCCACGACGGTGATCCCGGCACCACGCAGCCGCCGGCATTCATCGGCGCTGGGCAGACCGAACGTGAACGACGCCACGTCGGGCCGCACGTCGAGCAGCACCTCGATCTTCGCTGCCCAGTGGTCGTCTTCGTATCGCGGCTCGCCCAGCTGTGCGCCGTAGCGCTCGGCCTCCGATGTCAGCGCCTTGGCGTACAGCTCGATTTCCTCGGGCGTGCCCGCACTGGGTTGGGGCACAAAAAGATTCGCACCTATTGGGCCGGACGCGAGGCGCTGCGCCGCCGCGAGGCGCTCGGCGAACACCTCAGCCGTCAGATAGCCCGCGGCAACGAACCCGAGCCCGCCGGCGTTGGTTCCCGCGGCCGCCAGTTCGGGCGTCGTCGGCCCACCCGCCATCGGCGCGACGATCACGGGTATTGCGAGATCACGTATGTCGAACGCCATCGGTCCTCCGTATCACCGTCACCTCAGCATCACCGTCACCTGAGCGCCGTGCCGAACAGCAGGCAGTCCTGCGGCTCGTCGCTGATGTTGGGCAGCACGGCGTAACGCACCAACCGACCCTCGAACGTCAGCCCGCTGCGTTCCAGCAGCCGCGCCGACGCCGTGTTGTCGACATGGCAGTGGGCGGTCACCCGGTACACGGTCCGGTCGCGCCCAGCCTTGTCGAGCAGCAGCTGCACCACCTCGGACATGATTCCCTGCCGCCACCATCGGCGTCCCAGGCAATAGCCGAAGTCGATGATGTGCGGCTGTGGCCGCCGCCACCCGCACAGCCCGATCGGGCCATCGCCGTCACGCAGCTCAATGAGCCAGGTCGTTTCACCACCGACGTTGAAGACCTCGGTGATGACACGACGGGTCTCTTCGACGTCAGGATGCGGGCGCCACGACATATAGCGCGACACTGCCGGATCCGAGGCGATCCGCTCGAATATGGCTTCTGCGTCGTCGAGCCGCGGTGCGCGCAGAATGACCCGCGGCCCCTCCAACACCTCGACTATCGACATTGCCGCCATGCTATCGACGGTGGTTGACTGGATTGACATGGTTATCACGTTCAACCACACCATCGTCGCCGCAAAGGACCGGCAACAGTCGGCCGAGTTCTTCACCGAACTCTTCGGCCTGCCGCCGGCGATTTCCACACGTAGAGGCGCTGTCCCGCGTCGCGATGCAGACGTCCGTTGAAGAGGACTTCGAGCGCGGGCTGCAGATGCTGCTCGACGGCATCGCCGGCCGAAGCGGATCGCTCTAAGCCATCGGCCTACAGCGATCCGTTTCCTCAGCCGTGCTGACCCGAATCAGGGCCCGACACGTGCGGCCGCCCGTCCCGCCGTCTGCGCCACCGTTTGCGAAACGGTCGATGCGATGTCGGAGAGCCCGACGAGGTACCCAGCGGTCGCGATTGTTCCGTTCGTAGCGAGCTGCGGCATACCATTCAGAAGCACGCCACCGCCGGCTAGCCGCGACATGTGGCTCGCGACGCCCGGACCCATTGCGTAGTTGGTCGAGAACGCCTGAGTACCGCGCGGATCATCCGGGCTCGGAAATCCATGCGGATCGTCGGGATCCGGCATTCCGCCGCCTTTGTCGTCCCCGCCGCCCGAGTTGTCGTCACCGCCGGAGTTGTCGCCGCCACCCGAATTGTCGCCGTTCTCGGGGTCGTCGGGCTCGCAAGTGCTCTTCTCGTCTTGTTGCGAGGAGCTCTGATCCCCTTGCTGCGAGGAGCCTTGGTCGTCGACGGGATCTTGGTACGGATCGCTCGTGCCGCCGGGCCCTGCGCCACCCGCACCGGAATACGAGCCCGCCTGAGGCCCGGTGTCGAACATCCCGCACAAGATTTCACCATCTGCCTTGCCTATTCGTTCCCCGATGAAGCCGCCAGCGGCACCGCCGGCTACGGCGCCCGGGCCCGACGGTGAACTGGCGCCCGCGCCGACCACCGCGCCACACACAGCGCCTACGAAAGCGAACACCGTCACGCAGACGCCGTCTCCGTCCTGCGCAATTCCCGCGTCGAGCGCAGAGACTCGGCCGGCGATCGCTTCGTACATATTGGCGCCGCCCACTACATTCGCGTTTGCGCCGCCGTGACCGAGGCTTGCGAGCCCCTTCTGGCCGAGGTACGCGACACGGTTTGTCGTCGTGTCGAACACGAGTGCGGCCTTACGGCCTCCACCGATGCGCGCCGGAGCGCCATGCGCCTTCCACAGCTTCTCCCCCCGCGCGACCAATTCCGGCTTGCCGAGCGAGGACGCGGTCACGATCGCGGTGAGAAACAACGACTCGAGACCATCGATGCGACCCAGCTTGGCCACGGCGTCAAAGATCGCGCCAACCGTCTGAAGCCGCGTTTGATCCGCAAGCGCAACGTAGCCACCGAGCGCCGATTCCAAGGCCATCCGATACGCGACCTTGGCCCGCTTGGGCGACAGTTTCTTTTCGTCGCGAGTGCCGACCGCACGATCGTGAAGCTGCTGAAGTCGGTGTAAGACGAATGCTGACGGATACGCCCAAAGGCGAATGGGGACGAACCTCATGTCACCCGTCGCGGTGATGATCGACGGGTGCGCAGAAGTCGTGACTTGTGCGTGTTGCGAGACCACGGTGGCTTTCGCCATGGTCAACATGGCCCCAGGGGCAGGAGCCTGTCCTGGGACGGAATTCTCATCTGAAGCGTGCATGGTAGGGCCTTTCGTCGCTGTCGGTTGCGGCCAAGTGGCTTGTCCCACTTGGCAAGGCCACGTTTGTCCTTCGACGCGACGGAGGCGCGAGTAGTCAACTACTCGAATTCGCTTGGCGCGCACCGCGTATACAGCCGGCACACAGCATTCAACAAGCTTCCGTACAGCTACTAGCCGCCAGAGTGGCCGCGCCGCTCCTCTTGGCTCCGATAGTCGTCGGCCATCTTGGCGACGTGCCCGGGCAACGCGCCGGACGCCACGTCGGCGAGGCTGGTCTCCTCGAGCACCGATCGCATGCTGGCCCGCAGTGCCCGCCATACGTCGGTCAGCGCCGCAGTCGGTCCCGAGTAGGGCAGGTCCCCCAGCCCGATGTCGCGAACGCTGGCAAGCGGGCCGTCGATGCAGCGCAGCACGTCGGCGATGCTGATATCTGCAGCGGGCCGGCCCAGCTCGTAGCCGCCGTCGCGGCCGCGGTGACTGCGCACCAGGCGGTCGGTGCGCAGGTCGGAAAGGATGTCGACAAGAAACTGCGGCGGAATGCCCTGCGCCTTGGCGATGTCGTCGGTCTTGACCAGGACGCCGTCGTCGATCGTGGCGAGCTGGACCATGGCCCGGACGGCATACTCCGCCTTGGCCGACATTCGCATGGGGCCAGGCTAGTCCGGTATATCGCCTGCGCCGCGCACCACCACGGCAAATAGGTCAGCGACCGCGGCGAGGCTCGCGCTCTGGACCGCCTCGGCGGGCACCACGGCGTCATTGAGTCCCGGCAGTGCGCGGGTCGCCGTCGCCGCCGCAACGACGGTCGGCGAGTAGCCAAGGTTGAAAGCCCCCCGCGCAGTCGAATTCACACACATGTGGGTCATGAAGCCCGCCAGCACAAGGTTCGACGCGTTGGCGGTCTTCAGCACATCGTCGAGATCGGTCTGCACGAACGAATTCGGATAGTTCTTCACCACCACCGGTTCTCCGTTGTGCGGAGCTACCCGCGACACGATCGCGCCACTCTCCCCCTCGATGTCGTATAGCGATCCTGGGCCGTCGTCGTGCTGGACGTGGATGATCGGGATGCCGGCCGAACGGGCACGGTCGAGCAGGATTTCGACCTCGTCCAACGCGGCCTGCACGCCCTCGAGCTCCATCACGCCGTGCGTGTAGGTGTTCTGGCAGTCGATCAGGATGAGCGTCGATTCGGCGAGGCTTACGGGCTGCTGTGGCAGATCGGCCAGGGCGCGCAGAGTGGTGGGTTCGGGCACGGTGCTGACACTACTGGGCACAGCTGCCGGTGACGGCGAGCACCGCGTCGGCGAACTCTGGGCGGCATACCACCAAGTCAGGCAGCAACGGGTCCGGTCGGTTGTAGACCAACGGCGAACCGTCGATGCGCGACGTGTGCAGCCCTGCTGCACGCGCGACCGCGACGGGCGCCGCGGAGTCCCACTCATACTGGCCGCCCGCGTGCACGTAAACATCGGACAAACCCTGCACGACGGACGCGACTTTCGCTCCGGCCGAACCCATTTCGACCAGGATGCCATTAAGCGCGTCACGTACCGCCAGGGCGATGGCAGGCGGCCGCGTACGCGACACCACGACCCGCGGCTTGTCTGCTGTGGCCGGCGGAGGGGTGACGCTCGGCGTTGCTAGCGTAATGCCTTGCGCCGGAAGGGCGACCGCTCCGGCGACGAGTTCACCCGCCTGCCATAGCGCGACGTGCACCGCCCAGTCTTCACGACCCAATTCGGAGAATTCACGCGTGCCGTCGAGCGGGTCGACGATCCACACCCGCTGGGCGGCGAGCCTGGCTGGGTTGTCGACGCCCTCTTCCGACAGCACCACATCGCCGGGTCGTTCGGTGGCTAGCGCCTCCATGAGGAAGTCGTGGGATCGCTTGTCCCCCGCAGCTTTCCGTTCAGCTTCGCTGGCATCAGTCAGTTCGGCGCGCACGTCGAGCAGCAGCTGGCCGGCCGCCGTCGCAAGGCGGGCGGCGACCTCGTGATCGCTCACCGCCTGCTTTCCAGCAGCTCGATCACCATGTCGGCGAGTTCTTCGGTAGAACGGTCCGGAGTCAGCCGTATGTCCGGATTCTTCGGCCGTTGATACGGGCTGTCGATCCCGGTGAAGTGCGTGATCTCACCGGATCGCGCCTTGGCGTACAACCCCTTCGGGTCACGGCGTTCGCAATCCTCCAGCGGGGTGTCGCAGAACACCTCGAAGAAGTCGAGGCCCGCTTCGGTGGTCACCTGCCGTGCCAACGCACGGTGCTCATCCAGCGGGCTGATCGCGGGAACCAACACGACCTGGCCGGAGTCGGCGAGAATGGCCGCGACGTGGGCCAGCCTGCGCTGGTTCTCGGCCCGGTCGGCCATCGAGAACCCGAGGTCGGCGTTGAGGCCATGGCGCAGGTTGTCCCCGTCGAGAACATAAGCGGGAATACCCTTTTCGAGCATCTTCTGCTCGACGAGCATTGCCACCGACGACTTGCCCGAACCCGATAACCCGGTGAACCACACGGTCCGGCCCTTCGACAGCCTGTCGTCGGCTTTACACAGCGACTCGTGGCGCACCGTGTTGGGGCTCGATGTGCGCGCGGTGACGAACGGCAGGATCATGCCGGCCGCAACCGTGCCGTTGGTGTGCGGGTCGATCAAGATGAACGAACCCGTCGCGGCGTTGCGGCTGTACTCGTCGAGCAGTAGCGGAACCTGCGTGCGCAGTGAAATACGGCCCAGCTCATTGAGTTTCAGAGCGGTCGCGGTCTTGTCGCGGTGCAGCGTGTTGACGTCGAGCCGGTAGTCGAGCGCGGTCACCTTGACCCGCGTGGTGCGGGTCGTGTGCTTGATGACATAGTCGCGACCCGGCTCCAGTGAGGCCGCGTCGGCCATCCAGCACACCGTGGCGTCGAACTCCTGTGCCACCCTCGGCTGATTGTTCGGCCGCGCGATCAGGTCACCGCGGGAGATGTCGATGTCGTCGGCGAGGCTGACCGACACCGCCATCGGCGGAAACGCTTCCTGAACGGGCCCGCTCGGGCCCTCGATCTCGATGATGCGGCTCGATTTGCCAGTGGGCAGGACGACGATCTCGTCACCGGGACGCATGACGCCGCTGGCGACGGTGCCCGCGTAGCTGCGGTGGTCGTGATGGTCGAGGGACTGCGGCCGGATCACGTACTGAACCGGGAACCGAACATCGACGAGGTTGCGATCGCCCGCGATGTACACCTCTTCGAGATGGGACAGCAGCGACGGTCCGTCGTACCACGGGGTGTTCTCCGACTTGGTGACGACGTTGTCGCCCAACAGCGCCGACAACGGAATCGTCGTCACATCATGGATGTCCAGTCGGGCCGCGAACTCGTGAAAGTCGTCGCGGATCTTCTCGAATTGCTCACGGTCCCAGCCGATCAGGTCCATCTTGTTGACCGCCAGCACGATGTGGCGGATGCCCAGCAGCGACGCCAGGAACGTGTGGCGGCGGGATTGCTCCAGCAGGCCGTTGCGGGCGTCGACCAGCACGATCGCCAGTTGCGCGGTCGAGGCACCGGTGACCATGTTGCGGGTGTACTGAACATGTCCCGGCGTGTCGGCGATGATGAATTTGCGCTTGGGCGTAGCGAAGTAGCGGTACGCCACGTCGATCGTGATGCCCTGCTCGCGTTCGGCGCGCAGGCCGTCGGTCACCAACGCCAGGTCGGTGTAGTCGTGTCCGCGCTCTTTCGAGGTGCGCTCCACGGAGGCCAGCTGATCTTCCATCACGGCCTTGGAGTCGTACAGCAGGCGGCCGATGAGCGTCGACTTCCCGTCGTCGACGGAGCCGGCCGTGGCCAGTCGCAGCAGCGTCGTCATCAGAAATAGCCCTCTCGCTTGCGGTCTTCCATACCGGCCTCGGAGATACGGTCGTCGGCGCGGGTCGCGCCGCGTTCGGTGAGCCGCGACACCGCGGTCTCGGCGATCACCTCGGACACAGTGCCCGCAAGGGATTCCACACAGCCGGTGCACGTGACGTCGCCGACAGTGCGGAACCGAACGGTCTTCTCGACGACCTCTTCGTCCTTGCGCGGCTGCAGGTATTTGTGCACCGCCAGGAGCATGCCGTCGCGCTCAAACACCTTGCGCGCGTGCGCGTAGTAGATGGACGGCAGCTTGATCTTCTCGGCGCCGATGTAGGACCAGATGTCGAATTCGGTCCAGTTCGACAGCGGGAAGACCCGGATGTGCTCGCCCTTGTTGTGCCGCCCGTTGTACAGGTTCCACAGCTCCGGCCGCTGCGCCTTGGGGTCCCACTGGCCGAACTCGTCGCGGAAGGAGAACACCCGCTCCTTGGCCCGCGCCTTCTCCTCGTCGCGGCGGGCACCGCCGAATGCGGCGTCGAATTTGTTCTCGCGGATCGCCCGCAGCAGCGTCACGGTCTGCAAAGGGTTGCGCGACGGGATGGTCTCGACCGCGCGTCCGGCGTCGATGTCGTCCTGCACTTTGGCGACGATCAGTCGAACCCCGTGTTCGGCAACCAACTCGTCGCGCGTCTGCAGCACTTCTTCGAAGTTGTGTCCGGTGTCGACGTGCATCACCGGGAGCGGCAGGCGGCCGGGCTGGAACGCCTTGAGCGCCAGATGCAGCATGACAATGGAGTCCTTGCCGCCGGAGAACAGCAGCACCGGCCGCTCGAACTCCGCGGCCACCTCCCGAATGATGTGGATGGCCTCGGCCTCCAGCGAGCGCAGATGGCTCAGCTCATAGCGGCCTGCCTGGTTCAGCTCCTGGGTGGCTGTCATCGCATCCCCGTAAAGTTGGTAGAAATGGTCAACTTTATCTGCATAACCTGATATGAAACCAGCCTGGGCCTGCGATGTCAACGCGCGAACGGCGAGCTCTTAGAGAGCGTCTGTGGACTTGACCTTTGCCGACACCGTCGACGACGGCGCGTCAGTGGGGGCCGCCTTGGCGGCCGAGGGTCTGCACCGGTGTCGCGCCGGGTCGGATCCATTGCGGCACAGGGCGACTGGTCGGGCCCCAGATGGGATTCCCGTCCGCGTCCGAACGCCAGTACCAGCAGGAGTGGCGCCCCTCGGGCCAACCCTCGGGCTTGTCCTCCCACGCTTCGCCGCGGCCATAAGGCGTCATGTCGAGCAGGCCCATGGACCCGTTGACCGGCTCGTTGCCACGCCCCGTCGTCGAGTAGGTGAGGAACGCGCGGTCGCCGTCGCGCAGATAGCAGGCGAGAGAACCCATACTGCGGCCGACCGGCGCCGCTGCACCCCGCACCGAGTACCAGGGCTGGGTGTAACCCATGAACTCGACGTAGGCGGCCACTTCGTCCCAGCGGCCCGTGGTCAGGATGGCGAACGAGACACCGCGGGCGTTGAGGTAGACAGCGTCCTTCAGGTGCCACGCCGTGGTGGTGCATCCCTCGCACTGCCCTTGGTGCGGCGCGCCGTCGTGCCACATGTGCTTGTAGACCACGAGCTCATCGCGACCACCGAACAGGTCCAGGAACGGGACCGGACCGTCAGGTCCGACGGCCTCGACCGTCCCGTCGAACTCCACCATCGGCAGCCGGCGGCGGGCCGCGGCCAGGGCGTCGCCCTCGCGGGTGTGGGCCTTCTCGCGGACCAGAAGCTCGTCACGGGCGGTCTGCCAGGTGGCCAGGTCGACGATGGGCGGGCGGCCGGGCAGCGCGGTGGTCGGGTCGTCCGGCGTCGTCGTCATGGTGTCCTCCGTGGTGTCTCGTGCCGGGCAGCGTCGTACGTCATACGACGGTCACCAAAACAGACTCGCGACCCGGCCGGAACTCATCGCGGCAGGGGCCCTCGGCTGACCCTGCACGGACCATGTCGGGCCGACAAGTTCACAGACGGGCTTACCTGTGGAGTAATTGATCCACTGCAGATACTGGAGCCATGTCCTCCCCCACACAGCCGCAGACCGGTGCCGACGTCATGGCGCAATTCATCCCGTCCTCGCCGTTCGTCGCCAAACTCGGCATCGTCGCCGAGGCCCTCGACGCCGACGAGGTGCGACTGCGGCTGCCGTGGGATCCGACCAACGTCACGATCGGCGACATGGTGCACGGCGGGGCGATCGCCGCGTTGGCAGACGTCGCGGTGATGGCCGCCGCGTGGACAGGTGCAGAGGTCCCGGACTCGCTGCGGGGCGTGACGACGTCGATGTCGATGCAGTTTCTCGCGCCCGCCCGCGCGACCGACCTGATCGCGATCGGACGGGTATTGCGCCGCGGCAAGACGCTGGTGAACTGCGACGTCGACGTCGTCACGCCGGCGGGCGAAGCGGTCGCCAAGGCGATCGCGACGTACAAAGTCGGCTGAGCGCCAGTGATTCTCCGACGTGCCCACCTGTGAGCATGGGTGGTGGTTCGAAAAGCCGTTGTGCCGCCTGGTGAATGAGGCGCTCCTAGAGCTTCACCTCGTTGAGCCGGCCGGTCGCGACGTCGAAGATGAACCCCCGCAGGGATTCGTGCTTGGTGACGAACGGGCTGGCCTCGATGCGGCGCAGCGACTGACGCACATCTACTGCTAGATCGGTGAACGCCTCAGCCGCCCATTCCGGCTTGATGCCGGTTTCGTCCTGGATGGCGCGCTTGAACTCATCGTCGGTGAAAGTCAGCATGCCGCAATCAGTGTGGTGGATCAGGATGATCTCCTTGGTGCCGAGCAACCGCTGACTGATGACCAGCGAGCGGATCTCGTCGTCAGTGATGACGCCGCCGGCGTTGCGGATGACGTGCGCCTCGCCGTCGCCCAGGCCAAGGATGCGGTAGACGTCGAGCCGGGCGTCCATGCACGCCACCACGGCAACGTGCTTGCTCGGCGGCAGCGGCAGCGGGCCTTTGAATGTGCTGGCGTACGCCTCGTTGTTCTTCAGATACTCGTCGGTCACGGACATGGGGACCTCCTCGATGGCCTGACGCGACGATAGCCCCGACAACGGTCGATGTGGCTATAGAAAATCAACGCGAATAGATAGCGACGGCGCCCTACAGCTCACCGTATTTGGGTCAAGTCGTAGACGCTGGTGCCGCCGACATTGACTGCAGTGAAGTTCCGCTCCACCCACGCCGTGATCTCGCTCGCGGTACCCGATTTGCCTCCCGGCGGGCCTTGGCGATTACCGGGGATGAAGTACCGCACCTGCCCCTCGGTGACATACGTCTGGAACTGTGCGAGCGTCGGCGAGTTGTCCGAGCCGCTGAACCCGCCGATCGCCATGATCGGCGCGCCGGTCTTGAGCTCGAAACTGCCCGCGGTGAACGAGCCGACAGTGGCTGCCGCCCAGCGGTTGTCCGCACCCTCGACCAGCTGGGCCAGCGCCGCGTTGTCGGCTTGAGCACCTCCCGGTCCGCCACCGCCCGGCCCTCCTCCAGGTCCGCCCGGGCCGGCACCGAACCCGCCTTCGCGGGCCGGACCCGACGTGGTGCCGGGGCCGCTGTGTGAGTGCATGACGTTGTCGATCGCGAACGCCGTCGGCGCGGCAAGCCCGAAAAGTGCCGCGGCGATGGCTACTACGGCCGTCAACCAGCCGAGCTTGTGCGCACCGACCGCCAGCACGGACGCGACGACGACGGATCCGGCCAGCACAATCCAGCGCAACGCAGGCAGCCAGTCCGACGTCCGGTCGAGCAGGATGAACGCCCACACACCAGTCGTCGCGGCCATCGCCGCGAGCACGATTCGCGATGTCAGAAAGTCCTTGCCGCGCCACAGCTCTCGCGCCGCAATTCCGACGAGTGCCGCGATGGCGGGAGCCAGCGCCACCGTGTAATACGGGTGAATCGTGCCGTCCATGAAGCTGAACACCGCGCCGGTCACCACCGCCCAACCGCCCCACAGCAGCAGGCTTGCACGAACGGTTCCAGTTCGCGAAGTGCGCCGGGTGAACCACAACCCCGCGAGGAGACCGATCAGTGCCGCAGGCAACAGCCAGGACGCCTCGACACCCATCGACTGACCGAACAGCCGATAGATGCCAGGTTCACCGCCGAAGAACAGGTTGCCACCGCCGTGCCCGCCACCGCTGGGGCCGCCTCCGCCGGAACCACTACGGCCGGCGATGCGGTCAATCCCGTTGTAGCCCAACGCCAGCTGCAGCAGACTGTTATCGGTCGAACCGCCGATATAAGGCCGCGAGTTCGCGGGCCACAAGCTGACCAGTGCGATGTAACAGCCTGCCGAAACGATCATCGCCACGGCGCCGACGAGCAGTTTCCCGATGCGCTTCCACAGCCCGACAGGCGCCGCGACCAGGAACACCAGCGCGAAAGCCGGAACGACCAGGACCGCCTGCAGCATCTTCGTCAAGAACGCAAACCCGACGGCGCAGCCTGCCAACGCGATCCAGCGGGTGCTCGCCGTCTCGGTCGCCCGCACCACACAGTAGGCGGCAGCCACCAGCAGCAGCACCAACAAGGCATCCGGGTTGTTGAACCGGAACATCAGCGCCGCCACCGGCGTCAGCGCCAGGACAGCGCCGGCGATCAGGCCTGCCGCAGGGCCGCTACTGCGGCGAACCGTCGCGTACAGCAGCGCGACGGTGCCGACGCCCATCAACGCCTGCGGTAGCAGCATGGTGAACGCGCTGAAGCCGAACAGTCTGCCGGACAACGCCATTACCCACATCGCCGCGGGTGGCTTGTCGACCGTGATGGCGTTGCCGGAGTCCAGCGAGCCGAACAGCCACGCTTTCCAGCTTTGCGTGCCTGCCTGCGCCGCGGCCGCGTAGTACTCGTTGGCCCAGCCGGACGAACCGAGGCCCCACAGGTACAGCACGGCGGTGGCCGCCAACAACGTCAGCAACGCGGGTCGAACCCAGCGCGGCTGGGACCCGTCGCCGAAAACCAGGCGGCTGAGCCTGCCTTCTTGGCCAGGTGGATCCTGCGGCGCGTCGCTCAAGTGCGACCGCGCGTCTGCAGTGATCGTCATCAATCGATTCCTTTGTGTTGAAGGGAAGTCAGCGGGACCGGCCCGGGTGAAATACCCAGCCGCGCAGCAGCACGAACCGCACCGCGGTTGCCACGAGGTTGGCGAGCACCAGCACCGCGAGCTCGACCAGGTGATGCGGTTGGCCGACGACGGCATGCAACACGCCGAGCGCACCGCTGGTGATGGCCAGTGCGATCGCGAACACGATGAGGCCCTCGACGTGATGACGGCCGGCATCCGATCGGCCCCCCACACCGAAGGTGAACCGCCGGTTGGCGGCTGTATTGCCGATCGCGGTGAGCAGCAGCGCGATCAGGTTGGCCGCCTGCGCTCCGGCCCAGCCCTGCATGATCATGAACAGCGCCACGTAGGCGGCGGTCGACACGACGCCGATGGCGCCGAACCGGACGGCTTGGCGGAACAACGACCCGGGCGCGGCCGAGCGTTTCGACGAACCCAGCTGTGCCGCAATCATGTTCACCGGTATCGAGCCGTTGGCGAAGCCCCGGAGCAGCCGGCCGATGCCTTTGAGGTCAGCAGTCGCTGTCGCCACGATGTCGACCCGGCTGTCCGGGTCGTCGACCCAGTCCACCGGAACCTCGTGGATGCGCAGGCCGCTGCGCTCCGCCAGGACCAGCAGCTCGGTATCGAAGAACCATCCGGTATCGCTGACATGCGGCAGCAAGCGCTGCGCGACGTCGGCGCGGATCGCCTTGAATCCACACTGCGCGTCAGAAAACCTAGCGGCCAGAGCGGATTTCAGGATGAGGTTGTAACAGCGGGAGATGATTTCCCGCTTGGGTCCGCGCACCACTCGGGCACCGCGGCCCAGCCGAGTGCCGATCGCGAGGTCGGAGTGACCGGAGATGAGGGGCGCGACCAGCGGCGCGAGCGCGGCGAGGTCCGTGGACAGGTCGACGTCCATGTATGCAAGCACCGGCGCATCCGACGTGGACCACACGGCGCGCAGCGCACGGCCGCGGCCCTTCTCCTCGAGCCGGACCACCCGAACGTCGGTGAGTTCGGCTGCCAGTTCGGCCGCGATCCGGGGCGTGTCGTCGACGCTGGCGTTATCGGCGATCGTGATCCGTGCCGGAAAGGGGAGGTGGTCCCGAAGGTGACGGTGCAACCGGTGCACCGAATCCGCGAGGGCGGCTTGCTCGTTGTACACCGGGACCACCACGTCCAGCACGGGCACTCCTGCGGCGCGGGCCGCGAGCGCGGCGTTCGGCCGTGATTCGAAGTGGGTGCGGTGCCGCCAGGTGGTGTCGCGCTCGAGGACGATGTCTGTCATAACACTCATGGTCGAGGTGCAGCTTGTGTTACCCGTTGGCTGAAGCTATGCCTCAGCTATGAGTTGCGACCCGGCTGCGTGAGGTCGTAGACGAGCACGCGATCGACGGTTTGCGGGGTGTAGTGGGTTTCCACCCAGTCGGCGATGTCGGCGGCCTCATGGCTACCGGTCCCGCCGCCGCCCCAGCGGCCGAAGTTCATCGTGCCGCGGATGAAGTAGTGGATCTGCCGCTGAGCGACATAGGCTTTGAACTGGTCGAGTGTCGGTGACGGGTCGGTGCCGTTGAACCCACCGATCGCCATGACCGGTGCGCCGCTGGCCAATTGATAGCCCGCTGCGTTGTTGGAGCCCACCACGGCCGCGGTCCAGGTGAAGTCGGTTGCATTTGCGCTCAGCGTGGCCGTCAGCGCCTGACCGGGCTTCGGGGAGTCCAGCAGTCCGCCCGGCCCGGCGAAACCGTGGCCCGACGGCCCGACCGACGGTATCGCGCCGCTGTGCGGGGCGGCCGTTGTCGCGATCGAATAGGCCGCGGGCGCGGCCAGACACGCCACGACGGCGACCCCGGCCACCGCGCGTGCGACCGGTTTTGTCAGCCGTCCGGCCACGAGGAGCAATGCGGCTGCCCCCACTCCCCCGACCGCGACGGCCGCGCGCAGCCACGGCATCCACTCGCCGTTGCGCGCCAGCAGCACCGCAGCCAGAATGGCGGTGACCAAGACTGCGCCAGACAGCGCCGTCGCCGCCCAAAGGTCGGTTCGCTTGCGCCACAACAGGGTTGCGCAGATACCGATGCCAGCGCCGATCGCCGGTGCGAGCGCAACAGTGTAGTACGAATGCAATATGCCGTTGGCGAAGCTGAACACCACCGCCGTGATCGCCAGCCAGCCGCCCCAGAGGATCAACGCGGCCCGTGTCGCATCGGTCCGTTGTGGGCGGCGGGTGATGACGAATCCCGCCGTGATACAGATGATCGCCGCGGGCAGCAACCATGCGATGTCCTGACCCATACTGTTGCCGAACAGGCGGCCCCAGCCGACGTCGAAGTTGAGGTTGCCAAGGCCGCCGGGCTCGTTACCGGTCAAACGACCGAAGCCGTTGTAGCCCAAGGCTAGTTCGACGATGCTGTTGTGCTGTGAGCCGCCTATGTAGGGGCGCGCCGACACCGGCCACATCTCGACGAGCGCCAGATACCAACCAGCGGAAGCCACGACGGCTGCGGTCGCTGCGAGCACGTCAACCACTCGGCGCCCCAGCGGCCGGTGACCCGCCACCAGATACGCTGCGGCGAAGCCGGGCAACACCAGAAAGGCCTGCAGCATCTTGGCGAGGAATCCGAAGCCGACGGCGATGCCCGCAGCGATCAACCACCAACGGCTGGCATCCTTTTCACACGCTCGCTGCACGCAATACGCGGCGGCCACCAGCATTAGCACCAACAGGGCGTCGGGATTGTTGAACCGGAACATCAACGCCGCCACCGGCGTCAGTGCGAGCACCGCCCCGGCCAGCAGCCCCGCGCCTGGCCCGCTGACCCTTCGGACCGCGGCGTAGAGCAGTGCGACCGCGCCGACGCCCTCCAGCGCCTGCGGCACGAGGACACTCCACGGATTCAGGCCGAACAGCCGCACCGAGACGTCAATGATCCACAGCGCCGCGGGTGTCTTGTCGACGGTGATGGCGTTGGCTGCATCACTGGAGCCGAACAACATCGCGGTCCAGTCGCTCGCACCAGCTTGCGCCGCCGCCGAGTAGAACGCGTTGGCCCATCCGCTTGCCGACAGGTTCCACAGGTACAGCACGGCAGTCGCGACGAGCAGCACGCCCAATCCCACGCGCGAGCAGACGGAAAGTGCCCCAAAACCCCGGCGTGTCGGGGGCCTTTGCGTTCCCCCGCTGGCGCGTGGGCCCAGCTCAACGGGAAAAACCAGGGTCGGCACCCCAAGAGTTTCGTTGAGCGGGCTAGGTGGTGGATTTGGATTCGCTGTGGCTCGCCTGTGAATCGGCCGGAAGCTTCACCACGAACTCCGTCTTCCCCGCCACGCTTTGCACGTCGATGGTGCCGTGGTGGGCCCTGACGACAGCGGCGACGATCGCCAGGCCCAACCCTGTGCTGCCGCCGCGGCGGGACCGCGACGAATCACCGCGGGCGAACCGCTCGAAGATCTCCGGTCGCAGCCACTCAGGTATGCCGGGACCGTCGTCTGCGACCGTCAGCACGGCACAGCCGGCGTCGTCGACAGCAAGCGATGTGGTGACCGACGTGCCTGGCGGCGTGTGAGTCCGGGCATTGGCAAGCAGATTCGCCAGCACCTGATGCAGTCGGGCTTCGTCGCCGACCACGACGACCGGCTCGTCGGGCAGGTCCAGCGACCACTGATGGTCCGGGCCCGCCACGTGCGCGTCGCTGGCAGCGTCCACCACAAGACGGGACAGGTCCACGGGCTTGCGCTCCAACGGCCGACCGGTGTCGAGCCGTGCGAGCAGCAACATGTCCTCGACGAGGTGCGTCATCCGTTCGGTCTCAGATTCCACACGGCTCATCGCGTGCGCGACGTCGTCGGGCAGGTCATCCCGTTTACGTTGGGCCAGTTCGGTATAGCCACGAATCGCGGCAAGCGGCGTGCGCAACTCATGACTGGCGTCGGCAACGAACTGACGAATGCGCGTCTCACTGGCATGCCGCGCCGACAGCGCGCCCGCGATGCGGTCCAGCATGCGGTTCAGCGCGGAACCGAGCTGGCCTATTTCGGTATGCGCGGCAGCCGGGTCCACCTTGACGATCGGCGTGGGCAAGCGCACCTCACCCGTATCGAGTTCGAGGTCGGCCACCTGCCTGGCCGCATCGGAAACCTTTGCGAGCGGGGCGAGTTGGCGGCGGATGATCAGAATGCCTGCTGTGGTTCCGCCGATCAGCGCGGTGGCCCCGACCACGCAGAAGATCACTGCCACCGACAGCAAGGTGTCGTCCACGTCGGAGGTTGGCAACCCGGTCACGATGGTCTCGCCGGGGCCCCCGCGTGCGTGCATGGCGATGACGCGGTAGCGACCAAGCCCGTCGAGTTCCACCGTTGTCGGCTTGTCGTTAGGCGTGACGGCCGCGAGCTGTTGCGCTGCGGCCGAACTGATTTCGGTCTGGGTGCCGTCAGCGGTGATGACTCCGGCGTCGACGGGTGTGCCGTGCGAGACCACCGCACCAACCGTTCGCGCTGCCTGCCCGGGCGCGTTCAGGAAGGCAGGGCCGGGTCCGAAGTCGTTGCGAATGATGACGCGTCGCGGAAATCCCGGCGCGCCCGGGAAGCCGGGCGGCGGCGGAGGCCCGAACTCGAATATGCCCACCGATCGATGGCTGGTTTCGGCAAGCCGATCGTCAAGTTGGTCGGTCAAAAAGCTTTGCAGCGCAAGCTCGGTACCCACTCCGATCGCCGCGCACACCAATGCGAGCAGAACGATTTGGGTGGCAAGCAGTCGTGCCCGCAGCGACCATGTGCGCGGTGAACGAATCCGGCTGCGGCCAACCTCAGCGTGCTGGCTTGAGGACATATCCGGCACCGCGCAGCGTGTGGATCATCGGCTCGCGTCCGCTGTCGATCTTCTTGCGCAGATAGGAGACGTACAACTCGACGATGTTGGACCGGCCGCCGAAGTCATAGCTCCACACCCGATCGAGAATCTGTGCCTTGCTCAGCACGCGTTTGGCATTGCGCATCATGAACCGCAGCAGCTCGAACTCGGTCGCCGTCAGCGAGACCACGTCGCCGCCGCGGGTGACCTCGTGGCTGTCCTCGTCGAGCACCAGATCGCCGACCACAATCTTGGCCCCGCCGGTTTCGCTCGTCACGCCGGTGCGCCGCAGTAGCGCGCGCAAGCGCAGCACCACTTCTTCGAGACTGAACGGCTTGGTGACGTAGTCGTCGCCGCCGGCGGTCAGACCAGCGATGCGGTCCTCGACGGAATCCTTCGCGGTCAGCAGCAGCAGCGGCAGGCCGGGGATCTGTTCGCGCAGCTTGTGCAGGACGTCAAGCCCACTCATGTCCGGCAGCATCACGTCGAGGACGACGACGTCGGGCGGGGTCTCCCGGGCCGACGCGATGGCAGAAGCGCCGTCGCCCGCCGTGGCGATCTCCCAGCCCTCGTATCGAAGTGCCATCGAAACGAGCTCGGCCAGCACGGGTTCGTCGTCGACGACGAGGACATGAATCGGATTGCCATCGGCCCTGCGCATGACGACGCGCGCGGGATCGCTGTCATTGACGGGACCGGCCACGGCCTCATTATTCGGGCTGGCAGTGGGCACCGACTGTGCTTTTTCTATGTGTTGGCTGAGAAGACCCGTGGACATACCCAACCCTGAACTGACACACAGCCAACACACATCTAGCGCTTGCAGTGTGGTCGGCATGACCACCGATCAGTTAGCAACAGAAGAGCCGGTCTGGGGTGCACCGGACCCCTCACCTCGGCGATGGGGCATGCGCGAGACCGCGGTAGCCGTCGGCGTGGCCGCAGTGATCGCCGGGCTCGGCGGCGCCGCGATCTACGCCGCGACCGAGGGAAATTCCCATTCCCTGGGCGGGGCCCATCAGCCCTTTGGCGGCGGCCCCGGCGGACCAGGTGGTCAACGGTCCGGACCCGGCGGGGCCGTGAGCGGGCCGGGCACGTTTGGCCCGCCGTCGCTACACGGCGAATTCGTCGCGGCTGACCACGCGGGCGGCTACACCACGGAGTTGACTCAGTCCGGCACGGTGACTGCCATTTCACCGGAATCCGTCACCGTGCGCAGCGAAGACGGTTTCAGTCAGACCTACGTCATCCCGCCGACAGCAAGCAGCGCCCAAGCACCGTTCGCGGTCAACGACGAGGTGATCGTCCGCGCGACACGTACGGGTCAGACGGCCACAGTGTCCAACATCAGTCCAGGTGGGCCGCCGCACCACTAGCCGCTACGGGGTCGCGAATCCCGAAGGTGTCGTCGCCGTGACCATTCGGTCTCTGGTTAGCCGTCTCACCTCGCGGGACGGCCCCTCGAACAGTTCACGAGGGGTCGGCCGTCGACCCCTCGTCTGCCTGGGTAACCGAAGCGGTCAGAGGTGAAACGCGGCGCTAGGAGCCGGCGCCCCCGAAGGGCGTGGCCTTGACCGCAGGTACCGCAACCGTGGTCTCAGGCGTGGCCGGCGGGGTTTCCTGAGTGCTCGTGGCGCCCACGGTCATCCCCGAGCTGGTTACCGTGGCCGGGCCCGCCTGTTCGTGGGTGATCGCCATGGTCAGCGCACCCATCGCCACCACGGCGCAGCCGCCGATCACGGCCGCCAGCATCTTCACATTGGTTCGCCTGGTTTCATTCACTGCGTTTGCTCCGTTCTGTCATGAGTCGGTTCGAGCGGCGAACCGACAAACGTGCAGGTGGGAGCTAGTGAATGCGACGAAACTGTGAAAACCCTGGATTGGACGTGCGAAGTACCTAGGTGGGCGCTGGCACGCGCTCACCCGTGAAATATGGCGAACCGAAGGCTATGGCGCGGCAGGCCCCTGCTCTTCGGTCGGCAGTGCGGCCGGGCCCTTCAGCGCCGGCGCCGCCATCGTCGTCGCCTCGACGGCCGATGGTGTCGTCTCGGTGGACGTCGAACCGATCGTCATGGTCGTCGACTTGGCGGCATCGGCAGGGCCGGCTTCTTGAACGACGGCCACGGTCATCGCACCCATGGCTATCGCGGCACTGCCGCCGATGACCGCGCCGAGCAGTTTCACGTTGTTGCGCTTAGGAGAATCCATGTTTGGAACACCACACTTCCTGATGTTTGTCGATGCCGCCGCGACGGCGAGGCGACCCGGTAAACCTGCAGGTGAAACTGATTCAACGCCCCGAAACTGGAAACGGGCTTAAGCGCCGGTAGGAATTCTCTAGCCACGCCGCAGCTGCAAGAACCGGCCACTGCGGAGCCCATCTCATACCCTGTGCGTCATGCAGGCCGCTCCGGGACGTCGCCCATGACGCGATTCCTAATGGGGCGGCTACTGAACTACATCGTGCTGCTGGCGGTGGCCTCGTTCCTGACGTTCTCCTTGGCCTCGCATCAGTTCAAACCGCTCGACAGCCTGTTGCAGCGCAATCCGCGGCCCCCGCAGGCCGTGATCGACGCCAAGTCCGCCGAGCTGGGTCTCGACAAGCCAATACCGATCCGCTACGGACACTGGGTCGCGGGAGTGGTGCATGGTGACTTCGGCACCACCATCGGCGGACAACCAGTGACCGATGAGTTGTGGCGGCGCATCGGCGTCAGCCTGCGCTTGTTGGTCATCGGCTCAGTCCTTGGCACCGTGATTGGCGTCGTCGTCGGCGCGTGGGGTGCGATCCGGCAGTACCACCTGTCCGATCGCGTCATCACCGTCTTGTCGCTATTGGTGATCAGCACCCCGGTATTCGTGATCGCCAACCTGCTGATCCTCGCCGCACTTCGGGTCAACTCGGTGCTCGGCGTGCAGTTGTTCGAGTACACCGGCGAGACCTCACCTGATGCGATCGGAGGGGCCTGGAACCAATTCGTCGATCGCGTACAGCATTTGGTCCTGCCAACGTTCACGCTGGCGCTGGGCGCCATCGCCGGCTACAGCCGGTATCAACGAAACGCGATGCTCGACGTGCTCGGCCAAGATTTCATCCGCACGGCGCGTGCCAAGGGACTGACCCGGCGCCACGCACTGTTCAAACACGGGCTGCGCACCGCGCTGATCCCGATGGCCACGCTGTTCGCCTACAGCGTCGCCGGTCTGTTCACCGGTGCGGTATTCACCGAGAAGATCTTCGGCTGGCACGGCGTAGGCGAGTGGTTCATTCAAGGCGTCGCGACCCAAGACACAAACATCGTCGCGGCGATCACGCTCTTTTCCGGTGTGATGATCCTGATGGCCGGGCTGCTGTCCGATGTTATCTACGCCGCGCTCGATCCAAGGGTTCGAGTGCGATGAGCGAACCGGTCACCACAGACACCACAACAACCGCCAAATCAGGGGTCGACGTCGCCCGGTTCGCATCGCGTCGCGCGCTCGTGCGCCGCCGATTCATGCGCAACAAGCCGGCCGTGGTCTCACTGCTACTGCTGGTTGCGCTGTTCATCGCCTGCTACGCACTGCCACCGACACTCCCCTACAGCTACACCGATCTCGACTTTTACTCGCTGCAGCAGCCGCCGACCACCGACCACTGGTTCGGCACCAACGCGCTGGGCCAGGACCTGCTCGCCCAAACCCTGCGCGGCATGCAGAAATCCATGCTGATCGGCGTCTGTGTGGCACTCATCTCCACAATCATCGCCGCGACAGTGGGAACGATCGCGGGCTACTTCGGCGGCTGGCGCGATCGCACCCTGATGTGGATCGTCGATCTCATGCTCGTAGTGCCCAGCTTTCTGCTCATCACAATCGTGGTGCAGCGGACGAAGGGCAACATCGTCTGGCTGATCGTCCTGCTGGCCGCGTTCAGCTGGATGATCAGCTCCCGCATCGTGCGCGGCATGACAATGAGTCTGCGCGAGCGCGAATTCGTCGCGGCCGCACGGTATATGGGCGTGAGCAGCTGGCGGACCATCGTGCGCCACATCCTGCCGAACGTCGCGTCCATCATCATCATCGACACTGCACTGAACGTCGGCGTTGCGGTGCTCGCCGAAACGGGCTTGAGCTTCTTGGGTTTCGGCATCCAGCCACCCGATGTGTCACTCGGGACACTGATCGCCGACGGCACCAAATCGGTGACGACGTTCCCGTGGGTGTTCCTGTTCCCAGCCGGTGTGCTCGTGCTGATCATCCTGTGCTCGAACCTCGTCGGCGACGGCCTGCGTGACGCGCTGGATCCCAGCGCCCGGCCGCTGCGGAGGCGCCGCAAGTGAGTTTAATATCGGTGACCGACCTGGCCGTAACCTTCCCGACCGATACCGAGCGGGTAAATGCGGTGCGCGGCATGAACTTTGACGTCGGCACGGGCGAGGTCGTCGCGCTCGTCGGTGAATCCGGCTCGGGCAAGTCCGCCACCGCGATGGCGATCACCGGGCTGCTGCCCGAATACGCCGAAGTGTCCGGGTCGATTCGGCTGAATGGCGACGAACTGCTGGGATTGTCGGACAACCAGATGTCGCAAATCCGTGGCAAGTCCATCGGCATGGTGTTCCAAGACCCGATGTCGGCGCTCACACCTGTCTACACCGCCGGCGATCAGATCGCCGAGGCGCTGGAGGTTCACCACCGCGGCATCGGCAAGCGTGCCGCCCGCGCCCGCGCAGTCGAACTACTCGAACTCGTCGGCATCGCCCAGCCCGAACGCCGGGCCCGCTCCTTCCCACACGAACTCTCCGGTGGAGAACGCCAACGCGTCGTCATCGCGATCGCCATCGCCAACGACCCCGACCTGATCATCTGCGACGAGCCGACGACCGCCTTGGATGTCACGGTGCAGGCGCAGATCCTCGAGGTACTCAAGAAGGCGCGCGACGTCACAGGGGCGGGTGTGCTGATCATCACCCACGATCTAGGAGTGGTCGCCGAATTCGCCGACCGCGCATTGGTGATGTACGCGGGCCGCGCTGTGGAGACAGCGGATGTCGACGTGCTGTACCGCGACCGCCGAATGCCTTACACCGCAGGGCTACTCGGATCCGTGCCGCGGCTGGACGCAGCGCAAGGGGCGCGGCTCGTACCGATACCGGGGGCGCCGCCGTCGATGGCGGCGCTGCCTGCCGGTTGCCCGTTCGCGCCGCGCTGCCCGCTCGCGATCGACGCCTGCCGTGCCGCGGAGCCGGAACTGCTCGAAGTCGTCACCGGACACCGCGCGGCATGCATCCGCACAGACCAGGTGGTGGGCCGGAGCGCAGCGGAGATCTACGGCGTGTCCACCGAGCCGCCGGCAGTAGCGCCGGACGCCGACGGCCCATTAGTGCTGCGGGTGCAGGATCTGACGAAAACGTACAAGCTGACGAAGGGCGTCGTGTTGCGCCGGCAGGTCGGCGAGGTGCGTGCGGTCGACGGTGTCAGCTTCGAGCTGCAGCAGGGCCGCACGCTCGGCATCGTCGGCGAATCGGGGTCGGGCAAGTCGACGACACTGCACCAGATCCTGGAGTTGTCGGCGCCGCAGTCGGGTTCGATTGAGGTGCTCGGCGCCGACGTCGCGGCGCTTGACCGGCGTGCCCGACGCGCGCTGCGCGGCGACCTGCAGGTGGTGTTCCAGGACCCGGTCGCGTCGCTTGATCCGCGGCTGCCGGTGTTCGACGTTCTAGCCGAACCGTTGCAGGCCAACGGCTTTGACAAGACCCGCACCGATGAGCGGGTGGCCGAGCTCCTGGGCATCGTGGGGCTGCGCCGCGAGGATGCCAGCCGGTATCCGGCCGAGTTCTCCGGCGGACAGAAGCAGCGCATCGGTATCGCGCGGGCGCTGGCACTACAGCCGAAGATCCTGGCCCTTGATGAGCCGGTGTCGGCACTGGACGTGTCGATTCAGGCAGGCATCATCAACCTGCTACTGGACCTGCAGGAGCAGTTCGGCTTGTCCTATCTATTCGTGTCGCACGACCTGTCGGTCGTCAAACATCTCGCCCACCGAGTGGCGGTGATGTACAAGGGCAAGATCGTCGAGCATGGTGACGGCGATCAGGTGTTCACGCACCCGCAGCACAAATACACCCGCCGGTTGCTTGCCGCAGTACCGCAACCCGACCCGAATCGCAGGTAACGTCTGTCGCCATGAAGATCCGCCACTTCGCCATAGCTGCCCTCGTCGCCGCTTTGACGCTGACCGCCTGCTCAGGCGGCAACAAGGAGACACCGTCGGCAGGCGGATCCGCGGAGATCGGCGCGACCAACGACATCAACCCACAGCCGGTGTCCGCCCTGCAGCAGGGCGGCAACCTGCGGCTGTCACTGCCAATGTTTCCTGCCAACTTCAACCCACTGCACATCGACAGCGAAGGCTTCGGCGCGGCGATGTTGCGGGCCACTATGCCGCGCGCCTTTCGCATAGCGCCAGATGGCTCGACCACCGTCAACAATGACTACTTCACCAATGTCGAACTGACAGGCACGAATCCGCAGGTCGCCACCTACACCATCAACCCAAAGGCGGTGTGGAGCGACGGTACGCCGATCACCTGGGAAGACATCGCCGCACAAATCCACGCGACCAGCGGAAAGGACAAGGCGTTCGCTTTCGCAAGCCCCAACGGCAGCGAGCGCGTCGCCTCGGTGACCCGCGGGGTCGACGATCGTCAGGCGGTCATCACATTCGCCAAACCGTTCGGCGACTGGCGGGCCATGTTCGCCGGAAATGGCATGTTGCTACCCAAGAGCATGACCGCGACCCCGGAGGCCTTCAACAAGGGTCAGCTGAACGGACCCGGGCCGTCAGCCGGGCCGTTCATCGTTTCGTCAGTTGACCGGACGGCTCAGCGAATTACATTAACCCGCAACCTGAAATGGTGGGGAACGCCGCCGCTGCTGGACAGCATCACCTACCTGGTGCTCGACGACGCCGCGCGCATTCCCGCCCTGCAGAACAACACCATCGACGCCACCGGCCTGGCCTCCCTCGACGAGCTGCAAATCGCAAGGCGGACAGCGGGAATCTCGATTAGACGCGCTCCAGCGTTGAGTTGGTACCACTTCACCTTCAACGGCGCGCCCGGATCGATATTGGCGGACAAAGCGTTGCGGCTGGCCATCTCCAGAGGGATTGACAGGCAGACCATCGCCAACGTGTCACAACGCGGACTGGCTGACAAGCCGGCGCCACTGAACAATCACATCTACGTCGCGGGCCAGAAGGGCTACCAGGACAACAGCGCAGTCGTCGCTTTTGATCCGGAGAAGGCCAAGCAGGAGCTAGACGCGTTGGGCTGGCGCATGAACGGGCAGTTCCGCGAGAAGGACGGGCGTCAATTGGTCGTCCGCGACGTGTACTACGACGCCCAGACCACCAAACAGATCGGCCAGATCGCCCAGAACAGCCTCGCGCAGATCGGGGTGAAGCTCGAACTGGTCACCGCGCGGGGAGGCACCCTGTTCACCGATTACGTCACCGTCGGAAACTTCGACATTGCCCAATTCGCCTGGGCTGGCGACGCGTTCGCGCTTTCGTCACTTACGCAGATATACGCCTCGCAAGGCGAGAGCAACTTCGGCAAGATCGGCAGCCCCGAGATCGACGCGAAGATTGAGGAGACGCTCGACGAACTCGATCCGGAGAAGGCACGGGTGCTTGCCAACGAACTCGACAAGCTGATCTGGGCGGAAGGCTTCAGCCTGCCGTTGTTTCAGAGCACCGGAAACGTCGCGGTGCGCAGTTCGCTGGCCAATTTCGGACCCGCGGGCCTGGGCGATCTTGATTACACGAAGATCGGCTTCATGAAGCAGTAACGCGCTGCACGGTGCGGGGCACAGCGGCGGGCAGCGCCTGCTCGAGGACCGCCGCCGCCGCGATGCCCCACACCAGCAGCCTCACCGCGAGCCCACCCGGCGTCGAGTCCAGTTTGTTCGCGCGAGCCGGCAGACCGCCGATTGCGTCGTCGTACACCGCCTTGACGATGTCCAGCGCCGCCCGTTCGCGTAGGTCGATGAGGCTGTGGCCGGCGGTCGCGAGGTTGACCAGCACAGCGCCGGGGATCAAAGACGTAATCCGTTGGGCCACCGAAGGCGGGGTGATCAGATCGCGGCCGCCTGAAATGACCACGGTCGGCCAGGTGAAGTTGGGCATCTCGGCGACGAAGTCAAAGGGTTCTGTCTCGAACTCCGTTGTGTCAGTGGCAAACTCACGAAATGCAACCGCCTGATCGAGCGGTTTGCCATCGGGCACCGCGCCGTAGTTCAGTTCGCGATAGCCGATCCGGCCGACCAGATCGGGCTCATTGCGGTACGGCGACTTGCGTTCGAACAGGAGTCGGGCGGCCTGCCCGAGCGCCGACCACAACCACCGGCGGCCGGCCAGCAGCAGATCGAGTTGGAGCTGCAGCACCCCCGGCCCGGCGAAACCGTAGACCGCTATGGCGAGCTGGGCGGCCGTCGGAGTCAGCACGTCGTTCTCGACCAGCCGGCGCACCTTGGGCGCAAGCCCGGCCGTCTCCGAGCTGTCGCCGTCCCACAGCACGCGGCGGGTGGCCTCGCGCACCGCGACGATGTCGTTCGCCGACAACACCGGTGAATCAAGGATCATCGCGTGCACCCGCGCGGGGTGCCGCACCCCGACCCCCGCGGCGAGATAGGTCCCGTAGGAGGTTCCGTAGACGAGGGCCTTGTCGACGTGGGCGTCGTCGAGGACAGCGGCCACGTCGTCGACGACCTGCTCGATCGTCAATGCTTCAGGCGGCAGGTCGGCGCCGCCGTCGTCGTGGCGGGACATCCCCACGCCGCGGTGTTCGATCATGATCACGTCCAGACCGTCGGCCGCGGCGCGGCGGCGAAAGCCCCGGTAGAGCGCGATCGAGGCTGCACCTGGGCCGCCGGGGATGACCACCAGCGGATGCGCCGACTTGCGGCCGGTGCGGACGTAGTAGAGGTCGAACTGCTCGTCGCTGCCCGGCCGTACGGGCCTGCGCACCGGCCGCACACCCGGCAACGCTGCCAGTTTGTCGTGCGCTCGGCGACGCTTGGCGTTCATCGTCATCAATCCTCATTCTGCCCCGCGCCGCGGTCTTTTAGGACGTTCGTCTGTGACCTCGGTAGCGACTTCTAAGGCACAAAGTCCTCGGACGGGTCAACAGAGATGACGACGCAGGGCCGCGGTCATAGCGTGTGAGCGGGAGCACACAATGACCGATTTCATGCGCAACACCGACGCGTTCACCTGGGCAATGGAAAGCGATCCACGGCTGAGATCAACTGTGGTGACCATGATCATGCTCGACCGATCACCGGAATGGGATGAGGTACGCGACCGGTTCGACCTGGCCAGTCGCAACCTGCCCATGTTCCGGCAACGGGTCGTACCGTCGCCGCCACCGGCGCCCCCGCGATGGGAGCAATGCCCCGATTTCGACCTCGACTTCCACATCCGGCGGGTGACCGCCCCGAAACCCGGCACGCTCGACACGGTGCTGGAGATGGCCCGGCTGGCGCAGATGGAGGACTTCGATCGCGCCCGGCCGTTGTGGAAGGCCACCCTGATCGACGGACTAGCCGACGGCGGAGCCGCCGTGCTGTGCACGTTCCACCACGCGTTGACGGACGGTGTGGGAGGCGTTCAGATCGGGATGACCCTGTTCGACCTCGACGAGCTACCACGCCGCCGCGGTCGCTTGCCAGCTCAACCAGAAGCCTCTGAATCGTCGTGGCTGCGCGGCTACGGAGACACGGCCCGCTATGACGCCGGATTGGCCGGTACGGCGCTCACGAGTGCTTTCAAGTCTGCACCGGGCTTGCTGTACAACGGAATTCGCCGTCCGATCGCGACCGTCGCCTCGGCGACTGCCACAGCGGCTTCCGTCTATCGAACCGTGCGTCCGTTGAGCCGCACCGGATCGCCGCTGATGAAGCGTCGCAGCCTGGTCCGCCATTTGGGCGTCCACGAGGTGCCGATGCCCAAATTACGCGCGGCGGCACACCGCGGCGGTGGCGCGCTGAACGACGCGTTCGTCGCCGGAGTGGCCGGGGGCCTACGCCGCTATCACGACAAACACGGTGTCGCGATCGGTGACCTTCATTTGACGATGCCGATCAGTCTGCGCAGCGAGACCGACGAAATGGGAGGCAACCGGATCACCCTGATGCGGTTCGATGTACCCGCAGGCCTGGCGGATCCATCAGCGCGGATCCGCGAGATCCACCGGCGCGCAAGCAATGTGCGTCACGAACGGTCACTGCCGCACACTCAGTTGATAGCCGGGGTGCTCAACCTGATGCCTCGCTGGTACATCGGGTCAATCTTGCGCCATGTGGACTTCGTCGCCAGTGACGTGCCCGGCATTCCCGTGCCGGTCTTCCTTGGCGGTGCGCGGGTTCGTGATCAGTACGCGTTCGGCCCGACGGTCGGCGCGGCGGTCAACATCACGCTTCTTACCTACGTTGACGTATGCGCGTTCGGCATCAACGTCGATACTGGCGCCATCCCCGATTACGAGGTCTTCCACGACTGCCTCGTCGACGGCTTCGACGAGGTGTTGGCCTTGGCGGACTGAGCTCGGGTTCAGGCCCGGATCAAGTCGGCGGCCTTCTCGCCGATCAGCACGGTCGGCGCGTGGGTGTGTCCGCGGATGATCGTCGGCATCACCGACGCGTCGGCGACCCGCAGCCCCTCGACACCGCGTACCCGCAGCTGCGGGTCGACCACGCTGGCGTCGTCGCTGCCCATCCGGCAGGTGCCCGCAGGGTGATAAAGGGTGTGCGACAACGAGTTCAGCGCCCGCTCGAGGGTCTCCTCATCGAGGTTGGTCGCTCCGAGGGGCCTGGCGACCTTGCCGATCACATCCTTGAGCGCCGCTGACTGTGCAATCGTCGCGCACATCCGCAGGCCCGCGATCAACGCCGCACGATCCGCTCCCGCCTCGTCGGTGAGGTAGCGGGGGTCGATGAGCGGCTTGTCCGCCGGGTCAGCGGACCGCAGTGTGATCGTGCCTGCGCTGCGCGGTTTGAGCAGGATCGGCCCCATCACGACAGCGTGGTGGTCGTAGGGGTCGCCGATACCTTCCTCGAAATACGGTGCGGGAGCGAAGACCAGCTCCAGGTCGGGCAGTTCGAGATCCGGCCGGCTCTTGACGAACCCGTACGCCTCGCCGACATTCGAGGTGAGCATGCCGCGGCGGCGCACCAGGTAGTTGATCAGCTGCAATGGCTTCTCGGCGGCGAACAGCGTGTCGTTGGGCACGTCGAAGCCGAGCGGGACGACCAAGTGGTCAAGCAGATTGTCCCCGACATCAGGGGAATCGGCCACGACGTCGATGCCGTGCTCGCGCAACTGCTCGCGATCACCGATGCCCGACAGCATCAACAGCTGCGGACTGTTGATCGCGCCGCCGCACAGGACGACTTCGCGGCGCGCTCTGGCCACCTGCCGGGCGCCTGCCCTGTTGAATTCGATACCGGTTGCGCGTTTTTCATCGAATAGGAGCCGCGTCGCGGTGGCCTCGGTGAGCAATGTCAAGTTCTGCCGCCGCAGCGCCGGTTTGAGGTACGCGTCGGCGGTGCTCCACCGAGCACCTCTGCGTTGCGTGACGCGGGTCTCGATGAACCCGTCGTGTCCGCATTCCTGTACGGCCTTGAGCCACGCGGCGGTTGACGACCGGGGGCTGCGCTGAGGCGAAATCGTCAGCGGCCCAGTCTCGATACGGTTGAGGTAGGGCTCGACGTTCGCGTAGCTCCACTGGTCGCCGGCATGCTCCGCCCACTCGTCGTAGTCGGCGGCAAAACCTCGCACCCACATCATCGCGTTCATCGACGAGGATCCGCCGAGCACTTTGCCACGAGGCCAATAGATTTCGCGGCCGTCGAGTTGTTCTTGCGGTTCGGTCAGGTAGTTCCAGTCCATGTCGCTGCGGAACAGCTTGGCGAAGCCGGCGGGGATGTGGATGAACTTGTCCTTGTCCCGAGGACCGGCTTCCAACACGAGCACCTGCATGGACGGGTCTGCGCTGAGTCGGTTTGCCACGACCGAGCCGGCCGAGCCCGTTCCTATGACGATGTAGTCGGCATCCACGTGCCGGAGTCTAGGAGCCTGGCACGCGGTACACGGTCAATTCGTCCGCCGTAAGACTCTGGTCATCTCGTTGGGCTGCTCGAGCGCGGAGAAGTGGCCGGTGTCGGGCAGCGTGATGCGCTCGACCTCGGTCAGCAGGCGTGCGACGTGTTCGCGCTCGGCCGGCCGTGACCAGTCCTGCTCGCTGTAAACCAGGGTTACCGGCACCGACACGTCCTGATAGCGATCGCGTGCGTTCTCGAACCCCTTCAGGCTTCGATAGACCGCCCGAGCCACTCGCGCATATCCCCTGCGGCGTCCGCTGCGCCGCAGCTCGGCAACGAATTCGTCGGGCAGCGTGGTCTTGTCGACGACGCCGCCGCGCATTACGCCCCTCATGATCGGCTGGTTCTCCATCATGGCGAACAGCGGTCCGAGGACAGGCATGCGGACGCTGCCGATGATGAAGCGGGCGAACCAGTTGCCGCGTTCGAGCCCGCTCGGGTAGTCGTAGCTGTTGAAAGCGACGACCCGAGCGACGCGATCCTTCAGGTCAACCGATGCCTGCAGCGCCAGCGCGCCACCGAGCGATTCCCCGGCCAGGGTGACGTCGCGCAGATCGAGGCCGGCGACGAACTCGACCACCGCGGCGCGTAGGTCCGGCTCCCCATAGTGGGCGCCAGGCACGATGTCCGACCATCCCATCCCGGGCAGGTCCAGCGCGTAGACGGTGTACGCATCCCACAGCTGCGGTATGACCCGGTGGAAGTAGTCGAGCTGGGTGCGGATGGTGTGCAGCAGTACCAGCGCGGGGCCGCTGCCTGCGGTGTAGTAGCGCAGACGGGAACCGTCGGATCGGGTGAAGTACTGAATCGTGCCGTGGCCGTCGGTCCAGGTGTCGGTGTAGCTCATGCGCACACCGCCTCGGGCTGGGCCGCAATGGCTTTGACGGTTTGGGGTGCCCGCGCGGGCAGCATGATTGCCACTACGATCGCCGCCGCCAGCGCGATCCCGGCGCAAACGAGCGACCCGATCTGCATGCCGTCGAGGAATGCGGCGTTGACGGCCGCGCGGACATCGGGGATGACTGGTTGTGGCAGCTGGCCGATGACGGCTTGCGCCGCGGCCATCGAGCGCTCCATGGTGGCGCGCACCTGCTCGGGCAGCGCAGACACGGCCGCATTGGCGCCGAGCCGGCCGGTGTATATGGAGGCGAACACGCTGCCTACGATCGCCACGCCGAGGGTGCCGCCGAGTTCACGGGTGGTGTCGTTTACAGCCGAACCGACGCCTGCCTTGTCCGCGGACAACGAGCCCATGATCGATTCGGTGGCCGGTGCCGTGGTCAGGCCGAGTCCGCCGCCGAGAAGCACCATCTGCATGGCGATTTGGATATAGGGCGAGTTGGCGTCGGCGGTGGATGCCCATGCCAGCCCGGCCGCGAAGATGGCCAGGCCTGCGACGACAACTGCGGTGGTGCCGATGCGTTCCACGATCCGTGGGCCGGCGATGCTGGCGACGGCTATCGAGATCGCGACCGGCAAGAGCCGGACGCCTGTCTCGAATGCGCTGTAGCCCTTGATGAATTGGAAGTACTGGGTGATGACGAAGATGAAGCCGAACAACGTCAGAAAGCCCGCGGTGACGGCGAGGCTGCCACCGGAGAACCGCCGGTTGAGGAACACCGACACATCCAGCATCGGATGGGAGCTGTGGCGCTCCCACAGTGCGAATCCCACGAGAACGACGATCGCGACGCCGAAGCCGAGCGCGGTGCGTGCGCTGGTCCATCCCCAGTTGGGCGCCTCGATGACGGTGTAGACAAGCGCGGTGATGCCGATCGACGACAGGACCAGGCCAAGCACGTCGATAGACGGTGCGGAGGGGTCGCGCGAGGTCGGCACGAACAGGAGGCCGCCGATGATGGCGACGGCCGCGATCGGCACGTTGACCATGAACACCGAGCCCCACGAGAAGTGCTCGAGCAGCCAGCCGCCGGTGATCGGGCCTGCAGCCACGCCGACGCCGACCATTGCGGCCCATAGTCCGATGGCCTTGGCCCGCTTTACCGGGTCGACGAAGATGTTGGTGATCAGCGAGAGCGTGGTCGGGAAGATGACCGCGGCGCCGACGCCCATCGCGGCGCGGGCGGCGATCAGCGCGTCGGCCGATCCGGCCTGAGCCGCAACAGCGGACGTCAACGCGAACAGGGCGAGGCCGGAACTGAGCCAGCCGCGACGGCCGAAGCGGTCGGACAGGCTACCTGCCGACAACATCAGACCGGCCATGACCAGGGTGTAGGCGTCCACGATCCACTGGAGTTGCGCGGTGTCGGCGTCGAGTTCTTTCGAGAGCGTAGGCAGGGCGACGTTGACGATGGTGGCGTCGACGCTGATGACGAAGACGCTCAGGCAGATGAAGGCGAGCGCGGCGATCGGGTGATCTTTGAAAACTGGAGTGCGGGTACTCATAGACATGACCGTAAACCTCTAAGACAAGTTTTTCAAGCATTATGACTAGATACTTGTCTGAGTGGTATAGTTATTCCCGTGCCAAGGAGCTATCAGCAGAACTGCCCCATCGCCAAAGGCCTCGACGTGCTTGGCGAACGATGGACGCTGCTGATCTTGCGAGAGCTCATCGGTGGACCCCGCCGATACGGTGACCTGCGCGCGCAGCTGCCCGGTATCGCCACCAACCTGCTGGCCGATCGCCTTCGCGAGCTCGAGGAGGCCGGTCTGGTCGATCGCGAGGAACTCCCGCCGCCGGTTGCCCGGACCGTCTACACCCTCAGCGAGACGGGGTGGCGCAAAGTGCTGCCGGTGGTGAAGGCGATCGCGACGTTCGGTCTCGACATGGTGGTGCCGGACGAAAGCGCGCTGACGCCGCTGAACGGATTCCTTGCGGGCATCTTGTTGGGAGTCGAGCCTGCGGTAGCCGGCGACCTGAAGGCGTCGTATCGCATCGAAATCGACGACCGGCGTTTCGAATTCGCGGTCGACGCCGGTGGCCTAACCGCCGGTCAGGGGGCGCCGGCGGTAACGGTGACCGCAACGGCCGCCGACTTGATCACCGCACGGATGGCAGCGACAGCCGCCGAGCGCAAGGCCGCGCTGCGGCGGGTGAAGTTCCACGGCGACGCCGACGCGATCGCCGCGATGCGCGAGGTGTTCGGATTAAGGGGAGATCCCGGCCTGCAGGCCACCTAAATAGCGCGAGCAGACGTAAAGTGCCCCAATTCCTCGGCGTGTTGGTGCCTTTTGCGTCTGGTCACCCGGCCAACTCAGCACGGTCCAAGTGGTAGAAGATCCGTGCCACGAGGTCAAAAGGTTTGCGACGCACATCATCGACGACGATCGGTACGACGCTGTAGCCACATTCCTGGAGCCGAGATGTCTTGATGCGGTCGTGTTTGAGCGCCTCAGGACTGGCATGCCACTCCATACTCTCGTACTCGGCCACCACCATGGCCTCTGGCCAGGCGAAGTCCACCCGCCACAGATCCCCGCAGCGATCGACAATTTCGTATTGGAGTTCGGGCAGTGGCAGTCCGCCCTCAATGAACACCAGTCGCGCTTCGCTCTCCATCGGTGACTCTGCCTGACCGTCCACATACTCCATGAGGTCTCGTACCTTGACGATGCCACGCCTTCCCCTTTGTTCGCGGATGGCTGCATTGAGCTCAACAGATGTGCACGCCCCGGAATGCAGGGCAGCATCGAGCGTCGCCAATGCGCGAGGACGCCGAAGTGTGCGTGCAATTTCCACCGCTGTCCATGCCGGCGCCGTCGCCAGCCGCCCTTCGACGCGTCGCAACGGCGCGCCGACTCGTTGATGCACCATGAGGCCGGGAGTAGGTCGCATTCGAACGCCGGGATCCAAGATGTGAATCCGCTCGTCCCTCTCGGTGTCGAAACCGTACAGCTGTGCGGCCGTGCCCATGCACGCGACAATCGCCTTGCCAGTCATCAAATCCAGCCCCGCAAGTCGGCCGAGCGCGTCGGGGGGACTCAACGCATAAATGCCATGCCAGACCCGGATGATTGCACCCGCCTTCAGGTGAGCGGCAAGCATTTTCCGCGATATCACCGAAAGCAACTGTTCCCTGGTTGCCAGACCGCAGCTCGCGGCGAAGACCTCGTCGATGAACACATCTCGAGAATGTCCGCCGTGTCACCCACCCGACAGTGGCCGCCGATGATCTGTGGATAAAGAGGTCTTTGTGGATTGCTCACCAGACGCAAAGGACCCCGACACGCCGGAGAATTGGCGCACTTTACGTCTGCTCGCGGGAATGGTCAGCCGTTGGACCAGTCGAATTCGTAGTAGATCCAGTTCGTGTCGGTGAAGTCGAGCCGAACACCTTCCGCTTCGACTTGGAAAGTCCCAATTCCGCATTCGCCCTTCTTCCAGATGAATCCATCCGGCAGGACGATCTGGGCCTGGTGCGGCTCACCGGTCACGGGGTTCTTGAAGCTGTCACCGGCGGCGCGACCGACGCCCTCGGCCGTCATCGTCGCCTTCACGCCGGCCCCGTCGAAACTGATGGGCGCCTTCACCAGCCCGGCGACCTCGTACGTCGTACCGAGTATTCCCCACGGGTCACCACCGAGCTGGCCCGTGTAGATCTGTGACAGGCAGCCGACCTGCTCGTCGGTCGTCTCCGGCGCGACGATGAACACCGCCTTGCCGTCGCCGTCGTGAATCGCCTTCGGCCAGTCGATGACCGCGATCGCCTTGACCCCCGACAGGTCGACGTCACCGCATGAGCCTTCGAGGATGTGGTTGCCCACCATCGCCCGACAGCTTCCGTCCGACGACGTCGGGAAACCGTGGAAATTGCACCCGCAACCGGGCGCACAGTTGCAGAACTCGTATCCGCGACCCTTGAGGTGATACCGCGTGCGTTGTTCGGTCGTTGTCATGGTGTGCCTTTCGATCAGATGAGACGGGTAACGAATGATGGGCTGACGACAAGGACGACACCCAAAACAAGCAGCACGACCCCGGTCACACGGGCGAGCTTTTCACCGAACGGCGCATCCTTCTCGAGTAGGATCAGCACCGCGAAAATCACCATCCACGCCAATTGCATTGCGCCGAAGGCGATTAGAAGCGCCATCAACATCCAGCAGCAGCCGACGCAGTACACGCCGTGGCGGCCGCCGGCGACGAACGCTCCGGTCGCACGGTCAAGGTTCTTGCCGTGGCGAAGGAAGAACGACAGCGGCGATCGGCAATGCCGCAGGCACACAGACTTCAGTGGCGTGAGTTGATACAGCCCGGCACCGATAGCCACCGCACCGGCGACTCGCCCCGCCCATGGACTGCCCTCCATGAGGGGCCCATTGAGCCGGCGCCACGCGAAGTACGCCGGAATGCCAACCAGCGCCCACAGCACGATGTATCCGCCGACAAAGACCGCCACCGGCGCGACATGTCCCTTGGCGGCGGCCCGCGAGTAGAGGCGGAC
>NZ_DATENY010000120.1:0-37233 GCF_035274705.1 Mycobacterium sp. | reverse complement strand
CGCGGGCGTCACCATCCAGTTTGGTAAGCACAACGCCGTCGAAGCCAACTCCCTCGGCGAAGGCGTTGGCCGTGTTGACCGCGTCCTGGCCGATCATGGCGTCGACGACGAACAACACCTCATCGGGACGCACGGCATCTCGGATGTCGACCGCCTGCTGCATCATCTCGGCGTCGATGCCCAGCCGGCCCGCGGTGTCGACGATCACAACGTCGTACAGGCGACGCTCGGCCTCACCGATCGAGGCGCGGGCAACCGCGACCGGGTCTCCGACGCCGTTACCCGGCTCGGGCGCAAAGACGTGCACACCAGCGCGCTGGCCGACCACCTGCAGCTGGTTCACGGCGTTCGGCCGCTGCAGGTCGGCCGCCACGAGTAGCGGCGAGTGCCCCTGCTCCTTCAGCCACAACCCCAGCTTGGCGGCCGCCTTCGCGGCCTGCTCCTGGTCGAAGGTCTTCTCGGCCTGCTCGATCAGGGTCATCACGTCACCCATGTCGAGGATGCGCGAGGCCATCCGGTCCGGGTGGAAGAGGTCGAAGTCGGTGAGCTTCTCCCCCGCCGAGGCGAACATCACCGGCCGCCCGGTGACCGACGCGATCGACAGCGCGGCACCACCGCGGGCGTCGCCGTCGAGCTTGGTGAGCACCACGCCGTCGAAGCCGACGCCGTCGAGGAACGCCTGCGCGGTCGTGACCGCGTCCTGGCCGATCATCGCGTCGACGACGAACAGCGTCTCGTCCGGGCGCACGGCGTCGCGGATGTCCGCCGCCTGCTTCATCATCTCCTGGTCGACGCCCAGCCGGCCCGCGGTGTCGACGATGACCACGTCGTAGTGCTTGGCCTTGGCCTCGGCCAGGCCGCCGGCGGCGACCGCGACGGGATCTCCGTGGCCCGCCTGCTCGGAGCCTTCCGTCGAAACGCCCGGGTGCGGTGCGAACACCTGCACGCCGGCGCGTTCACCGACGATCTGCAGCTGGTTGACGGCACCGGGCCGCTGCAGGTCACAGGCCACCAGCAGCGGTGTATGCCCTTGGTCGCGAACCCATTTCGCCAACTTGCCGGCGAGCGTCGTCTTACCGGAGCCTTGCAGGCCGGCCAGCATGATCACCGTCGGCGGGGTCTTGGCGAACGCCAATGGACGGGTCTGGCCGCCGAGGATCCCGACCAATTCCTCGTTGACGATCTTGACGACCTGCTGAGCCGGGTTGAGCGCACCGGAGACCTCGGCACCCTTGGCGCGGCCCTTGATCCGGGCGACGAAGTCGCGCACCACGGGCAGCGACACGTCGGCTTCCAGCAGCGCCAACCGGATCTCGCGGGTGGTCGCGTCGATGTCGGCGTCGGTCAGCCGGCCCTTGCCGCGCAGCCCCTGAAGGGCGCCGGTCAACCGGTCGGACAGCGATTCAAACACGCCGTTCAGCCTAGCTTCTCGCGCGCTGGCCGCTCACCGGGCGGCGTTTGCAGCTGCGCAAGCTGGGTCAGTATCGGCGGCGGAGGAGCTATTGCCTCGCGTCGTAATTCAGCCGTGCCTGTTCGACCCGGTCCAGGTTGACAGACCACTCGGCGAGCGTCGCGAACAATGGTGCCAGGCTGCGCCCCAGCTCGCTGATCTCGTACTCCACCCGGGGCGGGACCTCAGGGTAATAGGTGCGCACGACGAGTCCGTCGCGTTCCAGTTGCCTTAGCCGCTGGGTCAGCACCTTCGGCGTGATGGTGGTGATGCGGCGCTCGAGTTCCCCGAACCGCTGCCGCCCATGCGCGTTGAGCGTCCACAGGATCGGCGTGGTCCACCTGCTGAAGATGATGTCGACCACGGGAGCGATCGGGCACGCCTGCTCCGGGGCAACCTCTGCTGTGGTCTCGATCACGCTCATCCTACTTTCCTCTAGGTACCTACTAGCCCATTGATAGTAGCGTCGCCTGTCGACTCAGGACTCAGAACAAGGGAGCGCAGATGATCGTGGTGACGGGTGCGTCCGGGAATGTGGGGCGGCCGCTCGTGCGGACCCTCCTCGACGCAGGCGAGCAGGTGACAGCCGTCTCACGACGGAGGGCCAGATTTTCGGCGTCGGTGAGATGTCACCAGGCCGACTTGGTCGAGCCGGAGAGTCTCAGGCTTGCCCTGGATGGGGCCGAGGCGCTGTTCCTGTTGACCTCTCCAGATTTCATGGCGAGTGGCGATCTCAGCGAAGTCATGAAAGTCGTTGGCGCGGTGGGTATCCGGCGAATCGTGTTGCTTTCCTCCCAGGGCGTGGGCACCGGACGACACCCCTCGGATCTGGAAGACGCCGTCACGCAGTCCGGTCTCGAATGGACGATGCTGCGGCCGGGCAACTTCAACTCCAACACGCTCCAATGGGCCGGCTCGGTCCGCACGGATCGGGTGGTCGCGGCGCCGTTCGGCGACGTCGCACTGCCGGCCGTTGACCCGGTCGACATCGCCGAAGTCGCAGCTGTCGCATTGCGCCAGCCGGGCCACGCAGGCAACATCTATACCCTTACAGGACCGGCACCGATCTCGCCGCGGCAGCAGGTTGCGGCGATCGGGGACGCCCTCGGCGAGTCGGTGCGGTTCATCGAGCAGAGTCGCGCCGAGGCGCGGAATCAGATGCTCGGATTCATGCCCGAGCCGGTCGTGGAGACCACCCTGGACATCCTCGGTGCACCGTCGCCCGCCGAGCAGCTTGTCAGTCCCGACGTGGAGCGGCTCCTGGGACGCCCGCCTCGGAGATTCGCTGAATGGGCGGAACAACACATTGCGGCGTTCAGATGACCGCCAGTGTTGTTGCCGGACTCGGCTACTCGGCTTTAACTGGCTTCGGAAACCGGTTTCACGGGCGCGGGAGCTGGCAGTACGGCGTATAGGTCGTGCTCGAGTTCGTCGCGCACGGACCTGTCTCCCGACGCCAGGGTCGGTACCACGATGCTGAACACGTCGACGACCGACGAGCCCAGAGTGGTGACCTTCGCCCACGCGATGTCCACGCCGTCGCGCTCGAACACCGCCGTCAGCCTCGCCAGCAGACCCGCCCTGTCGGTAGCGCGGATCTGCACCACCAGCTCGCCCGGTTCATGGCCGTCGGACCACAGGATTCGCGGGGGCGCCGCGGCGTGGTTGATCGGCACAGCATTCAACACCTCACCGGCGCGGGTGGTGCCGTGCTGCGCGGCGTCACGGTCACGACTGTCCAACGACGCCAGCACGTCGAGCTCGCCGTCGAGGGCAAGGATGAACTGCTGGCGCAGCAGCTCGGCGGCGGGCGGCGAACCGAAATGCGGTGAGACGACGAAGGTGTTGATCGCCGAGCCTTCGTAACCGTTGACCGATGCCGAGTGCACACGCAACGAGTTGAGCGCCAGCACGCCGGCCGCCTTGGACAGCAGACCACGCCGATCCGGCGCGATCATCGTGATGCTGTAGATGTGCGGGCTGTCAGCGGGTGTCATCTCGACGTGCACACCCACGTCGGCGGCCAGCGAAAGATGGCGCGGGTCAACGGGATCGGGCTGTGGCAGCGGCTCACCGGCCATCACCAGTCGGCAGCGGCGGACGAGGTCGCCCATCAGCGAAGCCTTCCAGTCGCCCCACACGCCGGGGCCGGTGGCCAACGAGTCCGCCTCGGCAAGCACCTGCAGCAGTTCCAGCAGCACAGGGTCGCCCTCGATCGCGTCGACCACCATTGCGATGGTCTTCGGATCTTGTAGGTCGCGTCGAGTTGCCGTGTGCGGCAGCAGCAGATGGTGGCGCACGACCTTCGACAGGATCTCCACATCGGACGGCCACAGCCCCAGCCGGGTGCCGATCTGAGTGGCCAGTTCAGCGCCGATGACGCTGTGGTCGCCGCCGCGGCCCTTGCCGATGTCATGGCACAGCGCGCCGAGGACCAGAAGGTCGGGCCGGGACACCCTGGTGGTGAATGCGCTTGCACGCGAAACGGTTTCGACGAGATGCCGATCGACGGTCCACATGTGCACCACGTCGCGCGGCGGTAGGTCGCGCACCGCACCCCACTCCGGGAACAGCCTGCCCCACAAGCCGGTTCGGTCCAGCGCCTCGATGGTGGCCACCGCGTTCGGGCCCGCAGCCAGCATCACCAGGAGATCCTTGAGCGCCTGGCGCGGCCACGGCGTGCGGAGCTCCGGGGCCGTCTCCGTCAGCCGGGCAAGCGTCGAGGCCGCCATCGGCAGACCTGTGGTGGCCGAGGCGGCGGCCACCCGCAGTATCAGGCCGGGGTCGCGTTCCGGGCGAGCGTCGCGGGCCAGGATCACCTCACCGGCGAACTCGATGACACCCTCGTCGAGGGGACGCCGCACCGGCCGCTTGAAGGCGGCCAGCCCGCGGCGGGGCAGCGCATTGGCTGCGGTGCGCAGCCCGGCGTCGACGTAGTAGCTGACGGTGCGGGCGGCGTCAGAAAGCGTGCGCGCCAAGTCGAATCGGTCACCGATGTGTAGCGCCGCGCCGATCTCGTCGGCGTGCTGGGCCAGCAGCAATTCCCTGCCGCGACCGGACACCCGGTGCAGTTCGGTGCGGACGTTGAGCAGCGCGAGGTGCGCCTCGCCCAGTGTGCCGGTCGGCGACGCCAGCGAGCGGCTCGGATAGACATCGGCGAGTTGGGCGATCGCCAGCGCATTGAGCAGTTGCACGTCGCGCAGGCCACCGCGGCCGCATTTCAGGTCCGGTTCAGCGCGGTGGGCGATCTGGCCGCTGCGCTGCCACCGGGCATGTGTGTGCTCGACGAGTTCGTCGAAGCGCGAAGCGATTCCGGTTCGCCACTGCCGGCGCGCCCCACTGATCAACAACGACGACAAATCTGGGTCACCGGCGATGTGGCGCGCTTCGAGCATCGCCAAACCGGCCGAGGTATCCTCGCCGGCGACCTTGATCGCCTCCGGCACGGTACGCACACTGTGGTCGATGCGAATGTTGGCGTCCCACAGCGGATACCACAGCAGCTCGGCGACCTGGCCGACGACGTCGTGCGGCATGTTGTCGTGCAGCAGCGTCAGGTCGAGGTCCGAGTACGGCAGCAGCTCACCGCGGCCGAGCCCGCCGGTGGCCACGATCGCGAAGCCGCTGGTTGGCGTGATGCCGATCTCGGCGGCCTTTGTGGTGAGCCAGAATTCGTGCAGGTCGAGCAGGGCGTCACGAAGCGCGGCCGAGTCGAGTTGTTTGGTGCTGCCCGCCAAGAGCTGTTCGGCCGCCGCCGCCAGGTCGGTCGCCGGGCGTAACGAACCCGCCGCCGGAGCCACCCATCGAGGGGCTCCGGCGGCGGAATCTGGTTTCTGCTCAGTCATTTCGAGTCCTCCCCCGGCCTTTACCTATTGATGCTCACACGGTGCACGGCCGGGAGACGACTACTCATTTCAGCAGGCGACTAAAGGGCGTCGGCCCCCCGCTCCCCGGTGCGAACCCGGACGACGGTATCGACGGGGCTGACCCACACCTTGCCGTCGCCGATCTTGCCGGTGCGAGCGGCCTGGACGATGACATCGACCACCTTGTCGACGGCAGAGTCATCGACCACGACCTCAACGCGCACCTTCGGCACGAAGTCGACGGAGTACTCGGCGCCTCGGTACACCTCGGTGTGACCCTTCTGGCGGCCGTAGCCCTGCACCTCGCTGACGGTCATCCCGAGAATACCCGTCTGCTCGAGGCCGGTCTTGACGTCTTCGAGCGTGAACGGCTTGACGATCGCAGTAATCAGTTTCATGTTCCTCATTCCTCCGCGCCGTGACGGGCGAGCACCGAGCTACCCCCAACTGGCACGAAATCGTAACCAGTCTCGGCGTGTTCGGCTTCATCAATGCCGCTGACCTCATCCTCTTCACCGAGACGTAGACCAATGGTGAACTTCAGGATCAACGCCAAGATAGTCGTAACGACGAACGAGTATGCGAGAACCGCGAACGCACCGACTGCCTGGCGCCACAGTTGGTCGACTCCACCGCCGTAGAACAATCCCTTCACGGCAGCGGGCGCCTCGGGGGTCGCCAGGAAACCGATCAGCAACGTGCCTGTGAGACCACCGATCATGTGCACCCCAACCACGTCGAGGGCATCGTCGTAGCCGAACTTGAACTTCAACCCCGTGGCCAGTGCGCAAATCGCGCCGCCCAGGAAACCGACCACCAGCGCGCCGAGGACGTTCACCGACGAACAGGACGGTGTGATCGCGACAAGGCCCGCCACGATGCCTGATGCGGCACCCAACGAGGTGGCCTTGCCGTCACGGACGCGCTCGACAAGTAGCCAGGCGAGCATCGCGGTACCAGTGGCCACGGTGGTGGTCACGAACGTCGACGCCGCGATACCACCGGAACTCAGCGCCGAACCGGCGTTGAACCCGTACCAGCCGAACCACAGCAGCCCGGCACCGAGCATCACGAACGGAAGGTTGTGCGGCCGCATCGGGGTTCCCGGCCAGCCCTTGCGCCTACCGAGAACGAGGGCCAATGCCAGGCCGGCGGCACCCGAGTTGATATGGACCGCCGTACCACCCGCGAAGTCGATTGCCTTGAGCTTGTTGGCGATCCAGCCGCCCGTCTCACCGGTGAAGCCGTCGAACGCGAACACCCAGTGTGCGACTGGGAAGTAGACGAAGGTCGCCCACAGGCCCGCGAAAACCAGCCAGGAGCCGAACTTCAGCCGGTCGGCAACCGCACCCGATACCAGGGCAACTGTGATGATCGCGAACATCAGCTGGAACATCACGAACACAAGCTGCGGGATCGTGCCTGCCAGCGGGATATTCACTGCGTCGGCCGCGGCAGTCCCGGTGCTCGGATCCGCGGCAACCGCGGCTTTCGCGTTTCCGGCGATCAGACCCTTCAGTCCCCAGTACTGCGTCGGGTCGCCGAACAGATCGAACTTGTCGTTGCCGAAGGACAGCGAGTAGCCGTAAAGCACCCACAACACCGTCACGACACCCATGGCACTGATGCTCATCATCAGCATGTTGAGCACGCCCTTGGCGCGAACCATGCCGCCGTAGAAGAACGCCAGTCCTGGCGTCATCAGCAACACAAGCGCGGAGCTTGCCAGCATCCATGCCGTATCCCCGGTGTCGGGGATGCCCATTATCGGAAAGCCATCCACTCGCAGTTTCCTCCTTTGACATGCCACGGCCGCAGCTTTTTACGACCGTTGACCTGTTGCAAGACAATGCTGAGTGGTTGTTTCGTCTAAGACGCTGCGGTGTTTCGCTCGTGTGAACGGATACGCGGACGACGTTTCGGCGGTGTTACATCACGTGTTTTTTGACGACTGCTTGTTACCCGAGCAGCGCATCGACGAACGCGGCGGGCTCAAATGGAGCGAGGTCGTCGGGGCCTTCGCCCAGACCGACGAGCTTGACCGGAACACCCAATTCCTGTTGCACCCGGAAGACGATCCCGCCCTTTGCCGTGCCGTCGAGTTTGGTCAGCACGACACCGGTGATGTCGACGACTTCGGCGAACACGCGGGCCTGCGGCAGACCGTTCTGCCCGATCGTCGCGTCCAGCACCAACAGGACCTCGTCAACCTCGGCGCGCCGGCTCACGACACGCTTGACCTTGCCCAGCTCGTCCATCAGACCGGTCTTGGTGTGCAGCCGACCGGCAGTGTCGATGACGACGACGTCTGCACCGGATTCGATGCCTTTGTCGACCGCGTCGAACGCCACGGATGCGGGGTCGGCGCCCTCGGCCCCGGTCACCACCTGCGCACCGACGCGCGAGGCCCAGGACTGCAGCTGATGAGCCGCGGCGGCTCGGAACGTGTCGGCGGCGCCGAGCACGACTCTGCGGCCGTCGGCGACCAGCACGCGCGCCAGCTTGCCGACCGTCGTGGTCTTGCCGGTGCCGTTCACACCGACGACCAACAGCACCGAGGGCTTGCCGTCATGCGGCAATGCCTTGATGGAGCGGTCCAAATCGGGGTGCAGCGCCTCGATCAAAACTTCACGCAGTACCGCGCGGGCATCGGTTTCTGTGCGCACGGCGCTGCTGGCCAGCCGTGAGCGCAGCGAGCTGACGACAGACTCGGTCACGACGGGTCCCAGGTCCGCGATCAGCAAGGTGTCCTCGACGGCCTCCCACGAGTCCTCGTCGAGGTCACCACCGCCGAGCAGACCCAGCATGCTGCGGCCGAGGCTGTTCTGCGATTTGGCAAGCCGACCGCGAAGCCGGTCCAGCCGGCCTTCTGGAGGGGCTATGGCCCCGACATCGGGCGCAGCAGGGGCTTCCGCAGAAACTCCGGGCGCAGCAGGGGCGGATTCGGGCTCTGCTACCGCCGGTTCTGGGAGCCGCACGTCGGCGATGGGCCGTTTGACCGAATCGCGCGGGATGGTGGCATCATCGCCGACGGCGGGTAACCCGCTGGTGTCGATGCGTTCGATCGGTTCGGCAGGCGCTGACTTGGTAAATGTGATGCCTGAAGAGGCGGAATAGCCGCCGGAGCGGTCAACGGGAGTGGCAGTGTCTGCAGACGACAAGCTGATCCGTCGGCGCCGGTACCGCACCAGGCCGAAGACCAGGGCAACGACGACCAGAACGGCAATGACCGCGATTGCGATCCACAGACTTTCCGACACCACGCCATTGTCTCAGGGGCATTAAGCAATGACGCTCGACCCCGGAGGCATGGAGACCCGCAAGCGGCGGCACATCGACGTGTGCCTGACCGACGCGGTCGACTATCAGACGGTCACCACCGGGCTGGAGCGGTACCGATTGCCGTATAACGCGCTGACGCAGACCGACCTGGGCAGCGTCGACCTGTCCACGTCGTTCCTCGGCTCGCGGCTGCGCGCCCCGGTGTTGATCGGGTCGATGACCGGCGGCGCAGAACTGTCCGGCACCATCAACCGCAACCTGGCCGCCGTGGCGCAGCGACTCGGTGTGGGCATGATGCTCGGTTCACAGCGCATCATGCTCGACAACGAGTCGGCATCGAGCTCGTTCTGCGTGCGCGACGTAGCGCCCGACGTGCTGCTGATTGGCAACATCGGATTGGCTCAGCTCAACGAAGTGGTGGTGCCCGACCTGGTCAAGGCGCTGGACCGCGTCGGCGCCAATGCGCTTGCGGTGCATACGAATCCGCTGCAGGAGGCCATGCAGCACGAGGGCGACACCGACTTTTCGGGCTCGATCTCGCGGCTTCGCGACATCGCCGGGTCGATCGGTTATCCGGTGCTACTCAAGGAGGTCGGCCACGGAATCGGCGCGGCCGCTGCCGCCGAGTTGGTGGACTGCCCGATCGCTGCGGTCGACGTGGCGGGCGCAGGCGGCACGTCGTGGGCGCGCGTGGAGCAGTTCGTCCGTCACGGCGAAATCCGCTATCCCGCGCTGGCGGAGTGGGGTATCCCGACCGCGGAAGCGGTGATGCAGGTCCGGCATACGCTGCCGGACGTACAGATCGTCGCGTCGGGCGGCATCCGCACCGGTATGGACGCCGCCAAGGTGCTGGCGATGGGCGCCGACGTGGTGGCAGTAGCGCGGCCGCTGCTGGCGCCCGCGATCGAATCACCTGCAGCCGTGGAGGATTGGCTAGAGCGCTTCCTCGACGAGCTGCTGATCTGTCTACACGGCTGCGGTGCAGCCGATTTGGCGGCCTTGCGCCGGCGCGGTGTCACCGAAATCTAGGGTAGAGAGCCTGGAGGTCGGCACAATCCACGAGACTGCACTTGTTGCGAGAAAGTGCGAGTGAGCCCCGCAGCAAGTGCAGTTTCGCGGAATCGGCAACCCGGCTTGCCGGCATCAGGTGGGCACGTCGCTAATCCCAGAGATGATCTGACGCGCCAAACGTGCAGTCACTGCGAAAACTGCTGCGATTCTTCGCAGTACGTTCACGCGCAGCGATAGCTAATTGGCGGTGCCGACGAGTTCCTGGCCCCGCATGCGTTGGCTGATCACCGCAGTGATGCCGTCGTCGCGCATCGTGACGCCATACAAAGCGTCGGCGACCTCCATCGTCGGCTTCTGGTGCGTGATGACGATCAACTGCGACTGCGACCGCAGCTGTTCGAAAAGCCCGAGCAGCCGTCGCAGGTTCACGTCGTCGAGCGCGGCCTCCACCTCGTCCATCACATAGAACGGCGACGGCCTGGCACGGAAGATGGCCACCAGCATCGCGACCGCCGTGAGCGACTTCTCGCCACCGGACAGCAGTGAAAGCCGCTTGATCTTCTTGCCTGGCGGACGCGCCTCGACCTCGATGCCGGTTGTCAGCATGTCGTCGGGATCGGTCAGCAGCAGCCGGCCCTCGCCGCCGGGGAACAACGCCGAAAACACTTCGCGGAACTCGCGTTCCACGTCGACGTAGGCCTCCGCGAACACCTGCAGGATGCGCTCATCGACGTCGGCGATGACATCGAGCAGGTCCTTGCGGGCCGCCTTGACGTCCTCGAGTTGAGTGGACAGGAAGTTATAGCGCTCTTCCAGCGCGGCGAACTCCTCGAGCGCCAGCGGGTTCACCCGGCCCAACTCGTTGAGCTCCCGCTCGGCCTTCTTGGCGCGGCGTTCCTGGGTGGGCCGGTCGAACGGCATGGGCGCCGGCGCGGTGACCTGCTCGCCGCGCTCGCGTGCCTGCTCGTACTCGGCCATCTCCAACTCCGACGGCGGAAGCGGTACGTCGGGCCCGTACTCGGCGATCAAATCCGCTGTGGCCATGCCGAACTGCCCGAGGACGTGCTCCTCGAGCTGCTCGATGCGAAGTGCCGCTTGGGCTTTGGCGACCTCGTCACGATGCAATGAGTCGGTGAGCGCGTTGATCTTGGCCCCGAGTTCGTTGACCTCTTCGCGGGCCTTCGCCAATGCGCCAGCGCGGTGCTGGCGTTCAGCGGCCACCGCATCGCGGGCGCGCGACGCTACGGCGACCGCGGCGCTCAAACGCTGCGCGACGAGGCGTCCGGACTCGGCCACCGCTGCTGCAACCGCGGCGGCGTGCAAGCGGGCCTCGCGCGCACGTTGGGCACGCAGTCGTGCTTCGCGTTCGGCTGCGGCGGCTCGGCGCAGCGAATCTGCCCGTCCACGAACGGCATTCGCGCGTTCCTCCGCAGTTCGTACGGAAAGCCGCGCTTCGACCTCTGTGGACCGTGCGACTTCCGCGGCGGCCATCGACTCCTGGCGGTCGACGGGTTCGGATTCGAATGTCGGCTCCTGCTGCGCGTTGTGCAGCCGCTGCTCGAGTTGCGCGAGTTCCTCAACGGTCTGGTTGCGGCCGGCATCGAGTTCGTTGCGCTGCTGAATCAGCCGCTGCCACTCGTCGTCGGCAGCGCGGGCGTTCTGGCCGAGCCGGCCCAGCTGCTCATAGATCGCCGAGATCGCGGCGTCGGACTCGTTGAGTGCGGCCAATGCCTGCTCCGCCGAGTCTTGGCGGGCGGACTGTTCCTCGAGAGCGCCGGCCAGCGCGGCCGACAGCTCGCCGGTTCGCTTCTCGGCCTCGGCCAGCTCGCCGCGTGCCTTCTCGACCTCCGACGTGATCTCGAGAGTGCTCGGCTTGCGGTCAGATCCGCCGCTGACCCAGCCCGCCCCGACGAGGTCACCGTCGTTCGTCACCGCGCGCAGTTGAGGGCGCGTCGCGACGAGGTCCAGCGCAGACGACAGGTCGCGGACCACCGCGACGCCGGACAGCATGGCCGTGATCGCGCCCTGCAGCCGTGCCGGCGCTTCCACTTGATGGATCGCCCATACCGCGCCGTCGGGCAGCGGCCCCACGGGAGGCGTCGCGTGGTTCGGCCAGTCGCCGAGGACGATCGCCGCACGGCCGCCGTCGGATTCCTTCAGCGCCGCGACCGCTGAGCGGGCCGCGCCAAAGTTCTCGGCGGCGACGGCGTCGGCGGCCGCGCCAAGTACGGCGGCGACCGCCGCTTCGTAACCTTGCTGTACCTTCAGCAGGTTGGCAATCGATCCGAAAAGCCCTGCGCCACCGTGGTTTCGCTGCAACCACGCAGCGCCGTCCTTACGGTCCAGTCCGACCGAGAGCGCCTCGATGCGTGCGCGCAACGACGCGACCTGACGTTCGGCGCCACGCTCAGCCGCTTGCAGTTCGGCGACGCGTTCATCGGCCAGCCGCAGCGCGGCCACGGTGCGGTCGTGGTGCTCGTCGAGGCCGACCTCGCCGGCATCGAGTTCACCCACGCGGCCCTGGATGGTCTCGAACTCTGCCTGCATCTGCTGGGCTTTAGCCGCGGCTTCCTCGATGCCGACCGACATGCGCGCCACTGTCTCGTCGATCGATTCGACGCGCGTGCGCATCGTGTCGACCTGGCCGGACAGCCGGGCCAGCCCTTCGCGGCGGTCGGCCTCCGCACGGGCGGCGGCCATGTGCGCGCGTTCGGCCTCGGCCGCGAGGCGCTCGCGCTCGGTGAGTTCGGCGCGGGCCGCTTCTAGCCGGCTACGGGATTCGGCTAGCTCCGCAACAAGCTGGCGTTCTTGAGCGGCGACCTCTTCGGCCTGGGCATCGAGGGCATCGGGGTCGGGGCCGCTTGACGTTTCGGGTTCGGCATCGAGGTGCTGTGCGCGCTCGCTGGCGATGCGCACGGTCGCGCTGACGCGCTCGGCCAGCGCCGAGAGCCGGAACCAGGTCTGCTGGGCCTGGTCTGTCCGCTCGCTGAGGCTGTTGACGGCGGACTCGTGGGCTTCGAGCTCGACGGATCTGGCGGCGAGGCGGGTGGTCAGCTCGTCGTGTTCACGGCGAAGCGTCGTCTCGGCCTGGTTGGTGTTCTCGAATTCCGCTCGCCGCGTGACCAAGTCGTCGGCGGCCAGCCGCAGCCGCGCGTCGCGCAGGTCGGCCTGGATGGTCTGGGCGCGACGGGCCATCTCGGCTTGGCGGCCGAGCGGCTTGAGCTGTCGGCGTAGCTCGGTGGTCAGGTCCGTCAGCCGGGCCAGGTTTGCCGACATTGCGTCGAGCTTGCGGACCGCCTTTTCCTTGCGCTTGCGGTGCTTGAGCACGCCTGCGGCTTCCTCGATGAATGCCCGGCGATCCTCAGGGCGCGATTCCAGGATCTCGTTGAGCTTGCCCTGGCCGACGATGACGTGCATCTCACGGCCGATGCCGGAGTCGGAGAGCAATTCCTGCACATCCATCAAACGGCAACTGGTGCCGTTGATTTCGTACTCGCTGCCGCCGTCGCGGAACATGCGACGGGTGATCGACACCTCGGAGTACTCGATCGGCAGCGCGTTGTCGGAGTTGTCGATCGTGACGGTTACCTCGGCGCGCCCGAGCGGGGCGCGCGACGACGTCCCGGCGAAGATGACGTCCTCCATCTTGCCGCCGCGCAGGGTCTTGGCGCTGTGCTCACCCATCACCCAGGTGAGCGCGTCGACGACATTGGATTTGCCCGAACCATTGGGACCGACGACACACGTGATGCCCGGTTCGAAGCGCAGAGTCGTCGGTGCGGCAAAGGACTTGAAGCCCTTCAGCGTCAGACTCTTGAGGTGCACGACGTGCCACACTACCGTCGCGCAGGCTAACGTTCGGTGAACCCCTGGAGCGCGTCGCCCGGTTCTGACCAGTCTGCGACGACTTTTTGTACGTGGCCGGGAGTGTTGCCGCTTTGTAGCAGGTCAAGCAATCGCTGGCAGGCGTCGCGTGGCCCCTGCGCGACCACCTGAACACGGCCGTCTGGCCGGTTGGAGGCAAATCCAGTGAGGCCGAGTTCCAGTGCGCGGGACCGCGTCCACCAGCGGAATCCGACGCCCTGGACGTAGCCGTGCACCCAGGCGGTCAGCCGGGCCTCAGCTAACTCCTGCATCACTGACCTCAAATGTCACTTTGGTCCCAGATTTCAGTGTGCGGCCGACGGTGCACACCTGATCGATGGCACGCTCCACGACCGTCAGCACCCGGGACACCTCGTCCTCGGAGAGCCCGGACAGGTCGAGCTCCATGCGTTCTTCGAGCAGCGGGTAGCGCTCTTGGTCGCGATCGGCTGGCCCCGACACCTTGATGGTCGTCGTGTAGTCGTCGCCGAGGCGCCGTTGCAGCGGCGCGTCGCTGGCCATTCCGCTGCAGGCCGCCAGCGCGATCTTCATCAGCTCGCCCGGGGTGAAGACGCCGTCGACGTCTTCGTTGCCGACGAACACCTCAGCGCCGCGCGTGCTGCGCCCGGTGTAACGGCGCACACCGGTGCGCTCCACCCACAGTTCAGTCATGGCTTATTTCTACAACGTCCGCCGCGTGGGCATTCCCGTCGCACTCGGCGGCCGCGAGCGTGCGCAGAATGCCACCTTTTCGCGGCGTGTTGCGTACAGACACGCACGCTCGCGACAGTTAGGGGCGGCGGGCCCGGGGGCGTGGTTGGCATCTAGGGCAGTAGAACGACGAGCGATTCATGAACTTCTCCCGCCGCATCACCGCGCCGCAGCGCCGGCACGGCTCACCCTCGCGACCGTAGGCGTCCAGCGACCGCTCGAAGTAGCCGGATTCGCCGTTGACATTCACGTACAGCGAGTCGAACGACGTTCCGCCCTGCCCAAGAGCGTCGGTCATCACCTCCGCGGCGGCGTCGAGCAGCTCACCCAGCTTCGGTCGGGTCAGCGACGACGCCAGCCGGGCGCCGTTGATCTTTGCGCGCCACAACGCCTCGTCGGCGTAGATGTTGCCGATGCCGGAAACCACCGTCTGATCCAGCAGCTGACGCTTGATCTCAGAATGCTTGCGCCGCAACACCGTAACGACAGCCTCGCGATTGAAGTGCGGGTCCAGCGGGTCGCGCGCCAGGTGCGCGACGGGCACTGGGACATCAGTCCCGTCGACAGTCACGACGTCGGCGATCATCCACCCGCCGAATGTTCTTTGGTCGACGAAACTCAGCGCCGTGCCGTCGTCGAGCAGCGCGGCGATACGCAGGTGGTCCTCCCGCGGCAACGCCCCGAGCAGCATCTGGCCGCTCATCCCGAGATGTACGACGAGCGCCGACCCGTCATCCAACGTCAGCCACAGGTACTTTCCGCGGCGGCCGGTGCCCGTGATGTGCGCGCCCAACAGACGTGCGGTCAGGTCGGCGGGGCCTGCCTCGTGTCTGCGCACCGCGCGGGGATGGTGCACCCGGACCGCACTAATGGTCTTGTCCACGACGTGCTCTTCCAAACCCCGTCGAACGACCTCGACTTCGGGAAGCTCAGGCATCTACACCAGAAGCGGGGGCGAGCGCGTTCCACGCCGCCGCGGCGGCCTTGAGTTCGGCCTCTTTCTTCGTCCGGCCGACGCCCCTGCCGTATTCGACGTCGGTGACGATGACCGTCGCGGTGAATTCCTTGTCGTGGTCAGGGCCGGTCGAGGTCACCACATACGACGGCGCGCCCATGCCCCGGGATGCGGTCAGCTCCTGAAGGCTGCTCTTCCAGTCCAATCCCGCGCCCAGCGTCGGCGCGGTGTCCAGCAGCGAGCTGAACAGCCGCATGATCACCTCGCGGGCGATCGCAATGCCGTGCTCCAAATAGATTGCACCGAGCAGAGATTCGACGCCGTCGGCCAGGATGCTGGACTTCTCTGCACCGCCGGAATTCTCCTCACCCTTGCCCAGCAGCAGGTAGGCGCCGAGGCCGTGCTCGGAGAGATGACGCCCCACATCGGCGAGGGCATGGGTGTTGACGATGCTCGCCCGCAGCTTGGCCAGATCCCCTTCGGAGCGGTCGGGATGCCGATGGTAGAGCTCCTCGGTGATCGTCAGCCCGAGCACCGCATCCCCGAGGAACTCCAGGCGCTCGTTGGTGGGCAGGCCTCCGTTTTCGTAGGAGTAGCTGCGGTGGGTCAGTGCGACGGTGAGCAGTTCGCCGGGAAGGTCGACACCCAGCGCCGCGAGTAGCAGCGCACGGTCAGCCGTCACTTGTCGTCCTGATCGAGAATGCCGGCGAGTTTGGCCCATCGCGGGTCGATCTGCTCGTGGTGGTGTCCCGGCTCCGCGGTGGCCAGGGGCACGCCGCACTCCGGGCACAGCCCGGCGCAGTCCGGCCCGCACACCGGCACGAACGGCAGCGCCAGCCCGACTGCGTCGATGATCGGCTGTTGCAGGTCGATGGTGTCGTTAATGACGCGGCCGACTTCGTCGGCCTCGGTGGTCTCGTCGGTCGCGCTGTCCGGGTAGGCGAACAGCTCGGTCAGGTCGATCTCGACGTCGCCGGTGATTCCGGTCAGGCACCGGGCGCACTCCCCCGCGGTCGGCGCCGAGACGGTACCGGTGACCAGCGCACCCTCCGAGACCGACTCGATTCGCAGATCCAGCTCCAGCGGCGCGCCTTGCTCGATCGCGATCAAGTCCAGCCCGATGCGCGTCGGAGCAGGCACGGTCTCGTGCAAGGTCAGCATCGACCCGGGCCGCCGGCCAAGCCGGGAAATGTTGATCACAAGCGGTGATCGTGACGCGCGGTGCGCCGCCGCGTTCGCATGCGTCGCCATGACGGCAATCCTACGGCGACGGAAACAGCGGACGACTAGCGCGCCGCGTAGTCGTGGGTGCCCGCCGCGGTGCGCAGCTGATGGCGGCCGCGGCCCACCGAGCGCAGCGTCCCGTTGAGGAACTCCTCGAAGTCGGCGAGCTTGCTGTCGACGTAGATGTCGCATTCGCCGCGCAGGCGGTCGGCCTCAGCGTGCGCCGAGTCGATGAGCCGGGTGGCCTCCGCGGTGGCGGTCTGGACGATCTCGGTCTGCGATACCAGCCGCTGCTGCTCCTTGATGCCTTCCTGCACGGCCTTCTCGTAGGCGAGGTTGCCGTTTTCGATCAGCCGGTCAGCCTCGGTCTTGGCGCGTCCGGTGCTGGCCTCGTACTCGCGCTTGGCCGTCGCGGCGAGGCGGTTGGCCTCCTCGCGAGCCTCGACGACCATGCGTTCGCTGTGCTGACGCGCCTCGGCGACCATCCGGTCGGCTTGCGCCTTCGCGTCGGCGAGCAGCCTGTCGGCTTCGGCGCGCGAGTGGTTGACCAGCGAGTCGGCCTCCGTGGTGGCCGTCGACACCATCTGGTCGGAGTGTTGCTTGGCTTCGCGCAGCATCCCGTCGCGCGCATCGAGGACGTCTTGAGCATCGTCGAGTTCACCCGGGATGGCGTCCTTGATGTCGTCGATCAGCTCGAGCACATCACCGCGGGGCACCACACATCCCGCTGTCATCGGGACGCCGCGGGCTTCTTCCACAATGGCGCCCAACTCGTCGAGCGCTTCAAAGACTCGGTACACGGCAACACCCTCCAGGCGTAGTTGACAGTTACCAGTGTGCCTGGTGTTACCTCTGTGACTCGGCTTCCGACACCGGTGTGTCGTGTTTCGGCTTCGCCAACATGCCCAGGCCGCAACTCGGGTCTGAATTGCTTCGGTCACATTATGTCAACACGCTCGGCGCCTCGCCGGAGACGCCGAGGCTGCGGAGAGATCGCAAATCCTGGCAAACTCATGATCTACCCGCAGCCTCGACGATCAGGGGCGTTAGCGCATGGCCGCGCCGATCAGGTCCCGTGCCCGGTCGAGCATGGACGCAAATGGTCCAACGGCGAAGTTGGCCTTGGCAGACTCCACCCCCGCGTGCGGACGGGTGGGCGCGATCGCCTCTGCGGCCTGCACCGCCTTGGCCATCCGTCCGAGGTCGTCGGAGTCCAGCTTGCGTTGGAGCTTGTTGAACTCCTCGTTCTCCTCGTGCTCGGCGTGATCGATGACCGCGTCGCGGAACTTCGTCAGCTCGGTGATGAACTCCTTGGACGAGATGTCCATGCTCTCGAGCTTGGACAGCTGTTCCTTGGCGACATGCTCTTCTTTCAGCCGTGCATCGACGATCTCCTCGCCGTCGGCCACTTCCCTACGCGCCCGCGGGTGAACGACCATCTCCTCGGCGGTCTCGTGTACCGCCAGCAATTGGCGAAGGTCGACGAACGCATTCTCGCGGGCCTTCGGGTCGTCGGCGGACAGGACCTCGTCGAACATGTCCTTGATCAGGTTGTGCTGATCCCTGAGGAACTTCACGACGTCATCGGTTGACTGAACAAATGTTTCGACCATGGCGATAACCTCCGTTGTCCATGGGCTTGGCTTCGGCGCTATGGGCTGTGCGCCACCCCGAGGCCTACCCGCCGACGACGGTGGCTAACCCTTCAGCTTGGCCTGCAGGCGCACGTTGACGGGCTCGGGCAGCAGCTCCGACACGTCACCGCCCAGCGTCGCGACCTCCTTGGCCAACGACGACGACACGAACGAGTACCGCGGCGTGGTCGCGACGAAAAACGTGTCGACGCCGGCGATGTGCCTGTTCATCTGCGCCATCTGCAACTCGTACTCGAAGTCGGTGCCGGTGCGAAGCCCCTTGACGATCGCGGTCAGTCCGTGCGATTTCGCGAAGTTGACGACCAGGCCCTCGCCGGATTCGACGCGCAGGTTTGGCAGATGTGTCGTGGACTCCTCGATCATCGCGATGCGCTCGCCGAGGCTGAACATGCCCTTCTTGTTCGGGTTCACGAGCACCGCGACCACGACTTCGTCGAACTGAGCGGAAGCACGCTCGAAGACGTCGACATGGCCCAGGGTCACCGGGTCGAAGGATCCCGGGCATACCGCGCCGCTCATGGGTGACGACGGTATCAGGGCAGCTCAGTTGCGCACGGGAGCCGCGTCGGGGGCGACATCGACGACCGCCAACTCCAAGCGCGTGTCGCCATAGCGGCGCGCAGGCCACGCGTTCCAACCCGCCGGCCAGGTCAGCGACGGCCCGGACGACCCTCGCTCGACGACGACGACCGTCCCCGCAGCCACCCATCCCCCATTGACCAATGCGGCGAGCACATCCTCGATCTCGGCCGCTGTTACGTCGTAAGGCGGGTCGGCCAGCACCACGTCGACGGGCCGATCCGCGCCGCCCGCCAGCACCGCGGCGACCGCGCCGCGCCGCAACGTGGCGCCGCTTACCCCGAGGGAGGCGATGTTTTCAGCGATGACCGATGCCGCCCGGTGATCAGACTCCACGAACACCGCCGACGTCGCACCACGCGACAGCGCCTCGAGGCCCAATGCGCCCGAGCCTGCGTACAGGTCGAGCACCGCCGCACCGGTCAAGTCGATGCGCGCGGCCAACACATTGAACAGCGACTCGCGCACCCTGTCGGTGGTCGGACGGGTCCCGGTGCGCGGCACGGCAATTCGCCGCCCACCGAGCGTGCCGGCGACGATCCGGCTCAGCTGACCACCACCAGCAGGTCGCCACCTTCGACTTGCGCGGTGGCCGATACCGCTGTTCGGCTGACCTTGCCCGCCTTGGGTGCGGTGATCGCGGCCTCCATCTTCATCGCCTCGATGGTGGCGATGGTCTGACCGGCGTCGACCTGGTCGCCGGCCTCGACACTGACGGTGACGACCCCGGCGAACGGTGCGGCGATGTGGTCGGGATTGGACCGGTCCGCCTTCTCGGCCGTCGGTACCTCACTGGCGATGCTGCGGTCACGCACAACCACGGGCCGCAGCTGACCGTTGAGGATGCACATCACCGTGCGCATGCCGCGTTCGTCGGGATCGGAGATCGCCTCCAGACCGATCAGCAGCTCGACGCCGCGCTCCAGACGCACGCGATGCTCGTCGCCGTGCCGCAGCCCGTAGAAGAACTGGTTGGCGCTCAAGCTCGAGGTGTCGCCATACAGTTCACGGTGAGCCTCGAACTCCTTTGTCGGACCAGAGAACAGCAGCCGGTTCAGCGTGGCCTGGCGCTTGGTCCCCGACAGTGCGAGCACCGCCTCGTCCTCGCTGCCGAGCTTGGCTTGCGGCTTGGCCGGCGGGCGCCCGGCAAGAGCCTTGCTGCGCAACGGTTCCGGCCAGCCGCCCGGCGGGTCACCCAGCTCACCACGTAAGAACCCGATCACCGAGTCCGGAATATCGAATCGTGCTGGATCCGAGGCGAATTCGTCAGCACTTACACCAGCGCCGACGAGCGCCAGTGCCAAGTCGCCGACCACCTTCGAGGAGGGCGTGACTTTGACCAGCCGGCCCAACACGCGGTCGGCGGCGGCATAGTTCGCCTCGATCTCCTCGAACCGGTCGCCGAGGCCGAGCGCGATGGCTTGCTGGCGCAGGTTGGACAGCTGACCACCGGGGATCTCGTGACTGTAGACGCGCCCAGTCGGGGCAGGTAGCCCAGATTCGAAGGGCGCGTACACCTTTCGCAGCGCTTCCCAGTACGGCTCCAGGTCGCACACCGACGACAGCGAGAGCCCGGTGTCGAATTCGGTGTGCGCGGTGGCGGCGACGATCGAGGACAATGCGGGCTGACTGGTGGTGCCCGCCAGCGGCGCCGCGGCGCCGTCGACCGCATTGGCACCGGCCTGCCAGGCCGCCAAGTACGTGGCCAATTGCCCGCCCGGGGTGTCGTGCGTATGCACGTGCACGGGCAGATCGAAGCGGCTGCGCAGCGCGGTGATCAACTGATGAGCCGCCTGCGGCCGCAGCAGTCCGGCCATGTCCTTGATGGCCAGCACATGTGCGCCGGCGTCGACGATCTGCTCGGCCAGCTTGAGGTAATAGTCCAGTGTGTAAAGGTTTTCGGCCGGATCGGACAGATCGCCCGTGTAGCTCATCGCGACTTCGGCCACCGCCGTGCCTGTTTCACGCACGGCGTCGATTGCAGGTCGCATCGACTCGACGTTGTTGAGCGCGTCGAAGATGCGGTAGATGTCGATGCCCGTTGCCGTCGCCTCCTGGATGAACGCGTAGGTGACGGATTCGGGGTATGGCGTGTATCCCACGGTGTTGCGGCCACGCAGCAGCATCTGCAGGCAGATGTTGGGGACTGCCTCGCGGATCGCGGCCAGCCGCTCCCACGGGTCTTCTTTCAGGAATCGAAGCGCCACATCGTAAGTCGCTCCACCCCAGCACTCGATGGACAGCAGCTGCGGTGTCAGCCGCGCGATATAGGGCGCCACCATCAACAGACTGCTCGTGCGGATCCGGGTGGCCAGCAGCGACTGATGCGCATCGCGGAACGTCGTGTCGGTGACACCGACCGACTTGGATTCACGCAGCCAGCGCGCGAAACCCTCCGGTCCGACTTCGGTCAGCAAGTGCTTGCTGCCCCGGGGTGGCATTGCGTCGAGGTCGATCTGCGGCAGCTTGTCCTGCGGATAGACCGTCGACGGGCGTGGACCGTGCGGCTGGTTCACCGTCACGTCGGCCAGATAGTTCAGGATCTTGGTGCCGCGGTCGGCTGGCGATCGCGCGGTCAGCAGGTAGGGACGCTCGTCGATGAACGACGTATTGATCCGTCCCGCACGGAAATCCGGGTCGTCGATCACAGCCTGAAGGAACGGGATGTTCGTCGACACACCGCGCACCCGGAACTCGGCCAGCGCGCGATGCGACCGCGCCACCGCGGCATTGAAGTCACGCCCGCGGCAGGTGAGTTTGACGAGCATCGAGTCGAAGTGCGCGCCGATCTCGGCACCCAAGTGCGTGCCGCCGTCGAGCCGGATGCCGGCACCGCCGGGCGAACGGTAGGCGGTGATGCGGCCGATGTCGGGCCGGAAGCCGTTGGCGGGATCTTCAGTGGTGATCCGGCACTGCAAAGCAGCCCCGCGCACCGTCAACATCTCCTGGCTCAGGCCCAGGTCGGCCAGCGTCTCCCCCGCCGCGATGCGCAGCTGGCTGGACACCAGGTCGACGTCGGTGATCTCCTCGGTCACGGTGTGCTCGACCTGGATGCGCGGGTTCATTTCGATGAACACGTGATGGCCGCGCTCGTCGAGCAGGAATTCGACGGTGCCCGCGCAGGAGTAGTTGATCTGCTGGGCCAGCGCCACCGCGTCTGCACAGATCCGCTGGCGCAGCTCCTCGGGCAGATTCGGCGCCGGCGCCAGCTCGATGACCTTCTGATGACGACGCTGCACGCTGCAGTCGCGCTCGAACAGGTGCATCACGTTGCCGCGGGTGTCGGCCAGGATCTGCACCTCGATGTGGCGCGGGTTGAGAACCGCCTGCTCCAGGTACACCATCGGATCGCCGAAAGCCGATTCGGCTTCTCGGCTGGCCGCCTCGATCGCCTCGGGCAGTGCCTTCGGGTCGGTCACGCGGCGCATGCCACGCCCGCCGCCACCGGATACCGCCTTGACGAACACCGGGAAGTCCATGTCGCGCGAAGCGGCGACCAACTCGTCGACCGACGCCGACGGCGGCGACGATCTCAGCACCGGCAGCCCGGCGGCGCGGGCGGCATCGATGGCGCGTGACTTGTTGCCCGTCAGCTCGAGCACTTCGGAGGTGGGCCCGACGAATGTGATGCCCGCCGCGGCGCATGCCGCAGCCAGCTCGGGGTTCTCCGACAGGAAGCCGTATCCCGGGTAGACCGCGTCGGCGCCGGCATGTTGGGCGACGCGGATGATCTCGTCGACCGACAGGTAGGCCCGCACCGGGTGGCCCGTCTCGCCGATCTGATACGACTCATCAGCCTTCAACCGGTGCAGAGAATTGCGATCCTCATACGGATAGACCGCGACGGTCGCGATTCCCATCTCGTACGCGGCGCGGAACGCGCGGATAGCGATCTCGCCACGGTTGGCTACCAGAACCTTCGAAAGCACCCGCTGACCCTAACCCCCGATGAACGTGCGGTTCTAAATGAGCGTGGACCAGTAGTCCCAGAAACGCGCGAGGATCAGCAGAATAAGCGCCGTGAACCACAGCGCCACCAGCGACCAGCGCCAGGCATGGAGCACCCGCGCAACAGCATTCCCGCCCGCCGGCCGCAGCGCGATCGAGGCGACCACGACGAGCAGCGGAATCGTCACCGCCCAGACCGCCATGCAGTACGGGCACAACGCGCCGATGCGGTAGAGGCTCTGGAAGATCAGCCAGTGAACGAACACGACGCCCAGCAGCGTGCCGGTGGCCAGGCCGGCCCAGTACCAGCGCGGCAACGTGATCTTGGCCATGGCGAGCACTCCCGTCACCACCACGACCGTGAATGCGACGATGCCGATCAGCGGGTTGGGGAAACCGAACGCCGATGCCTGCGGAGTGATCATGACCGAGCCGCAGGACAGCACCGGGTTGATGCTGCAGGACGGCACGTAGTCGGGATTGATCAGGATTTGGATCTTCTCGACCGTCAGGGTCAGCGCCGCGGCCAGCCCGACAACGCCCGCGATCAGGATCCATACCGCGCTCGCCGTCCGGACGGGTGCACCCGTCGGCTCATCCACGGGTTCGCTCGGGTGGACGTCGCTGGGCGCTGCGACGGTCATCGCGTCGGAGTGGGCGTCGGCATCAGCGGCGCAGGCGCCTGTGCCGCAGGGGTCTGAGCGGGGGCGGGTGCCGCGGGCGCCGCAGGTGCCGGACCGTCGAGCCCGGGCACGTCGCCGACGATCTCCTTGATCTTGGTGACCAATGCGTCGGGCGTGCTGTATTGGTAGTCCTCGCCGTTGATCCGGATGGTCGGCGTGGCCTGGATGCCGGTGGCCTTGGCCATGCCCTGGACCATCGCGGTGTAGCGGCCCTTGTTGATGCAGTCCGGAACGCTGCCGCCAGCGCCGGACAGGCGCGCACTCGTAATCAGCTGCTCGTTGTCCGGGAAGGAGGTCGCGGTCTCGCTCGGCTGCTCTTGGTAGAGCTTGGCGTGGAAGCGCTGGAACGCGTCGATGTTCTCGTCGGCCACGCAGTAGGCGGCGCCGCCGGCACGCGACGAATAGTTCTGGTTCTGCGGCCGGTCCAGGATGGCGACCATGTAGTAGTCGGCGGCCACGGCGCCGGTGTCGATCAGCTTGCGGACCGTCGGGCCGAACTGCTGCTCGAATTGGCCACAGTGCGGGCACAGAAAGTCTTCGTACATTGACAGCACGACCTTCGGGTCGGAGCTGCCCTCCTTGGTGACGAGCTTGCTCGACGTGACGCGGATCGACTTGGCCTCACCCTCAGCCGGTTTCTTCGAGCCGTTCATCACGATGTAGAGCACCAGCGCGACGGCGAAGATCACCACTATCGAGGTCAGCCCGATCTGGATCGCGAGATTGCGCTTGCGATCGGCTGCCTTCAGGTCGTAGCTGGCTTGTCGTTTGGGTTTGGCCACGGGTTAAGCGTACCGGCGGCGTTCCGGCCGCTTCTCAGGCGCGGGCGAGATGTGCCCGCATGGCTGAGATCGTCTCCGTCACGGCCGTGGCACTCCCACCACCGAGCGGGAAGAAGTTCGCGAAGCCGTGGATCAGCGAGCCGAATTCGCGGTGGTCGACCATGACACCCGCCGCCCGCATCGCCCGCGCGTACTGGTTGCCCTCGTCGCGCAGCGGGTCGAACCCGGCGGTCAGCACCATCGCCGGCGGCAGGTTCGAAAAGTCGTCGGCGAGCAGCGGCGACACCCGGGGATCGGATGCGTCGACGTCGGCGCCGCCGAGGAAGAGGTTGGTGAACCAGTCCATATCGCGCTTGGTGAGGAAATAGCCGTCGGCGAATAGTGTCTGCGACCGCGTTCCGTGACGGTAATTCGTCACCGGGTACAGCAGCAGCTGCAGTGCGGGCAGCCGGGTTCCCTCGTTGCGGGCACGCTGGGACACCAGCGCAGCGAGGTTGCCGCCGGCACTGTCACCGCCGACCGCCACTCGGCCGGCGTCGGCACCCAACTCCCCTGCGTGGTCGAGTGCCCACTGGTAGGCCGCGAACGCGTCCTCCGATCCAGCGGGCGCTTTGTGCTCGGGCGCCAGCCGGTAGTCCACCGACAGCACGTGGACACCACCGTCGCGGCAGAACTTCCGGCACAAGTCGTCGTGCGTGTCGAGGTCGCCGACGACCTGGCCGCCCCCGTGATAGAAGACCAGCATCGGAGCCGCACTCTCGGTCGGCGTGTAGTGCCGCGCCCGGATGGGTCCGGCCGGACCGGGGATCGAGAGATTGGTCACCCGATCGACGACAAGGTCCTGTTTGAAGCTGGCGGCCACGGTCCGCAACTGGGATCGCGACTCGGCGACGTCGTCGCTCGACACCAGCCCGCCGAGTCCGGCGGCGCGTTGGGCGGCGAGCATCAGCTGCAGTGTGGTGTCGAGGGTGTTGCCCTCGACGGTGACCGTCCTGCCTCCGAGCAGCAGCCGTTTGACGGCGTCGGGTATCCGCGGCAGTGCGCGCAGTGTGATGCCGGCGGTGGCGTTGATGATCGCGTCTTTGCCGCGGCTCTTACCCCGTGGTGCGGGTTCGGCCCCTGGCGCCGGCGGCCCGACCGGTGGTGCTTCGCCTGGCAGACTTTGAGTCATGGCTGCTCCCTTGATCACATTGAACGACGGTAATTCCATGCCTCAGGTCGGACTTGGCGTTTGGCAGACTCCGCCGGAAGAGACCGGGCGTGCGGTGGCGACCGCGCTGGACGCGGGCTACCGGCACATCGACACGGCCGCAGGGTACTTCAATGAGCGCGAGGTGGGTAAGGCCGTCACGACATCCGGTCTGCCCCGCGAGGACGTCTTCGTCACCACGAAGTTGTGGAACGCCGACCAGGGCTACGACAGCGCACTGGCCGCCTTCGACGCCAGCATGGACCGCCTCGGCTTTTCTGGATCGGCTGACTACCTCGACCTCTACCTCATTCATTGGCCGATGCCCGCGAAGAACGCGTTCGTCGATACGTTCAAGGCGTTTGCGCATCTGCGCGACCAAGGGCGGGTCCGCTCGATCGGCGTCAGCAACTTCGAACCGGAGCATTTGCGAATTCTGCTAGACGGCACCGGCATTGTGCCGGCCGTCAACCAAATCGAATTGCATCCGCTACTACAGCAGCATGAATTGCGGGAAACCCACGCTCAGCTGGGGATCGCCACCGAGGCGTGGAGCCCGCTGGGCCAGGGATCATTGCTGACGAACCCGTCGGTGACCGCCGTTGCTGAGGCACACGGAAAAACCGCTGCACAGGTGCTGATTAGGTGGCATATCCAGCTCGGCAATATAGTCATCCCGAAGTCGGTGACCCCCGAGCGAATTGTGAGCAACTTCGACGTGTTCGATTTCGAGCTGAGCGAGAAGGACATGGCGTCCGTCTCCGCCCTCGGCGACGGAACGCGACTGGGTCCCGATCCCCGAACATTCAACTTCACAGGGTAGGTGACATGACGTCCGCGGCTGCGATTCCCACCGTCACTCTCAACGACGAGAACACGATGCCGGTGATCGGCCTCGGCGTCGGAGAGCTGTCGGACTCCGAGACCGAGCAGGCCGTGTCGGCGGCACTGCAAGCGGGGTACCGACTGATCGACACGGCGGCCGTCTACGGCAATGAAGAAGCCGTGGGCCGGGCGATTGCGGCGTCGGGCGTGCCGCGCGACGAACTGTTCGTCACCACCAAGCTGGCCACCTCCGATCAGGGCTTCCAAGCCTCCCAGGACGCGCTGAAGGCCAGCCTCGGTCGGCTCGGCCTGGACTACGTCGACCTCTACCTCATCCACTGGCCGGGTAGCGACCATGGCAAGTACGTCGACAGCTGGGGCGGCCTCATGAAGCGCAAAGAGGTCGGCGACACCAGGTCGATCGGGGTGGCCAATTTTCACGCCGAACACTTGTCGAATGTCATCGACTTGTCCTTCTTCACTCCGGCGATCAACCAGGTCGAGCTGCATCCGCTGCTGAATCAGGCGGAGCTGCGAGCGATCAACGCCGATTACGGCATCGTGACCGAGGCCTACGGTCCACTTGGCGTCGGCAAGCTGCTCGACAACCCGGTGATCGCATCCGTTGCGCAGGCGCACGACAAGACACCGGCACAGGTGCTGATTCGCTGGAGCATCCAGTTGGGCAACGTCGTGATCCCCCGCTCGTCGTCACCACAGCGGATCAAGTCGAACCTCGAGGTGTTCGACTTCGAGCTGTCCGACGACGAAATGGGCACGCTCAACGGTCTGGACGACGGCACGCGCTTCAGGCCGGATCCCGACACCTTTACAGGCACCTAACTCGTCGGGCACGTCGCCGCCGCGTCGCGCAGGATCGTCGCCGACGGCGCGTCGACCGGCAGCCCGTAGCCGCGCAACACATTTGCGAACTGCACCGCGTACTGACAGTGGAATGCGTTATTGGGCGGCATCCACATCGCAGGCTCCTTATCGCCCTTGTCCTGATTCGCTTGGCCTTCTACCGCGAGTAGGTTGGCCGGGTCGTTGGCGAAACGAATCCGCATCTCGTCGGTCCAGTTCCGAGCTCCGAGGTCCCAGGCGTAAGCCAATGGCACGAGATGGTCAATTTGGACAGCCGCGCCCGTCTGCTTGCCGCGCACGAGAGCGATGGTTTCGTTCGTGTACGGATCGTGCAGGGTTCCCGTCGCTACCGCGTTGGGACACCGGCTAATTGACACATACGTCTTGTCCACCAGATCGCGATCAAGAATGTCGTCGCGGGTGTCGCAGCCGTTGTGCCCACCCGGAGCGTTGTTGTCGTCGGTCCACGCGTCGCCGAACGCTACCCGGCGGTAGTCGTATCCGCGGATACGCACCGGCACTTCGGCGATGCCTGCAAGCACGTCGACACCCGGTGCCACAGTGGGAATATCGGCCTGGGCGACGAACCGTGCCGACGGATTCCCCGACGGGCCGGTGACCTGAATTGCGACGATCACGGCCAGCACCGCGGCGACGACAAGCCAGACTAGCCGGTTACGGTTCACGTCTTGTCCAGGTATTCGACACGGTCGGTGTCGGTGAACTGCGCTGCGAGGACCGCCATTCCGGAATGGGCCCGGCCCTTCTCGTAGAGCGCCTCGCAAAACTCACGCGCGGCCAGAATGATCTCGAGGTGCTCGGCGAGCGATAGGAATCGGAGCGTGATAGGCCTGCCGGATTGGCTCTGTCCCAACACATCTCCCTCCTTGCGCTCCTGCAGATCGAGGTCGGCGAGTTTGAAGCCGTCAAGCGTGCTCGCCACGGCCTTGAGTCGCTCCCCCGCCTTGGATCCTTCCGGCAGCTGGGTGGCCAGCAAGCAGAGGCTTGGATGCCGGCCTCGGCCAATGCGCCCGCGCAGCTGGTGCAGCTGACTGATGCCGAACCGGTCGGCGTCCACCACCACCATCACCGTCGCGTTCGGCACGTCCACGCCGACTTCGATAACGGTGGTGCACACCAGGGCATCGACCTGGCCCGCGCGGAACTCCGCCATCACGGCGTCCTTCTCGTCGCTGGGCAGCCTGCCGTGCATCAAGCCAAGGCGTAAGCCCGAGAGCGCCCCTTTGCGCAGCTGTTCGATGAGCCTCACCACTGTGGTTGGGGGCGGACCTTGATCCTCCTTGGCGGGCTTGTCGCTGTCATCGATGCGCGATGCCACCACGTATGCCTGCCGACCAGCGCCGACCTCTTCGATGATGCGCTGCCAGGCCCGCTGCAGCCACGCCGGCTTCTCTTTGACGAAGATGGTGTTGGTCGTGATGGGCTGACGGCCGCGCGGTAATTCTCGCAGCGTCGACGTTTCGAGGTCGCCGTAGACCGTGAGCGCGACGGTGCGCGGAATCGGTGTCGCGGTCATCACCAGCAGATGGGGTGTCAGGCCCGCAGGGGCCTTGGCGCGCAACTGGTCTCGCTGCTCGACGCCGAATCGGTGTTGTTCGTCGACGACGACCATGCCGAGGTTGTGAAACTCGACGGCCTCCTGCAACAGCGCGTGCGTGCCGATGACGATGCCCGCGTCGCCTGAGGCGACTTCGTCGCGCACTTCTCGTTTCTGTTGCACCGACATCGATCCGGTCAGTAGCGCTACGCGGGTAGCCCTGTCTGCTCCGCCGAGCTGACCAGCCATCGCCAGCGGGCCGAGGACATCGCGAATCGACCGAGCATGTTGGGCGGCAAGGACTTCCGTCGGTGCCAGCAGTGCGCACTGGTATCCGGCATCTATCATTTGCAGCATCGCCAACACCGACACGATGGTCTTGCCGGAGCCGACCTCGCCCTGCAGCATCCGGTTCATCGGCCGGACCGCGGCGAGTTCGGCGGAGACGACGTCGAGCACTTCCTTTTGGCCGTCGGTCAATTCGAACGGCAGTTGTTGGCGCATCGCAGCCAGCAGACCGTCAGCTACCGGCTCAGCGATCGGACCGGATTCGCTCAGCTCGCTGTATCGCCGCCCCACCAAGGCCCATTGCAGCCCGATCGCTTCGTCGAACGTCAGCCGGTCGCGGGCGCGGTCACGGTCGACGGCGTTCTCAGCGAGGTGAATCGCTCGCAGCGCCTCGTCTTCCGATATCAAATTATGTTGGCGCACAAATGAATCCGGCAGCGGATCGTCGATGGGATCGAGCACGTCGAGTACCTGGCGCACACACGCGTAGATGTCCCAGCTCTGCACTTTCTTGTTGGCCGGATAGATTGGGAAGAAGTCCCTTTCGAAGACCGACAGCAGCTCATCACCGGTTGCATCCGATGCCGCAGCGATGGTCTTCAGTGATTTGGTGCCGAATTGCTTGCCACTCGGCGACTCGAGCACGAGAAACGCCGGATGTGTCAATTGCATTGTGCCCTTGAAGTATCCGACTTCGCCGGACAGCATGAGACGGGTATCGGGGACCAGTCCCTTCTTGAGATACTTCGCGTTGAAGAAGGTGGCCGTCACCTTGGGCCGCCGATCACGGAGCGTAACAACGAGGTACTCACGCTTTGGCGGCCTGCTCGTCCATTTGACGTCTGCCTTCGCGATCACGTCGACGAATGTGACGTGTTCGCCTTCTTCGAGTTCCTCGCCCTCACCGAGCACCGTCATCCCGTCGCTGTACTTGCGCGGATAGTGGCGCAGCAGATCGTTGACGGTGCGGATGCCGAAGTGTTCCTCGAGCGGGCCCGCGGCCTTCTTGCCGAGGACGTATTCCAGCCGGTCGGTCAGCACGGCCACGACTATTCGACCCCGATCAGCAGCGCGTCGCCGCGATGGTCGGTGTGATAGGTCACCAACTCGGCGCCCAAGTGCTCGCGATGGACATACTCCTGCAGCGCTTCTCCAACGCTGCTGTCGACACCGGCACCCATCAGCACGGTAACGAGCTCACCGCCCGCGGCCAGGAACAGATCGATGAGGCCCGCTGCGGCGGCGACCGCATCTTGGCCGACGATCAGCACCTCGTCGCCCGCGATGCCCAGCCCGTCGCCGGGTTTACAGGTGCCCGCCCACGTCAGCGCCTCATCCGTCGCGACCCGCACCGAGCCGTGGCGGGCGGCCGCGGCGGCCCGCGCCATGGTGTAGCCGTCGTCGACGGCCTGCCGGTTTGCGTCGTGAACCGCGAGCGCCGCCAGCCCCTGCACCATCGACCCGACCGGAACCGGCACCACGTCAATGCCCCACCCGATCGCGGCAGTACACGCCGCGACGAGTTCTTCTGCGGCGACGTACCCGTTCGGCAACACCATGATCTGCCCGGCGCCCGCATTGACGAGCGCGTGCAGTAGCTGCTTGGCACTCACCGGCGCATCACCGTCGGGCCGCAGCACGTGCGCGCCCTCGCCGGCGAACAGTTCTTCTGCGCCGTCGCCGTCGACGACGGCGAGCACGGCCCGCTCGCGGCCCCAGCCTCCCGGCGACCGCGACCCTGCCGAACCCGTCAGCGAGGTGATCTGAATGCGGCTTGGCATGCCGACCGCCAACGCCGCTTCGACGGCGCCGCCTGCATCGTCGGCGTGCACATGCACCGAGTAGTGGCCTGCCCCGCCGTCCGAGGCGGCGATCGCCACGGATTCGCCCAATTGGTCAAGCCGTTCGCGGAGCTTTTCGACGCCGGCAGCGTCGCAGCCACTCAGCAGATACATCACCTCGAACTTCGGCGCGGCCGATGTGGTCGGTGTGACCTCGACCTGCGGCGGCGACGGTTGATACTCATCGCGGCGCGGTGCCCGGCCGGTGAGGGTTGTGCTCATCGCGTCCAGCAGTACCAGCAGGCCGCGGCCGCCGGCGTCCACCACGCCGGCGTCGGCGAGCACGTCGAGCTGCTCAGTGGTCTTGTCGAGCGCGACGGCCGCGGCATCGGCAGCCACAAACACCACGTCGGCGAGATCGGCACCGTCGGCGGCTGCATGCTCGGCCGCCAGTGCCGCGTCCTGCAGCACCGAGACGATGGTCCCTGGCACGTTTTCGCCCATCGACGTGACGACCAAGCCGACCGCATGGCGCAGGGCGGCGCCGAAGATTGCGCCATCGACGTCGGCCACCGCGCCGCCACGGTCAGCGGCACCGGATGCGAGCACGTCCGCCAGCCCGCGCAGGATCTGCGACAAGATCACGCCGGAATTGCCTCTGGCCCCGTGCAGCGCACCCTTGGCCAGCGCGGCGGCCACCTCCACGACGTCGTCACTCTCGGATCTCGCATCGGCGTGCGCCCACGCTGAACGCATGGTGAACAGCATGTTTGTTCCGGTATCGGCGTCGGCCACGGGGAACACATTCAGCCGGTTGATCTCGTCGGTGTGCGAAATGAGATCGCCGACAGCGGCGTGAGCCCAGTCCCGCAGGGCGGAGGCATCGAGCCGCCGAGCCGACATCCCACCTCCAAGCCTCAAGCCGCCGTGGGCGCCAGCCTATCCAGTGCCGCAGACAACGCTGGTCACAACGTCCGCGCTTGTGGACGCGCATTTTGGCGATACCCTGCGCGGCCGGTATCCTGGTCAGGTTGTCGGGTCGACCCGTCGCCGGTATTCGGCGAAACGAACCCAGACCCCCAGTACTGATCCGAGGAGTTCTACATATGGCTGCCGTGTGCGATATCTGCGGGAAGGGCCCCGGCTTCGGCAAGTCGGTGTCACACTCCCATCGCCGGACCAGCCGTCGGTGGGACCCCAACATCCAGACCGTGCACGCCGTGACCCACCCCGGCGGGAACAAGAAGCGCATCAACGTCTGCACCTCGTGCATCAAGGCCGGCAAGGTCTCGCGCGGCTAACTGCGTTCAGCGCAACGGTCGCCGGGTAACTACCGGCGACATGACTGCGTGCGGCGGTTCCATCGCCGCCGGCAATCCCGTCCCCACCGCCGATCCCCGGCGGCTACTAACGCGATCAGTAGCCCATATGGCCCGGCGGTGCCGGCATATTGGTCGTGGTGGATGTCGTGGGTGTGGTCGTCATCGTCGAATCCGAGAATGAGGGTCCCGCTTCGCTCGGCACTGCGTAGGCAAGTACCGCGGCGACGACGACGGTCACAAAGCTTGCGGCGAACAGATAGCGCATGTGAATCACGTCCTTTTCCGGTGTCGCATTCCGCACCTACCGTTGGTACGGCGCAGAGCACCGGCGCGTTCAGCTCGCTAGGGCAGTCGCCAGTCGATCGGGTCGGCGCCCACCTTCTCCAATAGCTCATTGGCGCGGCTGAACGGCCGCGAGCCGAAGAAACCGCGTGACGCCGACAGCGGCGAGGGATGCGGCGATTCGATCGCCACGCAGCCGCTTCCGTCCAGCCACGGCTTCAGCGTCGAGGCGTCGCGACCCCACAGCACCGCGACCATCGGCTGCTCACGGGCCACCAAGGCACGGATCGCGCACTCGGTCACCGCTTCCCAGCCCTTGCCGCGATGAGACGCCGGATTGCCCGGCCGCACAGTCAGCACCCTGTTGAGCAGCATCACGCCCTTGTCGGCCCATGGCGTGAGATCGCCCGTGGACGGCGGTGGGTGACCCAGATCCTTGCAGTACTCGGTGAAGATGTTTTCCAGGCTGCGCGGTAGCGGCCTCACATCGGGAGCCACCGAGAAGCTCAGGCCGACGGCGTGCCCCGGCGTCGGGTAGGGATCCTGACCGACGATGAGTACCCGCACACGCTCGAACGGAAAGGTGAAGGCGCGCAACACATTCTGACCAGCAGGTAAGTATCCGTGACCCGCAGCGAGTTCGGCCCGCAAAAACTCCCCCATCTGGGCGACTTGCGGCTCCACCGGTTCCAGCGCGCGGGCCCAGCCCACTTCGACGAGTTCATGCAGCGGGCGTGCGGTCACGAAAAGCCAACCTAGCGGGCGGGGCGCGTCAGAACGACTGCCAACCCGGATTCCCGCGCCACGTGTCGCCGTCGACCAGGACCCGCGGAGGCCCTTCGATCACCCTCCCGATCACCCGCCAACCGTCGGGCGGCGAGCCGGGAAACGTCGCGACCAGCGCATGATCCTCGCCACCACCCAAAACCCACGCCCACGGATCGGCTCCGGCCGCTGCTGCCGCGTCGGCAACCGCGCCATGGTCAGCGCCAAGGCCGGCCGTAGACAGATCCACACCGACGCCGGACGCATCGGCGATGTGGCCGAGGTCCGCGAGCAACCCGTCGGACACATCCGTCATCGCGCCGGCGCCGGCATCGGCCGCCACCCGGCCCTGCCCGTATGGCGGCTCCGGTACCAGGTGCCGACGTCGCAAGTCCTCGAAGCCAGGAATACCTTTGTCCCACAACGTGTATCCAGCTGCTGAGCGGCCAAGTTCACCCACGATGGCCACGGTGTCGCCAGCTCTGGCGCCGCCGCGGCGCACCGGTTCACGGCCGTCCAGGTCGCCCAGCACCGTCACCGATATCACCCACTGCGGCGCGCTGACCAGATCGCCGCCCACGATCCCGGCGCCGAGCAAGCGCGCCTCGTGCCACATGCCGTCGGCAAGCTCGAGCGCCTGCACCGTCGGCGTGTCACCCGGCGCACCGAACGCGGCGACGAACGCGGTGGCCCGAGCCCCCATCGCCTCGATATCGGCGGCGTTCTGCGCGATGGCCTTGCGGCCGACGTCGTGCGGCGTCGACCAGTCCAGCCGGAAGTGCCGGTCGGCGACGAGCATGTCGGTCGACACGACAGTCTTGCCGTCACCGGCTAGAACCACCGCGGCGTCGTCGCCGGGCCCGAGCGCGACTGTCGCCGGCTGGTCCCGGCCGGCCACCAGCCGGTCGATGACGGCGAACTCACCCAGTCCCGACAGTGTGTCGGCGAGCTCGTCGGTTGCCATGCCGCCCCTTTCGTGGCCTGAACGCCGGCCAGACCTGCGGTACGTTTGGTCCCTGCGGCGTGGAGTCTATGCAGCGAGACGGAGGGGACAACGGGTGGTCGAGGCTTTCATGCTGATCCAGACCGAGGTGGGCCGCGCCGAGGTCGTCGCCAAGCAGCTCGCCGCCCTGCCCGGTGTGTTGTCGTCGGAGTACGTGACCGGTCCGTACGACGTGGTCGTTCGTATCGGCGCGGAGAGCCTCGATCAGCTGCAGACCGACGTCGTCCCGAGCGTGCAGCAGGTCACCGGCATCACCCGCACGTTGACCTGCCCGATCGCGAACGGTGTGCGGCCTTAGAGTTTGGGCGTGGATTCCGAGACACGCGACGGTCCGCCTCGGGCCTTGCTGATCACGGCGCTCGTCGTGGCCGCCGGGGCAATCGTCGGCATCCTCATCTTCGCTTCGCTGCGGCAGTCCACGCCCGATCAGCAGGTAGTTGCCATCGCCTCGGTCCCCGCTCCCAAAGCGGACAGCGCCGAGTGCAGCGCGCTGCTGGGTGCGCTACCGGACTCGCTTGGTGACTACCGCCGCGCGCGCGCGGCCGACCCGGCACCGCCCGGGGCCGCCGCGTGGAAGGCCGGCGGCGAGCCCGTCGTTCTGCGCTGCGGACTCGACCGGCCCGCCGAATTCGTCGTTGGATCCCCGCTGCAAGTCGTCGATACGGTGCAGTGGTTCCGGGTGGGCGAAGCAGGGACGGGCGTTGATCCAGCCGCGGATCAGGGCCGCAGCACCTGGTTCGCCGTCGACCGGCCGGTGTATGTCGCGCTGACGCTTCCCGACGGATCCGGCCCGACGCCGATTCAGGAGATCTCTGAGGTCATCGCAAAGTCATTGCCGGCCAAGCCGATTGACCCTGCGCCGGTGCGCTAGTGCCAGCTGGCCAAACCGACACGCGTAGCGACTCGATCGTGGGTGATTCTTGCCCACCTGGCAGCGACAACTCAGCGACAAACATCTCGGTGGCGCTTTTGTCGCTCCAGAGTCGCTGCGAGGCAGGCACTTTGGACAATCGGCCAGTGACGCGGCGCCCAGGCCTAGCGCAGGCCGATACCGCGGTTGAGGGCAGTCTCGACCATGGTGGACAACAACGTTGGGTAGTCGACGCCGCTGGCAGCCCACATCCGGGGGTACATCGAGATGGTGGTGAACCCTGGCATGGTGTTGATCTCGTTGACCACCGGCCCGTTGTCGGTCAGGAAGAAGTCGACGCGCGCCAGGCCCTGGCAGTCGATGGCACGAAACGCGCGGATCGCCAACTGGCGCACCGCCTCGGCTACGTCGTCGTCGATCTTCGCGGGCACGTCGAGCTCGGCGGCGTCTTCTAGATACTTGGTCTGGAAGTCGTAGAACGCATCGTCTTCGTGGCCCCGAACACCCGCCACGCGGATCTCGCCGACGGTGCTCGCCTCAACCCGACCGTCAGGGAATTCCAGTACGCCGCACTCCAATTCACGTCCTGGCACTGCCGCTTCGACGATGACCTTGGGGTCGTGTCTGCGTGCCAGCTCGATCGCGGCGGGCAGCTGATCCCATGCCGTCACGCGACTGACGCCGATCGATGATCCCCCACGCGCGGGTTTGACGAACACCGGAAGTCCGAGCCGTTCGCGGTCCTCGAGCTCCACCGTTTCATGGCGCGGCCGCAGCACGACATGGTCGCCGATCGGCAGGCCTGCGGCCACGAGCAGCTTCTTGGTGAACTCCTTGTCCATGCCGGCGGCGCTTGCCAGCACGCCCGCGCCGACGTACGGCACTCCGGCCATTTCGAGCAGGCCCTGAATGGTGCCGTCCTCGCCATATGGCCCGTGCAACACCGGGAAGACCACGTCGACGGCGGCCAGCACCTCCCCGGCCGCCTCGCCGAGCGACAGGAGCTGGCCGCCGCGATGCGGGTCGGCGGGCAATGCCAGCTCGATGCCCGATCCTCCACTGACTTCCGGCAGCCGGCCGTCGGTGATGGCCAACGTGTCCGGCTGGGCATCGGTCAACACCCACGACCCGCCGGGCGTGATGCCGACGGCAACCACCTCAAAGCGCTCCGGATCCAAATTACGCAGGATGCTGCCTGCGGAAACACACGAAATCGCGTGCTCTGAGCTGCGTCCGCCGTATACGACGGCGACGCGGACGCGACCGGCGGAGCCGGCCTGGCGGTCAGTCACAACCTAGAGAGGCTACCGCTCTGGCGGAAACCCGCACGACGCGAGGCGACGCCCTGGGGTTTTAGCCAAGGGCCTGCTCGATATCCGCGATCAGGTCGTCGGTGTCCTCGATACCCAGCGAGATGCGTGCGAACCCGTCGCTGACTGGATCGCCCCACCGCGCACGCCGGTCCACCGAGGTATGAATACCGCCAAAGCTGGTCGACGCGATGAGCAGGGCACTGCGCTCCACGAGTGCATGCACCGCCGCCGCGTCTTGCAGTTCGACCGCGACCAGTCCGCCGAACCGCCTCATCTGCAGCGTGGCGATGGGATACGACGGATCGTCGGGCAGCCCCGGGTAGCGCACTGACCGCACCGAGGGATGGGCGCGCAGCATCACAGCCAGCGACTGCGCGTTATGGCATTGCCGTTCGAATCGCAGACCGGCACTGCCCAGGCTGCGCAGCACCAGCCACGCCTCGAACGCGCCCAACACAGGCCCGGCGAGCAGCCGATCCCGCTCCACCGCTGCCATCAACCCCTCGTGACTGCCCGCGACGTAACCGGCCACCAGATCGCTGTGGCCCGACAGCGCCTTGGTGGCGCTGGCCACCACGAGGTCGGCACCCAGCGACAGCGGCTGCTGCCCCAACGGCGTTGCAGTGGTGTTGTCGACGACGAGGGTGGCGCCACGACCGCGACATGTCATCGCCAGTCGGTGCAAGTCGACCACGTCGAGGCCCGGATTGGCCGGAGTCTCGGCGAGCACCACATCGGCGTCCGAGGATGCCGCGCAGATGTCGGCACTGGCCGCCTCTACGACCGTCACACCTTGCGGGGCAAGGTATTCCGCGGCATATCGACGAACCTGATAGTAGCCGTCGGCGGGCACCAAGAGCTTCGTGCCGGGCTTGGCGAGCACCCTCAGTACCGACGTGATCGCGGCCATGCCGGAGCCGAACGTCAACGCCTTTGCCGCGCCTTCCAGTTCGGCCAGCGCCGACTCCAGCTGCCGCCACGTCGGATTCGAGCTGCGGCCGTAGCTGTCGAGCGGTTCGGTTTCATCGGGCGAGAGGTGATACGTCGACGCCGGAACCGGCGGCGGCGCCACGGGGCTACCCGGAATGGCTTCTGAGCCAGCGGCTTTGACGCTGCGGGTAGAATCGCCGTACCGGCCGTCCATTTCTTACTCCGGTTTCGT
>NZ_DATENY010000119.1:0-111123 GCF_035274705.1 Mycobacterium sp. | reverse complement strand
CGGCCGCCCCGGATCCGACGGCGGCCGCGGCGAAGTCATGGCCGTCGGAGCGTGCGCCTGGCAGCGCGAGGAACAGCCCGCCGGGAGTCACTGCACGCGAATCGAATTCGACGGTTCCGGTGACGCGGGTGGCGGCAGCCTGCTCGGGTGTGATGTCCGTCAGCCGGCCGCCGACGATGTCGGCGATCTGGGCGATGGTCAGGTCGATCACGCGCGGTGCCCCAGCGCCTCGAGTGCCAGGGCGAGTTCCAGGCGGTCATCGAACGGCCGAGTCTGGCCGTGGCTGGTCTGGCCGGTCTCGTGGCCTTTTCCGGCGATCAGCACCACGTCGCCGGGCTGGGCCCACGCGACGGCGTGGTCGATGGCCTCGCGACGGTCGCCGATCTCGACAACGTCTGCGCCGCCTGGCGCCGCTGTCGCGCCGGCCATGATCGCCGCACGGATGGCAGCGGGTTCCTCGTTGCGCGGGTTGTCGTCGGTGACCACGACGAGATCGGCAAGCTCGGCGGCGACGCGGCCCATCGGTTCGCGCTTGCCCGAGTCGCGGTTGCCTCCCGCGCCGAACACGACCGCGAGCCTGCCGCGGGCCTGCTCGCGCAACGTCTCGAGCACCGCGCGCAGCGCGCCGGGTTTGTGCGCGTAGTCGACGAGCGCAAGGAAGCCCTGTCCGCAGTCGATCGGCTCGAGGCGGCCGGGAACCGTCGCGGTGCGCAGGCCGGGTGCCGCCTGCTCCGGCGACACGCCGACCGTGTCGAGCAGCGCGGCCGCGAGCAGGCAGTTGGCGACGTTGTAGCGGCCCGGCAACCCGATCCGCAGCCCGTGGTGCACGCCGGCCGGGTCGACGGCCACGAATTCCTGAGCGCCGAGCTCGACGGCGCAGATGTTCTCCGCGCGCCAATCGGCATCACGTCCGGTCGCACTCACCGACACCACCCGGTGCGCAAGATGCGCCATCGCACGGCCGGCCTCGTCGTCGATGCAGATCACGGAAAGGCTTGCACACGTTGGGGATTGAGGGTCAAACAGTCGCGCCTTGGCGTCGAAGTAGTCTTCCATGGTGGGGTGGAAGTCCAGGTGGTCGCGCGACAGGTTGGTGAAGCCACCGACGGCGAATTGGGTCGCGTCGACGCGACCCAACGTCAGCGCGTGGCTGGACACCTCCATCACCACGGTATCGACGCCTTGCTCGACCATCACCGCCAACATCGCCTGCAACTCCGGGGCCTCGGGTGTGGTCAGCGCGCTGGGCACCTCACGGCCGTCGATGCGGATGCCGACCGTGCCGATCAGCCCGGCGATCCGCTCAGCCGACCGCAGCCCGGCCTCCACCAGGTAGGTCGTGGTGGTCTTGCCGGAGGTTCCCGTGACGCCGATGACGCGCAGCTTCTCCGACGGATGTCCGTAGACGGCCGCTGCCAGCTCGCCCAGCACCGAGCGCGGGGACGGGTGAATGAGCACCGGGACATCGACGTTCGGCCCCATCTCGGCAATACCCGCTGCGTCCGTCAGCACCGCGACGGCTCCGCGGGCCACCGCGTCGGCCACATAACGGCCGCCGTGCGAGGAGGCACCCGGCAGCGCGGCGAACAGGTCGCCGGGCTGGGTGTTCTGGCCCCGCAGCGTCACCCCGGTGACCCGGACGTCGGGCACCGTGACACCTTCGGCGGGCACCGCCCGCACCGCCTCCGCCAACCGCCCGAGCGCTTGGCCGACAGGATGGCTGGGACGCAAATTCATGGCGATGACACAGTACCGGCCGTCTAGGACGCATTCCCCGTTCGGCGGGGGCGAAGCGGCCCTTCGGTCAGGTGGCCTGAAGCGTGAGCGGCGGTCCTGGATCGGGTGAGAGCGGCACGTTGTCGCGCTGCAGCAGCCACGCCGCGATGTTGTGGAACAGCGGCGCCATCGTTGTGCCGGGCAGTCCTTCGGCCGTCCGCTGCGGATTGTCGGCCATGATGCCGACGACATAACGGGGATCGTTGGCCGGTGCCATGCCCGCGAAGGTGATCCAGTAGACGTTGTCGTAGTAGCAGCCGCATCCGGGGTTGATCTGCTGGGCGGTGCCGGTCTTGCCTGCGATCTGATAACCCTCGACCGCGGCGAGCGAACCAGTGCCCTGCTGGATTCCCATCGGATCTCGTTGCACGGTAGCGCGCAACATCTGACGCACAGTCTGTGCGGTCTGTGGCGACACCACCCGCACGCCTTCCGGCCTCGGCTCGTCGGTGCGGGTGCCGCCCGGCGCGATCGTCGACTTGAGGATGCGCGGCGGGATGCGCAGACCGTCGTTGGCGATGGCCTGGTACATGCCAGTCATCTGCAACAGCGTCATCGAAAGACCCTGCCCGATGGGTAAGTTGGAGAATGTGCTGCCAGACCACTGGTCAATCGGCGGCACCAGACCCGCGCTCTCACCCGGCAACCCGACGCCTGTGCGCTGACCCAGGCCGAACTTGTTCAGCATGTCCGCGTAGCGATCCGGGCCGATCCGCTGAGCCAACATCAGCGTGCCGACGTTGGACGACTTTCCGAAGATGCCCGTCGTGGTGTACGGCATCGTGCCGTGTTCCCAGGCGTCGTGCACATTGACGCCGCCCATATCGATCGAGCCGGGCACCTGTAGCACCTCGTCGGGGTTGGACAGCCCGAATTCGATCACCGATGCCGCGGTGACGATCTTGTTGACCGAGCCCGGCTCGTACGGCGACGACACTGCCGGGTTGCCCAGGTCCCGGTCCTCTTGCCTGCCGATGTCCTGGCTGGGGTCGAACGTGCTGTCGTTCGCCATCGCAAGCACTTCACCGGTTTTCGCATCCAGCACCACTGCGGCCACATTCTTGGCACCGGAGGCGTTCTTGGCCTGCTGGACCTGCTGCTGGACGTAGAACTGCATGTCGTCGTCGAGCGTCAACATCACCGTCGAGCCGTCGACCGCATCGTGGCGGTTGCGGTAGCTGCCGGGAATCACCACGCCGTCTGAGCCGCGGTCGTATGTGACGGAACCGTCGGTGCCTGCCAGCATGGCGTCGAGCGAATCCTCAAGTCCCAGAAGGCCGTGACCGTCCCAGTCGATGCCGCCGACGATGTTGGCCGCCAGCGATCCGCCGGGATACTGGCGCAGATCCTGGCGCTCCGAACCGACTTCGGGGAACTTTGTGGTGATGGCGTCGGCGATGGCCGGGTCGACCGCACGGGCCAGATAGACGAATGAGTCCTTGCTGGCGAGCTTTTTCAGCACCGTGTTGGCGTCGGGTTTGTTGTTGAGCCGCAAGGCGACTTCGGCCGCGATGTCACGCAATCGCTTGTCGGGATCCGGCGCCGACGGGGTCTTTGCCTTGGCCTCGGTCAGCTGCTTGCGGATCTTGACCGGCTGGAACGTCAGCGCGCGGGCCTCGATGGTGAAGGCCAGCTTGTCGTTGTTGCGGTCCACCAGGGCACCGCGCACAGCCTTCTCGATGTCGGTGACCTTGAGCTGACCGGCCGCCTCGGCGCGCAGACCCGCAGCCCTCGGCACCTGCAGGCTGAACAACTGGGCGCCTGCGACCAGCAGCACGAGGAAGATGACGGCATTGCCAACCCGATGCCGGAACACGAATGACGCACTGCGCAAACCATTGTCGGTGACCGGCTGGCGTGTCCGGCGTGCCTTGGCGGAGCGCTCCTGGGTTTTTACTGCCCCACGGCGACCCCGGTTGTCGCCGCGGCTCATGCGGCAGGACCAGGGAGCGGGACGGCGGCAGGAGCCGGTGCCTGCGCTGCGGCGTCCAGCGGAGCAGCCGGCTGTTCGGCCGGCGACGCGGTCGGCACCTCGGCAGGCGGCTGTGCGGGTCCGAGGGCCGGAATCTGCGTCCCGACGGCGTGCGGAACCTCGGCAGCGGAGGGCCCCGCCAACGGTGCGGCGGGCGAAACCGGCAGTGGCCGTTCGACTCCCGGCAGCGGAGCCGGTGTGAGCGCGCCCCTCGGCGGCATGCGAACCGTGACCTCTCGCGGTTCCACCACACGCGGTGCCGGTTGTGCCGGAGGTCCCGGCGGAGGCTGGTCGGCCAGCGGCGTGTTCAGCGGCGGCGGCGCAACACCCTCAGCGGGTTTGGGTGTGCCGACCACGACCCAGTTGCCCGCGGCGTCCTGCACCAAGTGCGCGGTGTCGCGCGACGGGATCATGCCGAGATTGCGCGCGGCCTCGGCCAGCGCCGGGGCCGCTTGCGCCTCGAGCACCTGGCGTTCCAGCGCTTCCTTCTGCTGCAGCAACGCCTGATTGGTCTCGCGGGCGTGACTCAATTGGTAGGAGCGCTCGGCCGCGTCGGTCGAGAGCCACAGCGTGATACCCAGTCCGAGACCAAGCGATCCGATCACCAGCACCACGAACGGCACCCTCGCGACCAGTGTGCGCGGATTGAGGTCGATCGAAGACAGCTTGACGAGGATCCGCTCACGCAAGGGCGGGCGGACGACCTTGGGCGCCTTGGCCTTTCGCGCTTTGGCCCTTGCCTTGGCCTGGCTGGCGTTCTTGGGCCGGGCCGGGCCGTCGGTGGGCCGGGGAATCGGATTGGTCGCGGGCGCCGAGCGCTGCGGGCGCTGCTCACGCGCGGGCTTACGCCTGCGTGGCGGCGCGTCGGCCGGGCGGCGCACCGCGTTGCGGGCTGGCTGCCGCGATTTGCGAACCGGCGCATCGCCGTCGCGCACCATTGCGCCTCGCTTGGCCTTCATCGTTGTCCCCCCACCTTTTCCAGCGCCCGTAGCCGCACCGATGCGCTACGTGGATTGACTGCGATTTCCTCGGGGCCTGCCCGTTCCGCGCCGCGAGTCAGGGCGACGAAGTCCGGCTCGTGCCCAGGCAACTCCACCGGTAAGCCCGGCGGGGTCCGCGACGCCTTCACCGCGGCGAACTGGCTTTTGACGATGCGGTCTTCCAAGGATTGGTAGGCCATCACCACGATCCGGCCGCCGGGTGCGAGCGCTCCCAGCGCCGCGGGCAGCGCGTCGCGCAACGAGTCCAGCTCTCCGTTGACGACGATCCGCAAGGCCTGGAATGTGCGCTTGGCCGGATGCCCGCCGGTCCGGCGGGCCGGCGCGGGTATCGCCTCGTACAACAGTTCAACCAGCTCGCCGGTGGTGGCGAAAGGCCGGCGGCCCCGGCGGCGCACGATGTGAGCGGCGATGCGGCCTGCGAAGCGCTCTTCGCCGAACTCACGCAGCACGCGTGCGAGTGTCTTCTCGTCGTAGGTGTTGATGACCTCAGCGGCCGTGAGCGTCGCGTCGGGATCCATCCGCATGTCCAGCGGAGCGTCGGCGGCGTAGGAGAAGCCGCGCTCGGTGCGGTCCAATTGCATCGAGGACACCCCGAGGTCGAACAGAACGCCGTCCACTTGGCCTGCCCAATCACCGGTTTGGGCCAGCACAGCTTCGATTCCGTCGTAGCGGGTGCGCACGAGCATGACGCGATCGCCGAACTGCGCCAGCCGCTCACCTGCGATCCACAGCGCGTCGGGGTCGCGGTCAAGCCCGATCAGCCGCAGGGCGGAGAACTCGGTGAGGAAGCGTTCGGCATGTCCACCCGCGCCGAGCGTGGCGTCGATGAGGACCGCACCCTCGCCGTCGGGGCTGTGCCGGGTGAGCGCGGGAGTCAGCAGCTCGACACAGCGGTCGAGCAGAACCGGGATGTGGCCAGGCATTGCAGCGCCTCCGATGAGGTGTACCCCTGCACCCAGGTCCCTGTCCGAGAGCGCGGACCTGGCGTTGGGGAAGTACGCCAGGGCCGGTTCGGACAGAGGCCACGATGCACGGGCAACGTGTCGGTCAGCCGCCGAATCAGATGATGTCGTGCAGAGCTTCATCGGAGGCCGCGGAGAAGTTCTCTTCGTGGGTCTGCTGATACTCCTGCCATGCTTGGGCGTCCCAGATCTCCAGGTAGTCAACCGATCCGATCACCACGCAGTCCTTCGAGAGGTTGGCGTAGCGGCGGTGGTCGGCCGACAACGTGATCCGGCCTTGCCCGTCGGGGTGCTGTTCGTCGGTGGCGGCGGCAAGGTTTCGCAGGAATGCGCGGGCCTCCGGATTGCTCCGCGACGCCTGCGACGCCCGCCGGGCCAGCTTTTCGAACTCGGCGCGCGGGTACACGGCAAGGCTGTGGTCTTGACTCTTGGTGACCATCAACCCTCCTGCCAGCGCGTCGCGGAACTTGGCGGGCAGCGTCAGCCGCCCCTTGTCGTCGAGCTTGGGCGTGTAGGTGCCCAGAAACATCCGGCCACCTCCTACCACTCCGGAGCCCCGGTCGCTCCGTTGTCCGCCACTTTACCCCACAATCCCCCACAGCGCTCCATTTGATAGCAAAAGTTGGCCAGATGTCCCCACCTAGCTCCCGAATCCAGCGCATACGGGTGTCGCACAGAAGGACATCGCGCCCCGTCACAGACCAAAACAGCAGGTAGGCCAGCTTTGTGGCCGTGGTGGGGAGGTGTGGGGAATTGCCGACGCGCCGCGCACAAAAAAATGGGGTAGCCCGTCGTGGGCTACCCCGTGGGTCGGCGCGGATCTACTCGTCGAAGCGGCGGCGGAACCGATCTTCCATCCGGCTGGTGAACGAGCCGCCTCCGCCCTTGGCACGCTTCTGCCGCGGCGCGCCAGGCTCGGAGCCGGAACGATCGCGGCCGCCGGCCACCCGCGGACCGGTGATGGCGAAGACCACGCCGCCGAACATCACAACGAAGCCGACCACGGACAAGATGGGAAAACTGCCGATCATGGTGGCCTTGAACGCGACACCGGACACCAGCATCGCCAGACCGATCACGAAAAGCGCGGCCCCTTGTAGCCGGCGCCGGGCCGAGGGCGCGCGCAGAGTACCGCCACGAACGCTCGATGCGAACTTGGGGTCCTCGGCATAGAGCGCGCTCTCGATCTGGTCGAGCATGCGCTGCTCATGATCGGAGAGTGGCATTCGTCCCTCCCTCGGGGCCCAGGAGCCGATGCGACCGGTCTCTATCGTTCAAAAATTGTGTCCGCCCGCCACGGCGGACGCCTAACAGTCATGATACGAGGTCAATCTGAGCCGTACCACCTAGTTCGCCGGTCGATTCTATGACGTACACCGCCGCTGCCAACCAGCGCCTCGCTCAACCAATAATGGTGTTGACGGCACGGCACGACACCGCGAAGGGCGATACGAAGTTGGCGACATTTCTGATCGATCTGTCGCCGAGCGATATGCAACGCCGGCTCGGTGACGCGCTTGGCATCTATGTCGACGCCATGCGCTACCCGCGCGGCACCGAGGAACAACGCGCATCGATGTGGCTGGAGCACACCCGCCGGAACGGCTGGAAGGCCGTGGCCGCGGTGGAGGTGCCCGACCAAGATGGACAAAATGGAGACCGGTCCACCGCCGCCCTGAGCGCGGCGCCGATGCTCGGAGTCGCGTACGGCTATTGCGGTGCGCCCGACCAGTGGTGGCAGCAGCAAGTGGTGGCCGGCCTGCACCGCGTCGGCGCGGACTCGACCCGCATCTCCGAGCTGATGACGAGCTACTTCGAGCTGACCGAGCTGCACATCGCGCCCCAGGCCCAAGGCCGCGGGCTGGGCGAGGCGCTGGCCCGGCGGCTGCTCACGGACCGCTGCGAGGCGCACGTGTTGCTGTCGACGCCGGAGATCAACGGCGAGGCAAACCGGGCCTGGCGGCTGTACCGGCGGCTCGGGTTCACCGACATCATCCGCGGCTACCACTTCGCGGGCGATCCGCGGGCGTTTGCGATCCTGGGCCGGTCACTGCCGCTATAGCACACCCAATCTGGCACGATGACCACGTGCCTGACCTTTCGCCGCGGGCGAGACGCCGCTTGCTGGCGATCGCGCTGCTGTTGCTCGTCCTGCCAATGGCCGTCGGATGTGTGCGGGTGCGGGCGTCGATCACGGTCTCCCCTGACGACCGGGTCTCAGGCCAGATCATCGCGGCGGCCAAGCCTCGCAACGCCGACGACAAGGGCCCTCAGCTTCTCAACAACCTGCCGTTCGCCCAGAAAGTGGCGGTTTCTGACTACAGCCGCGACGACTACGTCGGCTCGGAGGCGGTGTTCTCCGACCTCACCTTCGCCGAGCTGCCGCAGCTGGCGAATATGAACCGCGACTCAGCCGGGGTCGACATCTCGCTGCGCCGCGCCGGTGATCTGGTGATTCTCGAGGGGCGCGCCGACCTCACGTCGCTCAACGACCCCGAGGCCGACGTCTCGCTTTCTGTGTCGTTCCCCGGCGAGGTGACGTCGACCAACGGCGACCAGGTGTCGTCCGAAGTCGTGGAGTGGAAGCTGCGGCCAGGTGTGGTCAGCACGATGAACGCCCAGGCCCGCTACACCGACCCGAGCGCACGCTCGTTCACCGGTGCGGCGATCTGGCTTGGCGTCGCGTCAGTCTTGGTCGCCAGCATCGTCGGCGGGCTGGCGTATATGAACCGGGACCGCTCCCCTCGTGTCGGCGATCCGGCAGACCAATCACGCTGAAGACACGGCACGCGCCCCTGGTGAGTCCATGCCTGACTTGGTAAAAACCCAGTGGCACGCTCTACTCTGAAGTGCACTCGGGGGCGAGTAGACGCCGATTGACGAAAGGGGCGCCCGCTGAGCGTGAATGCAGCGGCACCGTCGGCCGTCGAATTGGCCGGCGCCGTCACCGACCAATTGCGCGAATATCTCCGCAGTCGCCGCCGTGACTCTTCCTACATCGGCGCCGACTATGCGGAGCTGACCGCCGCCCTCGAAGAGTTCGTAATGCGCGGTGGTAAGCGGCTGCGCCCGTTGTTCGCCTATTGGGGCTGGCGTGCGGTCGCTGAGGCGTCCGATGACCTGCTCGAACCGCGGGTGATACGGCTGATCTCGGCACTTGAACTGCTCCACGCGTGCGCGCTGGTGCACGATGACGTGATCGACGCGTCGGCGACCCGCCGAGGCCTGCCCACCGTGCACAGGTTGTTCGCCGACAAGCACCGCACCAGCAACTGGCACGGCTCCCCCGAGCAGTTCGGGATGTCGGCGGCCATCCTGCTGGGTGACCTCGCGCTGGTATGGGCCGACGACATCGTCGCGACCGCGGATCTGCCGGTGGACGCCCATCTGCGGGTGCGGCGAGTGTGGTCGGCGATCCGCACCGAGGTGCTCGGCGGGCAGTACCTGGACATCGTCGCCGAATCCAGCGGCGCGGAGACCGTGGCCTCGGCGATGACGGTCAATATCTACAAGACTGCCTCCTACACCATCTCTCGGCCGTTGCAGCTCGGCGCGGCCGCGGCCGCCGACCGCCCCGAAGTTCTCGACGCGTTCCACGAACTGGGCACCAGCTTGGGGGTGGCATTTCAGTTGCGCGACGACGTGCTCGGCGTGTTCGGCGACCCCGCGGTGACCGGTAAGCCGTCCGGTGACGACCTGCGGTCCGGCAAGCGCACCGTGCTGCTCGCCGAGGCGGTCGAGCTGGCGGAGAAAATGGATCCCGTAGCCGCCAAGCTGTTACGTACGTCGATCGGCACCGAGCTGTCCGATGCCCAGATCAAGGAGCTGTGTCTGGTGATCGAGTCGGTCGGCGCACTGGCTGCGGTCGAGGGCCGTATCGACATGCTGACCCGCCGCGCGCTCGAGATCCTCAACGCCGCACCGATCGACGCGCGGGCCAAGGTTGGCCTGTCCGAGCTCGCCAGATTGGCCGCGAACCGGTCCGCGTAGGAGCATGACAACGTCCGCGCCTGCCGAGGCCACGAAAAACGGGCTCGCCCAACATTTCTCGCGCCTGAGGTTGTTCACCACCTCTGTGGACGCCCGTCCCGCGCTGCTGGGCGCTCTCGGCGCAGTCCTGATCACCGCTGGGGGGCTTGGCGCGGGCAGCACCCGGTTGCACGATCCGCTGCTCGAGTCGATGCACCTGTCGTGGCTTCGCTTCGGCCATGGCCTGGTGCTGTCTTCGGTGCTGTTGTGGATCGGTGTTGCGCTGATGCTGGTCGCATGGCTGTGGCTGGGCCGCCGCGTGATCGACCGCACGGCAACCGAATACACGATGATCGCGACGACCGGCTTCTGGCTGGCGCCGCTGTTGTTGAGTGTTCCGGTGTTCAGCCGGGACACGTATTCGTATCTGGCGCAGGGCGCCCTGCTGCGCGACGGCTTCGACCCTTATGTCGTCGGTCCGGTCGATAATCCGAACTCGTTGCTGGACAACGTGAGTCCGATCTGGACGACGACGACTGCACCGTACGGACCCGCGTTCATCTTGGTGGCGAAGTTCGTCACCTTGCTGGTCCGCAACGACGTCGTCGCGGGAACCATGCTGCTGCGGCTGTGCATGCTGCCGGGGCTCGCCCTGCTGATCTGGGCGGCGCCGCGGGTCGCCCGTCACGTCGGCGCCAGCGGGGCTGCTGCCCTATGGATCTGCGTGCTCAACCCGCTGGTGATCATCCATCTGATGGGTGGGGTGCACAACGAGATGCTGATGGTCGGGCTGATGATGGCCGCCATCGCGCTGACATTCGGTCGCCACCACATCGCCGGCGTCAGCCTGATTGCCGTCGCGGTGGCGGTGAAAGCCACGGCGGGGCTGGCGCTTCCGTTCATGGTGTGGGTGTGGACGCGCGACATTCGCGACCGACGTGGGTATGCCCCGGTCAAAGCCTTCGCGGTGGCCACTGCAGCGTCTGCGGTGATCTTCGTCGCAGTCTTCGCGGTGTTGTCCGCCGCCGCCGGGGTCGGTCTCGGCTGGCTGACCGCCCTGGCCGGATCGGTGAAGATCATCAACTGGCTGACCGTGCCGACCGCCGCGGCCAATCTGGTCAATGTCTTCGGCAGTCTGCTCTTTCCCGTGAACTTCTACGCCGTTCTCGACATCACCCGCATCGTCGGCATCGCGATCATCGCGATCTCACTTCCATTGCTGTGGTGGAGGTTTCGCCACACCGACCGCGAGGCGCTTCTCGGCATCGCCCTGGTAATGGGCGTCGTGGTGCTGTTCGTGCCCGCGGCGCTACCGTGGTACTACACCTGGCCGCTGGCAGTGGTGTCGGCACTGGCGCAGTCGCGGTTGTCCATTGCGGTGATCGCGGCTCTTTCCACGTGGATCACCGTGATCTGGAAACCCGATGGGGCGCATGGCATGTACTCGTGGATACATGTGCTCCTCGCCACGGCATGCGGCGCTGCGGCGTGGTACTACCTGTACAGCGCGCCTAGTAGGCCATCGCCTGGGCCCGACGCACCACTTCCCGGGCCTGATGCGAGTGCAGCGCATCCACCGGCCGCGCATTAGCCTGCTGCTGTATCGCACCGTCTCGGCTGATGGTCAGCGAGGGGTCGGGCGTGAAAAGCCAGCGCACGATCTCCGTGTCGCGGTATCCCCCGTCGTGCAGAACGACGAGCAGCCCGGCCAGGGGCTTGACCACGTGGCCGGTGTCGTCGAAGAAGATCTTGGGCACCACCACCACACCGTCACGACGCACCGCGATCAGGTGGCCCTCACGCAACTGCTGATGCACCTTGGTCACCGGAACACCGAGCAAATCGGCGACGGCGGGTAACTCGTAGACGGCCTCGCCGGGATCCAAAACATCGTCGGCGGCCGGAATGCTGCTCACCGCATAGAGTCTAAGACGAATCGGCCGGCTCGTAACATGTGTTCGGTGGAGCCCTTCCAGCAATCCGACCCGCTCGTGGGGGCCGTGCTTGACGGGCGGTACCGTGTCCAGGCGATGATCGCCACCGGAGGCATGTCCGCGGTGTACCGCGGACTGGATCTTCGCCTCGACCGGCCGGTGGCGCTGAAGATCATGGATTCGCGATATTCCGGCGACCACCAGTTCCTGACGCGGTTTCAGCGCGAGGCGCGCGCGGTCGCCAAGCTCAAGGATCCCGGTCTTGTCGCCGTCTACGACCAGGGCATCGACGGCCAGCATCCGTTCCTGGTGATGGAGCTGATCGAGGGTGGCACGCTTCGCGAACTGCTGCGGGAGCGCGGGCCGATGCCGCCGCACGCGGTCGCCGCGGTGCTGGGTCCCGTCCTGGGTGGCTTGGCGGTCGCACACGGCGCCGGGCTTGTGCACCGCGACGTCAAACCGGAAAACGTGCTGGTTTCTGACAACGGCGAGGTGAAAATCGCCGACTTCGGTCTGGTTCGCGCCGTCGCAGAAGCCAAGATCACCTCCACCAGCGTCATCTTGGGCACCGCGGCCTACCTGTCGCCCGAGCAGGTGAGCACCGGCAACGCCGGGCCGCGCAGCGACGTGTACTCCGTCGGCATCCTGGCTTACGAGCTGCTGACCGGCGCCACCCCGTTCACGGGCGACAGCGCGCTGGCCGTCGCATACCAGCGGATGGACACCGACGTCGCGCCGCCGAGCACGATAATCTCAGGCGTCCCAGCGCAGTTCGACGAGTTGGTGCTGCGCGCGACCGCTCGCGACCCCGCCGACCGGTATGCCGACGCACAAGACATGCGCGCCGAGCTCGACGCGATCGTCGACGAGCTGGGCCTGCCGCAGTTTCGCGTGCCCGCACCGCGCAACTCGGCCCAGCACGCGTCGGCCGCGATGTATCACAGCCAAGTTGTTCCCGCGCCGGCTCCGCGCCAGCACACCAGGCAGCTCACCAGCGAGGAATGGCAGCCGTACACGCCGGACGGTGAGTACGAATATCGCGGCGTGGCAGGGCAATTCGCGGGGATCGACATGGATGAGTTCTACTGGGCCCGTCAGCGCGCGAGGCGTGCGCTGCTGTTCTGGGTGGTCGCCGTGCTGACGCTGGCCGGTCTCGTCGCCGCCGCCGCATGGACGGTCGGCAGCAATCTCGCCAACCTCATCTAGCACCGCGTCAGACCACAGAACATTTCGGGTTGATTCCCGCGCCTTTCACTACTACTGTCGTAGTGGAAGAATTCAACAAACGTAGAAATCACACCGAGGTGACCACGATGAACGATCAAGCGATCGCTGTGCTGGTCGTTGGAGCAGGCCCGACCGGTCTGACAATGGCCAACGAACTAGTGCGCCACGGCGCCGAAGTGCGCATCATCGACCGCGCACCCGAACCATCGACCACCTCCCGCGCCCTGGTCGTCCAGCCCCGCACCTTGGAGGTGTTCGATGACATGGGTGTGATCGACCCGGCTTTCGCCGCGGGAAATCCGGTGGATGGCCTCACGATCACGTTCAAGAACAAGCTCGTGCAAATGGATGTCGCCGGCATGCTGACGGGACCGCAGAACTACACGGCCTATTCCAGACTGCGCACGCTCTCGCAGCATGACACCGAGCGTCTTCTCACCGAGGCACTCGCCAACCGGCGCATCGAGGTTATGCGCGGGCGATCACTGATCGATCTGACGCAGGACAACGACGGGGTCACAGCGACCCTGCGCAGCGAGGACGGATCGAGCGAGACACTGCGTTGCCGGTGGGTGATCGGCTGCGACGGCTCCCATAGCGCGGTTCGCAAGGCGGCGGGCATTCCCTTCGCCGGTTCGACCTATCGCGACGAGTTCATCATGGCCGACGCCGAGCTCGACTGGCCGCTACCGCATGGCAAAATCTATGGATTCCCAAGTCCCGCAGGTATTTTCGCTGCCTTCTCGATGCCGGGCGAGAACCGCTACCGGATCTTCGGCAACTTCCCTCCTGGGCCCGAAGGCCCGACCGCCGAGTGCAGCGAGCCGACCCACGACGAGTTCCAGGCGATGGTTGATGAGCGAGTTCCCTTCCCCGCCAAGGTCGTCAGGGAGTACTGGGTAACCCGCTACCGCGTGCACAGCCGCGTCGCGCCGCACTATCGCGAGGGCCGCGTCTTTCTGGTCGGCGACGCCGCCTATGTGCACAGCCCGGCGGGCGCGCAAGGCATGAACACCGGCATCCAGGACGCCTACAACCTGGCGTGGAAGCTAGCTCTGGTCGAACGCGGCATCGCCGACCCGACGCTGCTGGACAGCTACGAAGCCGAGCGGCACCCGATCGGTGTCCAGCTGCTGAAGACGACCGACCGACTGTTCACCGCCTTCGCCGGCCAGAATCCGATCTCGCGGATCGCCCGCGGCCGCATCGGCCCGCTGGTGGCCACGACTGTGCTGACGCGCCCGTCGGTTCGCCGGTGGTTCGTCGGCACGTTGGCGCAGCTGCGGCTGCGTTATCCGCAAAGCCCGCTAAATGCCGAGGACGGTGGGGGCTGGCGCGATGCACCCGCGCCCGGTGACCGGGCACGCGAAGCCGACCTGCTCGTCGACGCAAACCCGCGACGGCTCCATGAAATGCTGCGCGGCACGCACCACAGCGTGCTGCTGTTCACCGGCCTCGACGATGGCGCCCGGCCGGCCATCGAGCTATGCCGGATTGCGGAAGAGATCGAGCGGTCATACCCAAATCTGGTGCGGGCACGAGTAATCACAGCCGAGCGCTTCGCCGATCATCCACTGGCGCTCGGCGATCCCGACCGGTGCGCGCATCGTCAGTACGGAATCACCGAGGCCAGCGCGTTCGTCGTCCGCCCGGACAAGTACATCGGCTATCGCGGAAAGCCCATCGACACCGAACACCTGATGGCCGACCTGGCCGCCCGGTTGCCGGCCACGACAACGGCGCTGGCGGGTTAGACGCTCAGTCGCGCAACATCTCGGCGACGAGGAACGCCAGCTCCAGGCTCTGCTGGGTGTTCAGCCGCGGATCGCAAGCCGTCTCGTAGCGGCCGGCCAGATCGGAGTCGGAGATGTCCTGCGCGCCGCCGAGGCACTCGGTGACGTTCTCGCCGGTGATTTCGACGTGAATGCCGCCGGGATGGGTGCCGAGCGCACGGTGCACCTCGAAGAAGCCCTGCACCTCGTCGACGATGCGGTCGAAGTGGCGGGTCTTGTAACCCGTCGAGGACTCGTGGGTGTTGCCATGCATCGGGTCGCACTGCCAGATGACCTGGTGCCCGGTGGCCTGCACCTTCTCGATGATCGGCGGCAGCAAGTCGCGCACCTTGTTGTTGCCCAGCCGGCTGACCAGCGTCAGCCGTCCTGGCTGGTTGTGCGGATCGAGCCGCTCGACGAATTCGACGGCGAGCTCGGGGGTCATCGTCGGACCGATCTTCACGCCGATCGGGTTGGCGATCACCTCCGCGAAAGCGACGTGCGCGCCCTCGAGCTGACGAGTCCGCTCCCCGATCCACACGTAATGCGCGGACAGGTCGTAGAGCCGCGGCTCGGGCTCCTCGACCGGGAAGTCGGTGGACAACCGCAGCATCGCGCGCTCGTAGTCGAGCACCAAAGCCTCATGGCTGGCGTAGATCTCGGCGGTATCCAGGTTGCGGTCGTTGACCCCGCAGGCGCTCATGAACATCAGGCCGCGGTCGATCTCGGCGGCCAGTGCCTCGTAACGGGCACCCGCGGGCGACGTGCGGACGAACTCGCGGTTCCAGTCGTGCACCAGATGTAGCGACGCCAAGCCCGACGCGGTCAGTGCGCGAACCAGATTCATCGCCGCGCTCGCGTTGGCGTATGCACGCACCAGCCGCGACGCGTCGTGTTCGCGTGCGGCGGCGTCGGGCGCGAAGCCGTTGATCATGTCACCGCGGTAGGACTTCAGGCCCAGCGCGTCGATGTCGGAGGACCGCGGCTTGGCGTACTGGCCGGCGATACGGGCCACCTTCACCACCGGCATGCTCGCGCCGTAGGTCAGCACCACCGCCATCTGCAGCAGCGTGCGGATGTTGGCCCGGATATGCGGCTCGGTGTTGTCCACGAACGTCTCGGCGCAGTCGCCGCCCTGCAGCAGGAACGCCTCCCCGCGGGCAACGGCGGCCAGCTGGCCCTTGAGCTTCTCGATCTCGGCGGGCACGGTGACGGGCGGAACGCTTTCCAGCACGGTGCGCATCACCTTGGCGGCGTCGGCGTCCCAGCCCGGCTGCTGCACCGCAGGCTTGGAGAGCGCGGCGTCCAGCTTATGCCGCAGGTCATCGGGCAGCGGCGGGAGCGGAGGCAGCTGGTCGATGGGTACGTCGACGGTCCAGTTCACCCATCCATGGTAACGGGCGCCAACACGTGGTTTTTAACCGTGCGCAGGCACTTCCCCCGTGGTCATCAACCGGAATCGCTGCAGGTTGTGCCGGGCATCGACCAGGGCGTCATGCGAGTCACGGGGTCGCGGCGGCATCCGCGGCGAACCGCGGTCCTCCCAGAACTGGCGCAGCTCGCGGGTGAACCGCGGAATCGCCGGCGGCAGGTCGGTCATCGGCCCCCACAGCTGGCACAGCACGACGTGGTCGTAGGCGCCCACCCATGCCCACAGCTCGATCGGCTCGTCGCCGTCGACACCGAAGAAGTCTTCGAGGTCCGCGCGGATCTGCCTGCGTGAGCGCCAGAGCGGAGACGCCGGCGACGGCAGCTTGGGCAGCACGTGTTTGCGCACCCAACTGCCTGCCCGCTCTGGATCGAATTCCGTTGAAATCGCGTAATACTCGCGGCCGTCCTCGGCGGCCACGCCGATCGAGATCAATTCGATGGTACGGCCGTTGTCGATGAACTCGGTGTCGTAGAAGTACTTCACACGCCAGCCGCCGTCCGCTCCTGCGGCGCGGGGGCCGGATGGATTTCGCGGTCGAGTTGCTCGTTGACCTCATTGTCGTCGGGGAAGTGCGGCTCCCCGGCGATCACATGCTGCAGCCACAGCTTCGCCTGCACCACCGGTCGACGCAGTCGCCGTTCCCGTTCCAGCGCCCTGTGCATCTTGCGGGGCTTGTCGCCGTAGCGCCAGCGCGCCCACGGTGCATGCGGCCGCGACAACCGGAGGGCTCCGACCAACAACAGGGGGGTGATGAACATGCCGACCAGCCCGGTCCACACCTTGCCCTTGAACAGCACGATCACTGCAAGAAGCAGCGTCACCACTGCCACCGCGATCACCACTGCCCGCGCCTCCAACGTCTGGTCCTCGCGCCAGATGGTGACGTCGAAAAACGACAACGGGTTGAAGCCCAAGATCAACAGCCCTGCCACCGCAACCGCGGCGAACACCGCGTCCACCGACGTGCGGCCGTCCTCGGACCAATACACGTCCTGCAGATGCAGGATCAACGCGAACTCGTCCAGCACGAGCGCCGCGCCGATTCCGAAAATGATTGCGGCGGCCGTGAATTCGGGTACTCCCCCGTCCACAGCCAACGTCACCATTGTCACGCCGGAAACCATGACCAAGATCACACCGATTACCACGTGATGGATGTGCAACGAGCCGTGGCCGATGTTGCGAGGCTGCCACCACTTGCGCGGCGCGTCGCTGTCGGCATGCGACCGGATATACCGGACGATCGTGCGCGTCACCAGGAAGGTCAGGAGGAAGGCGATCAGGCACCACATCAGCGGCCGTCGCTCCGGCGGGACGACCAGATCGAAGTTCAGGTCGAACTTGAGTTCGTCGGGCACGGCCAAAACTTACGCCGACCTGCGCGTGTCACGGCATGGTTACCCGCCGACGCGCCGGTGCGCACCGATAGTCTGGTCTGCGACATGAGTACTTGGCGGTCGCCCGGCGGCGTTGGTTGGGGGCCAACGCTCGCCTGGCGACTGTTTGAACTGCTCACCCTGGCGGCGTTGGCCTGGGCGGCCTGGCGACTGCTCGGCCACACCCCGTATCGCATTGACATCGACGTGTACCGGATGGGCGGGCAGGCCTGGCTGGACGGCAGGCCGCTGTACGCCGACGGGGCGATGTTCCACACCCGCGCCGGCCTGGACCTGCCGTTTACGTACCCGCCGCTGGCGGCGGTGGTGTTCTCCCCTTTCGCGTGGCTGCCGCTGAAGGCGGCCAGCATTGCGATCACGCTCACGACGCTGCTGCTGCTCATCGCGTCGACGGTGATCGTATTGACCCGCTTGGACGTGTGGCCGCAGACCTCGATCACTGCTGAGCCCGCGTGGGTTCGACGGTGCTGGCTGGCTGTGGCGATCGTGGCACCGGCCGTGGTCTATCTCGAGCCGATCCGGTCGAACTTCGACTTCGGTCAGATCAACGTCGTGCTGATGACTCTCGTGATCGCCGATTGCATGCCCCGCAAGACGCCGTGGCCGCGGGGCATGCTGCTGGGGCTGGCCATCGCGCTCAAGCTCACCCCCGCGGTGTTCCTGCTGTATTTCCTGCTGCGGCGCAACACACGTGCGCTACTCGTAACGGCGGCCTCGGCCGTCACCGCCACGCTTGCCGGTTTCGCGCTCGCCTGGCGCGACTCCTTGGAGTACTGGACCGACACCGTGCGAAACACCGACAGGATCGGCACCGCCACGCTGAACACCAACCAGAACATCGCAGGCACCCTGGCGAGGCTTGGCCTCAGCGAGGGCGAGCGGTTCGTGTTGTGGACGCTTCTGTGCTTTGCGGTGCTCGGCTTGACTGTGTGGGCGGCGCGACGTGTCGTTCGAGCAGAAGAACCGGTACTTGCGCTGGTCTGCGTGGCGATGTTCGGCCTGGTGGTTTCGCCGGTGTCGTGGTCACACCACTGGGTGTGGGCGCTGCCCGCGGTGCTCGTGACGACCGTGGTGGCCTACCGGCGACGGCATATCGCGCTGGGCCTGGTCACCCTCGCGGGCATCGCGCTGATGGTGTGGACGCCGATCCCGCTGATGCCCGAGCACCGTGAAACCGCGGCTTCGTTGTGGCGCCAACTAGCCGGTGGTTCGTATGTGTGGTGGGCGGTGGCGATGATCGTGGTGGCAGGCACCGTGTCAGCGAAGGCAGCGGCGCGCTCGCCTAGCCGGCCGCTGCTTCAGGCATCCGCGCCGGCGGCTTGATCGCCGTCTCACCTTTTCCCTCTTTGACGTCGGCGGCGTACAGGTCGACATAGTCCTGCCCGGACAGGCGCATCAGCTCGTACATCACCTCGTCGATCACGGCGCGTTCGATGAAGCGATTGCCCGCCAGGCCCTCGAAACGGCTGAAGTCCATCGGCTTGCCGAACTTGACCTGGACGCGGCCGAAGCGCCACATCTTGCTGCCCGGAGGGTTGACGACGTCGGTTCCGATCATCGCGACGGGAATGACCGGCACACCGGTCTGCAGCGCCAGTCGCGCCAGGCCGGTCTTGCCTTTGTACAGACGTCCGTCGGGTGAGCGGGTGCCCTCGGGATACATGCCCAGCAACTTGCCTTCGTTGACGATCCGCGCCGCAGTGTCCAGTGCGCTCTGGGCGCTGTCGGCATCGGTGCGGTCGATCGGCACCTGCCCGGCGGCGGTGTAGAACCACCGCTGAAACCAGCCCTTGAGGCCGGTTCCGCTGAAGTATTCGGCCTTGGCAAGGAAGGTGATCCGGCGGCTCACAACCAGGGGCAGGTAGAAGCTGTCGGCCACGGCCAGGTGATTACTGGCCAGGATCATCGGGCCGGAATGCGGAACGTACTCCAGCCCTTCGACTTTCGGCCGACCGAGCAACGACAGCAAAGGGCCCATGAAGATGTACTTGAAAAGCCAGTACCACATGGACCCTCCCCACCACCGAGCACCGGACGGTGCTTTGCGACAACTTTACCCACCAGCCGTGGACCCGACCACATTGCCGAGTCTCACTCCTCCACCGTCACAGGGATGTGCTGATAGCGGCCAGGGCCCGGCGGTGGTGGTTCGTCACCGCCAGGACCGGCGTCCGGCGGCGGGCTCTCCGGCGGCGGCTCGGGGGGCCCCGACGGAGTCTGCGCTGTGTCTTCGATGATCGCCCTGATGACCGCCAGCAGCGCCACGCTGTGATCGGCGATGACGGTCAGCAGCGGATGCTGCTCGCCGGCGACCAGCGCCGCCAGTGCGCACACCGGGCACCACACCTGCTGGCATTTACCGGGTCCGTCCCCGCTGCCCGCCGCCCGTGCGGCGGCCAGTCGCACCGCGGGGTCCAGCCGGTCCAGGATGGTCTGAGCGAGCTGTCGCAGTTCGGGAGCTAATTCCGGATGTCGCCTCCCATCGGCTCCGGCGTCACGCTGGGAGCCACTCACGCTGGCCACACCTCCGGATTCGGTCGAAATCGCACCGTCAGCTCACTGCCCCTCAACTGCGCGTCCATCACGATGCACCGTCGGAGGACGGACGCCAGCCGGATCCGGCGCCGCATACCGCCTGCGCCGATGATCAAGTCGTCGTCGACCCGGCCCAACGTCAAAGCGGCGGAATCGACCTGCGGCAACTCTAGCCGCAACCGGTAGACGGCTTCGAGTCCAGATCCTGATTCGCGATCGACGACGGGCCGCAGCGGCCCGGGTGGAGCTGACCCGTCGCGGCGACGCGCGCTGTCCAGCAGCTCGCCAAGGGCCTTCGGCCCGATCGGCTCACCCGGCAGATGCGGAACGAGGACCAGCTGCACGTCGCCGATGGTGGTATCCAGCTCGGCAAGAACCGCCTGCTGCTCGCAGATGCGCTCGGCGTACCAGTCGAAGGCCGGATGCTCGGGCAGATTGCGGTATTCGTACGAATCGTCTTGGAGCAGAACCTGATTGACGATCAGCTCGTCGACCCGCACTCCCATCAATGCCAGGCTGCCCAGCGTGCGCACCGCTTCGGCGGCCACCACCCGCTCGGCCGTCATCACCAGATGGGCGCTGACCCGTGTGCCGTCGGTCAGCAGCGAGCTCAGCTGTTCCGTGCCGTCCCCGATGCGCTCGAGCAGCTCGACGACCGCCGCCGCCCGCGCATCCGAACTCGCGGTCGATAGCCGCCGGTGCCGCGGCCAGGCCCGTTCCAGGTAAAGGCCGAACGTCGCGGGCAGCGTGAGCATGCGCAACGCGTCCGCGGTCGACGCGCAGTCCACCACGACGTGGTCCCACTCGCCTGAGAGGGCCAGCTCGCCGACTTCATGCAAGCCGAGGACCTCCTGGATGCCCGGCAATGCTGAAAGTTCTTCTGGCGCAATGTCTCCGACGTCCGACTCCGGAAAACGGCCAGACAGCAGGCCGGCGATCTCGCGCCACCGTGACTCGAGCAACGCCAAGGTGTCCAGCGCGAGCGCGTCGAGCATGCCGCCGCCGGCCTCGGCATCGTCGGCGAGCACCCGAGTCGGGTCACGCAGACCCGTCGGGGCGACGGTGAGGCCGAGGACGTCGCCGGTCGAATGCGCCTGGTCGGTGGAGACGATCAAGACCCGCAGCCCGGCGCGCGCATCGCGTACCGCGGTTGCGGTGGCCAACGTTGACTTACCTACCCCGCCCTTGCCGACGAAGAGACTGATCCGGGCAGCGGTCGGGGCACCCAGAATCACACCGGGCGGGGGTGGTGGGAGATCACTCAGCCTCGACTCGTTTCTTGAGGTCCTTCAATGCGGTATCCGTGAGGCGCCGTTCAGCCTTCCGCTTCAACAGCCCGATCATCGGAATCATCAGATCGACAGACAATTCGTAGGTGACGTCGGTGCCAGATCCCTTGGGCGACAAGCGATATGCGCCGTCCAGAGACTTCAGCAGTGAACTGGACACCAGCGACCACTTCACCGAGCCACGGTCGGGCGGCCAGTCGTAGGACAGCACCATGGTGTCCTTGAGGACAGCGGCGTCGAGCACCAGCCGGGCGGTCTTGGGATAACCGGCCTCATCGGCCTCGAGCACCTCGGTTTCCTTGTACTCGTTGACCCATTCCGGATAGGAACCGATGTCGGCGATGACGTCCATCACCGTCGAAGGATCGGCATCGATGTAGATGGTCTGAGCCGTCTTGTCCGCCACGTGAAAAATCTACCTCCCCCTGCATGCTCCGGCCGAAGTATCAGGCCAGGCGCGATACGCCGACTGGGCGCGATGCCTCCAGCCGTTGCTTTACTTCGAACGACATCCTCTTGCCCGCCACCCGGCGACGATGGTTCATCCTGGCCAGGTTCATCTTCGCCAGCTCCCATGCCGCAACACCAGACGGTTCGGCGTGCAGGAAGTAGTGGAGTATGGCCCCGTCGAGGACCGGCTCGAGCCAGATCTCCATCGTTCCGGTCAGTGCGCCGGTGACCGTCCAGCGGTGCCCTTTGTCCCCGCGGTCCTCGACCACCGTCAACAGCAGGTCGGGCCACCACCGTCGCCAGCTCGCGGGATCCGAAACCGCTTTGCCGACCTCAACCGGGTCGGCGGCGACGAAGGTCTCGTCCGCGATCTGGATGCTGTTCATGGCACACAAGCTTCACACATGCACCTGACCCCGCGAGTGGCGGCCGACTAGGCTGACAACGGCAAAGCTGCTAGTCGAGAGGCCAGAATCGTGCGCGAGTACAGTGTTCCCGCATCATTCGCCGTCGGTGAGCACGACAACATCGTGTCCTCCGTATTTTCACATGAACGCGAGAACCCCGATCATGTGATCTTCCAGCGTCTGGTCGACGGCGCATGGACCGACGTCACGTGTAAGCAGGCCGCGAGCCAGATCCGTTCGGCGGCATTGGGTTTGATCGCCCAGGGTGTCAACGCCGGTGATCGAGTGGCCATCCTGTCAGCTACCCGCTACGAATGGGTGGTCCTCGACTACGCGATCCTGGCGGTCGGTGCGGTCACCGTCCCGATTTACGAAACGTCTTCGCCAGAGCAGGTGCGCTGGGTGCTGGAAGACTCGGGTGCGGTACTGGCGTTCGCCGAGACCGACGCGCATGCCCAACTTATCAAGGAACTGCTCGACGAACTGCCGGCGCTGCGCCGGGTGGAGCACATCGAGTCGACGGGACCGTCGGCGCTGGAAAGGCTGGCCGAAGCGGGCGCGGCAGTCGACCCGGGGCAGCTCGACGAACGCCTGGCCGCGATCCGCTCCGCCGATCCGGCGACACTGATCTATACGTCGGGCACCACCGGCCGCCCGAAGGGCTGCCAGCTGACGCACTCGAATCTGGTGTACGAGACGCGCAGCGCGTCCGACTCCTTCCCCAGCTTGCTCCGCAAGGGCGAACGGCTGCTGGTGTTCCTGCCCCTGGCCCACGTCCTGGCCCGGGCGCTGTCGATGACGGCGTTCGCGAACGGGGTGACCATCGGCTACACCAGCGACATCAAGAACCTCGTCGCAATGTTTGGCGAGTTCAAGCCGACGGTCATCGTTTCCGTGCCCCGGGTGTTCGAAAAGGTTTACAACACAGCCGAATTGAACGCGCAGGACAGCGGTAAGGGTCCGATCTTCGCCAGGGCGGTGCAGACGGCGATCGAGTGGAGCAAGGCTCAGGACACCGGCGGCCCCGGCCTGCTGCTGCGCGCCAAGCATGCGCTGTTCGACCGCCTGGTCTACGGCAAGCTGCGCGCCGCCACCGGCGGCAACTGCCGGGCATCGATTTCCGGTGGCGCCCCGCTGGGCACCCGGCTCGGCCACTTCTACCGCGGTATCGGACTCACCATCTACGAGGGCTACGGCCTGACCGAGACGAGCGCCGCCATCACCGCGAACAGGATCGGCGAATTGAAGATCGGCACGGTCGGCAAGCTGCTGCCGGGCAACAGCATGGCGGTCGCCGCCGACGGCGAACTGCTGGTGCGCGGCGGTGTCGTGTTCGGCGGTTACTGGCGCAATGAGAAAGCCACCGCCGAGGCCATCGTCGACGGCTGGTTCCACACCGGGGATCTGGGCGCGATCGACGACGACGGTTTCCTGTCGATCGTCGGCCGCAAAAAGGAGATCATCGTGACCGCGGGCGGCAAGAACGTCGCCCCTGCGGTACTCGAGGATCAGCTGCGGGCGCATCCGCTGATCAGCCAGGCGATGGCGGTCGGCGACGCGAAGCCGTTCATCGCAGCGCTGATCGCGATCGATCCGGAGGCTTTCGACGTCTGGAAGCAGCACCACGGCAAGAACTCGACGGCTTCAGTGGAGGATCTCGCGGGAGACCCCGACCTGGTGTCCGAAATCGACTCGGCGGTCAAGAACGCCAACCAGGCGGTGTCGAAGGCCGAGGCGATCCGCAAGTTCCGGATCCTGCCAGTGGATTTCACCGTGCTCACCGGTGAGCTGACGCCGACGCTGAAGGTCAAACGCAAAGTGGTGGCTGACAAGTTCGCCGCCGAGATCGAAGAGCTTTACGCGTAGGGCTAGAGCAGTTCCGCGAGGCGTTCGGCCTGCGTGCGCCACTGCCAGTTGTCGACCACCCAGCGCCGGCCCGCTGCCCCCATGCGTGCCGCGCGGTCGGGGTCGGCAAGCAGGTCGCCAACCGATGCCGCGATCGCGCCGACGTCCCAGCCGTCGACCACCACACCGGTCTCCCCGTCACGCACCGTTTCCGGGGCCCCGCCGGACCGGCCGGCGACCACCGGTACTCCGGTCGCGGACGCCTCCAGATAGACGATGCCGAGACCCTCGACATCCAGGCCGGCCCCGCGGGTGCGGCACGGCATCGCGAACACGTCGGCAAGCGCGTGGTGCGCCGGAAGTTCGTCGCCGGGCACCCCGTCGGTGAACACCACATGCTCGGCGACGCCGAAACTGTGCGCGAGCCGGCGCAACGAATTCCGGTAGGGGCCGCCGCCGACGATCACAAGCGCGGCACCGGCCACCCGCTGGCGGATCGCGGGCATCGCCCGGATCAACATGTCCTGACCCTTGCGTGGCACCAATCGCGACACGCAGACCACGACCGGCCGCGTGCCCAGCCGGTATCGGCCCCGCAGTTCCGCGCGGGCCACCTCGTCCGGCGTGAACCGGTCGGTGTCGACACCTGCCGGCAGGTGCTCGAGCGCGGCGTCGGCGCCGAACGCCGAGGCGAAGCGGCCGCGGGTATAGCGGCTGACGTAGGTCACCACGTCTGTGTCAGTTCCGATGCGGCGCAACGCCGTTCGAGCCAGCGGCAGCATCGACCACCCCACTTCGTGGCCGTGGGTGCTGGCGATGACGCGGCCTGCTCCGGCGTCTCGCGCCAGTGGCGCCATCAGCGCCAGCGGTGCGGCGGCACCGAACCACACGGTGTCGATATCGTGCCGATCGATCAGCCGTTTCATCCTGTTGGCCACCGAAGGCACGGGCAGCATCAGCGTGCCAGGGTGACGCGTGACGGAATAACCGGAAGCATCGGCCCGATCATCAAACTCGTCGGAGCCCTTCCACCTCGGCGCGTACACCATCAGCGTATGGGTGTCACCGGCGACCAAGTGACCGACCAGTTCCTCCAGGTACGACTGGATGCCGCCGCGTCGCGGCGGAAAGTCGTTGGTAACCAGCAGCACCCGGCTCATTCCAGGCAGGCTAGCCCGTCAACCACGCGCGCCAGCGGATCAGCACCGTGGGCAGGTCGGCGCCCAGGGTGTCGTGCACCGCGGTAGCAGCGTCGGGGTGGCCGTTGCCGCACGCCCGCAGATACAGCGCGCGCAACGTCGAGGTTCCGTACTCCTCGGCCACGAAGCGGGAAAACCACCAGGCCCGGTCGTACGCCAGGGAGCGATCGGGTCCGGCGGTGCCCAAGTCGGCGTCGGTGGGTATTGACGCCAGGTCGGCCGCATTCGCCGGTCGCGGCGTCGGCGGCCTGCCGACGTAATCCGCAACGCCCTCGGTGAGCCAGCTCGGCGCGTCAGCGGCGGTGTCGGCACGAGCGGCGTAATGGAAAAGCTCGTGCCGCACCACGATTCGCAATGCCGCATCGCTCATCGCGGCGGCGCCGGGCGCGAACATGATCCGCTCTGCTGTCGTGGTGGCGGCGATGTCGGCGCTGCCCCCCGCCAACTGCCGGAACTGCGTGTCCGATCCCGCGGCCACGATCAGGACGTCTCTCGGCCAGTTGGGCCCCCAGAATTCCGTGACAGCCCGTGCGGCACTGTCCATCTCTGCGGCGATGCGGGCGAGCACCGGCGCCGTGTCCGTCCCACCGAGACCGACGAGGTGCACGGTGCGGCCATCGCTCAGGGTCTCGGTGGTGGACGCCGCCGTCGCCGTCGTCAACGAGGGTGGCGCGGCCACAGAGGGGCTTGGCGGATTGGTCGCAGGAGGCCGGGCCAGCAGGACGGCGCCGAAGATCAGCTCGGCGATCAGCAGGCCCAGCAGTGAGCGGCGCTTAGTACCGGCGGACGTTGTGGATCGGCGCATTGTCCACCGGAGCAACTCGCACCGGCGTGCCGTAAGTCGACGCGTGCACCATCATTCCGTCGCCGATGTAGATGCCCACATGCGACGCATCGGAGTAATAGGTGACGAGATCGCCCGGTTGCATCTGATCCATCGACACCGGCTGCCCGCCCTGGGCGAGTGCCTGGCTGGAATGTGGCAGCGAGACGCCGGCCTGCTGGAACGACCACATGACCAGACCCGAGCAGTCGAAGGCGCTCGGGCCCGACGCACCCCACGAATAGGGGGAACCGATGCGGCTCAGAGCGGCCTGGATGACAGTGGCGGCCTCAGGACTTCCGCCGCCTGGGACAGCTCCCGGCGGTGCGACGTCGCCCGGTGGGATGCCCTCCGGCGGGGCGGCCAAGATTCCGGGATCCGGTGGAGCCGCCTCGGGCGCGGGCGGAGCGGGCATCGGCGGCATGGCGGCCAGGGCTTCACGCTGGTTGGGCGTCAGGGCCATGTACTGCGACTTCACCACCGCGATCTGCACCTGCAGCTTGCTTTGCTTGGATTGCAGGTCGGCGCGCACCGCGGCGGCCTGCTCGGCGGCGGTCTTCGCCTCGGCCGCCGATTTGGCCGACGCCTCCTCGGCCAATGCGGCCTGCTGACCGATCTCGCGGTAGCTCTTCATCTGCGCCGACATCTCGGCGGCCATCACCCGCTGCACCGAGAGTTGGTCGATCAGACCCTGCGGCGAGCTCGCAGTCAGGATCGCGTCGAGGCCGTCGGTGCGACCACCCATGTACTGTGCGGCAGCTAATTTGTCGACCGACGTTTGGAAGGTTGCCAATTGGGATTTTGTCGATTCGACGGCAGCGACGTCGGAAACGTGCGTTGCCTCCGCGGCATCCTGCGCCGCCAGCTTCTGGTTCAGATTCAGCTCGGCCGAATGCATCGCCTCGGTGGTCTGTTCGGCTTGCCTAGACAACTCGTTGAGCTTTGCCAGAGCATCGTCGGCAGGGTCCGCCTGCACATGTCCGGCGACCACACCTCCGAGGACCATCAATCCAGCTATCGTGCCTACAACGGGTCGCCGAAAACGACGGGTGGTCCGGTGCGTGCGGTCGAGGCTCAAAATTTGCGTCCTTCAACTGCCGTGACGAATCCGCGTCGAACTGCTCTTAGGTCTCAGATAGGTTACGAAACGGCATCGGCCTTGTCCAACAGAGGACGCAAATTTAACAGCCGCCTCAGAGATCGTTATCAACGGCTACGTCAAAGCGCGTGTCGCTCTAGGCAACTCCGGAATCACCGTGCCGGCGAATCGGTACCAACCGTAGTCGCGGCGCCAGGCCGACATCGGCGAGCACCTCGAGCGCCCGGCGCTCGTCGTCGTGCAACGTCTCGGGCACCCCGAGCAACACACTGACGACACAGTCCTGGCATCCCGGACCGCGCACCGCGCAGTCGTCGCAATCGATCTTCACCGTGCCCATGTGGCTGTTCCTCTCGATCGGTGTTGCCCGCACGGTATCGAGAGGGACCGACAATTTCCCCGCGTGGCAACCAGCACCTGTCGGTGGGGCTGCCTACCTTCAGCGCATGGGGCAGCTGAGCTTCGCGGATGTCGAGCCATTGGCCTTTGACACAGATGTTTCCCTACGCGAAACCACCTTCGTCGTCGTGGACCTGGAGACCACCGGCGGGCGCGCCACCGGCGAGGGCCCCGACGCGATCACCGAAATCGGCGCGGTGAAGGTGCGCGGCGGCGCGGTGCTCGGTGAGCTGGCCACGCTCGTCGACCCCGGGCGCAGCATCCCCCCGCAGATCGTCGCGCTCACCGGAATCACGACGGCGATGGTGTACAACGCCCCCACCATCGACTCGGTGCTGCCGGCGTTCCTGGAATTCGCCCGCGGCGCCGTGCTCGTCGCGCACAACGCCGGCTTCGACATCGGATTCCTGCGCGCAGCCGCCGAACGTTGTCAGATCGCGTGGCCGCGACCGCCAGTGCTGTGCACCGTGCGCCTCGCCCGCCGAGTACTCACCCGCGACGAGGCCCCGAGCGTGCGGCTGGCCGCGCTGGCACGGCTGTTCGGCGCCGCCACCACGCCCACGCACCGGGCGCTAGACGATGCCCGCGCCACCGTCGACGTGCTGCACGGGCTGATCGAGCGGGTGGGCAATCAGGGCGTGCACACCTACACCGATCTGCGGGCCTACCTGCCTGACGTGACGCCGGCCCAGCGCCGCAAGCGCCACCTCGCCCACGCTCTGCCGCATCGCCCCGGCGTCTACCTGTTCCGGGGGCCGTCGGCCGAGGTGCTGTATGTGGGCACCGCGGTCGATCTGCGCAGGCGTGTCGGGCAATACTTCAACGGCGCCGACCCGCGCACCCGCATCAAGGAGATGGCGACGCTGGCCACCGCCGTCGACCACGTCGAATGCGCACACGACCTCGAGGCGGGCGTGCGCGAGCTCCGGCTGCTCGCCGCGCATGCGCCGCCATACAACCGTCGCTCGAAGTTTCCACACCGATGGTGGTGGGTCGTGCTGACCGACGAAGCGTTCCCGCGGTTCTCGATCGTGCGCGCACCCAAACACGAAACGGCCGTCGGTCCGTTCCGATCCCGCGCCGACGCCGCTGAAACCGCCGCGCTGCTGGCCCGGTTCACCGGAGTGCGAACGTGCACCAAGCGACTGGGCCGATCGACACTGCACACCTGCCCCGAACGTGAACTGTCACCATGTCCCGCGGGGCAGAACATCACCGCCGCCGACTACGCCACCACCCCGCACCACGCCGTCGAGCTGATCGACGGCCGCGACGGCCGTCCGCTGACCGGGGTGCTGGCGCAGGTCACCGACCTCGCCGACCGCAACCGCTACGAGACCGCCGCCCGATTGCGAGATCACGCCGCCGCGGCGATCGACGTGCTGTGGCGCGGTCAACGGCTACGAGCGCTGAGCGCCGTCACCGAAATGGTGGCCGCGCGCTCGGACGGCAGCGGCGGGTGGCACCTCGCGGTGATCCGGCACGGCCAGCTGGCGGCGGCGGGCACCGCCCATCGTGGCGTTCCACCGATGCCTGTCATCGACGCGATTTGCGCTGGCGCACAGGCGATTCTGCCTACGGACGCGCCACTCGGCGGTGCGCTCGTCGAGGAGACCGCGCTGATCGCGCGCTGGCTCGCCCACCCCGGCGTGCGCATCGTGCGGGCGGAACCCGGTTACGCCTCGCCGGTGGGATCGGCGGGACGTTGGGCGGCGTGGGCCGCGTCGGCGCGGTCCGCGCGGCTGGCCGCCGAGCAAATCAAGAGGACAGACCTCTCAGGCCTTTTGCGTGAACCGCACCCAACGCGCGAGCAGTTGTTCGGCCGCCCCGGTGTCGATCGCCTCGGCGGCCCTGGCCAGACCCGACTCCCAGGCCGGCACCCATTTGGCGTCGCTGGCTAGCCCGGCGTGGGCTACCAACGCGCCGGCCGCGTTGAGCACGACCGCGTCGCGCACGGCACCCTTGGAGCCGCCGAGCACCGAACGCACCTCTGCGGCATTGGATTCCGCGTCGCCACCCACCAGCTCCGAGATCTCGGCGCGTTTGAAGCCGAACGCCGCGGGGTCGAAGGTCAGCCGTTCCACGGTGCCCGCTTGCACCCGCCAGATCGTGCTCGTCGTGGTGGTCGTCAGCTCGTCGAGGCCGTCGTCTCCGTGCACGACGAGCACGCTGGAGCGGCGGGTCGCGAACACCCCCGCCATCACCTCGGCCAGCTCAGCCCATGCACAGCCGATCAGGCCGGCACGCGGTGCGGCCGGATTCGTCAGTGGCCCAAGCAGATTGAACACCGTCGGCACGCCGATCTCCCTGCGCACAACGGAGGCGTGCCGGTATGACGGGTGGAACTGCGGGGCGAACGCGAAGCCGATGCCGACTTCGGCGACACTGCGGGCGACGTCGTCGGGTCCCAGGTCGATGCGCACGCCGAGCGCTTCGAGCGTATCGGCGCCACCCGACAGCGACGACGCGGCGCGGTTGCCGTGCTTGATCACCGGCACACCCGCGGCGGCCACCACGATCGCGGCCATGGTGGACAGGTTCACGGTGTTGGCGCCGTCGCCGCCGGTTCCGACGACGTCGACGGTGTCGTTGCCGATCTGATCAGTGGGCACCCGGCGCGCATGCTTGAGCATCGTGTCGGCCAGCTCGGTGACCTCGCCGGACGTTGGCCGCTTCATCTTCATCGACACGCCGAAGCCCGCGATCTGGGCGGGCGTCGCGGTGCCGGTCATGATCTGGTCCATCGCCCAGGCCGCTTGGCCGTGCGCCAGTGCCTGACCTGTGGTCAGGCGGCCGAGGACTTGCGGCCACGTCGGAGCGTCGGAAGAAGTCACCCGCTGATTATGTCGAATTGCCTGACCCGGGTGGAGTTCGACAACTACAAAGCGTCATACTTGCGGGGTGACGAGCGCTGTAGGGACCTCGGGAACCGCAATCACGTCGCGAGTACATTCGCTGAACCGACCCAACATGGTCAGTGTTGGCACGATCGTTTGGCTTTCCAGCGAGCTGATGTTCTTTGCTGGATTGTTCGCGATGTACTTCACCGCGCGCGCCCAGGCTGCTGGTGATTGGCCGCCCCATCCGACTGAGCTGAACCTGGTACAGGCAGTGCCGGTGACGCTGGTGCTGATCGCGTCGTCGTTCACCTGCCAGATGGGCGTGTTCGCCGCCGAGCGCGGTGACGTGTTCGGGCTGCGACGGTGGTACTTCGTCACGTTCCTGATGGGCGCGTTCTTCGTCGGCGGCCAGGGCTACGAGTACATCCACCTGGTCCAGCACGGCACGACCATCCCGGGCAGCGCGTACGGCTCAGTGTTCTACCTCGCCACCGGCTTCCACGGCCTGCACGTCATCGGCGGTCTGATCGCGTTCATCTTCCTGCTCGCCCGCACCACGATGAGCAAGTTCACCCCGGCGCAGGCCACCGCGGCGATCGTCGTCTCGTATTACTGGCACTTCGTCGACATCGTGTGGATTGCCTTGTTCGCCACGATCTACTTCGTTCGATGAGAAGGGGTTCGATGACCGACAAGTCTCGCCGTCGGCTGCGCCGGCGCCTGTCGGCAGCTTTGCTGCTGCTGATCGGACTGGCAGTCGCCGGTGGCCTGGCGGCCACCCTGACACCGTCGCCGCAAGTGGCGGTCGCCGACGAGTCGGCCTCGGCGCTGCTGCGCACCGGCAAGCAGCTGTTCGAGACGTCGTGCGTGACCTGCCACGGCGCGAACCTGCAGGGCGTGCCGGACCGCGGGCCCAGCCTGATCGGCGTGGGCGAGGCCGCGGTCTACTTCCAGGTGTCGACCGGGCGGATGCCGGCGATGCGCGGCGAGGCTCAGGCTCCGCGCAAGGACCCGATCTTCGACGAGTCGCAAATCGACGCGCTCGGCGCGTATGTGCAGGCCAACGGTGGCGGCCCGACAGTTCCCCGCGATGCCAACGGCCACATCGAGCAGCAGGGGCTGATGGGCAGCAATGTGGCCCGCGGCGGTGACCTGTTCCGGTTGAACTGCTCGTCGTGTCACAACTTCACCGGCAAGGGTGGCGCCCTGTCGTCAGGCAAGTTCGCGCCCGACCTCTCGGAAGCCGAGCCCGCCCAGATCTACACCGCGATGCTGACCGGCCCACAGAACATGCCGAAGTTCTCCGACCGGCAGCTCTCGCCTGAGGAGAAGAAGGACCTCGTGGCTTACGTCCGGATGGCGACACAGGCGCCCGACCCCGGCGGCTACGGCCTTGGCGGCTTCGGGCCGTCATCTGAGGGCATGGCGATGTGGATTATCGGCATCGTCGCCGTCATCGGCGCGGCGTTGTGGATCGGAGTCCGAGCATGAGTGACGAAGTGAAGGACACTCCAACCGACGAGCAGCTCGCCTCGATGTCCCGCGAGGAGCTTGTCGAGCTTGGCGGCAGGATCGACGGCGTCGAGACCGTCTTCAAAGAGGACCGCTGGCCGGTTCCCGGCACCAAGGCCGAGAAGCGGGCAGAACGCGCGGTGGCGTATTGGCTTATGCTTGGCGGTCTTTCGGGACTGGCGCTGCTGGTGATCTTCTTGTTCTGGCCGTGGGAGTACAAGGGCGGCGAGACTGAGGGACACTTCTGGTACGACCTGGCCACGCCGCTGTACGGATTGACATTCGGACTGTCGATTCTGGCGATCGGCATCGGCGCGGTGCTGTTCCAGAAGAAGTTCATCCCCGAGGAGATCTCGATCCAGGAGCGCCATGACGGCAGCTCCCCCGAGGTTCACCGGAAAACCGTCGCCGCCAACCTCACCGATGCGCTGGAGGGTTCAACCCTGAAGCGGCGCAAGCTGATTGGCCTGTCACTGGGTATCGGTCTCGGTGCATTCGGCCTCGGCACGCTCATCGCATTCGTCGGTGGGCTGATCAAGAACCCGTGGAAGCCGGTCGTTTCGACGGCCGAGGGCAAAAAGGCCGTGCTGTGGACGTCGGGCTGGACCCCACGATTCAAGGGCGAGACTATCTACATGGCCCGCGCCACCGGACTGCCCGGCGAGTCGCCGTTCGTCAAGATGCGCCCGGAGGACATCGACGCAGGCGGCATGGAGACGGTCTTCCCGTGGCGCGAATCCGACGGCGATGGCACGACCGTCGAATCCCACGAGCGGCTCAGCGAGATCGCGATGGGTGTGCGCAACCCGGTGATGTTGATCCGCATCAGGCCGACGGACATGGGCAAGGTGGTCAAGCGCAAGGGCCAGGAGAGCTTCAACTTCGGCGAGCTGTTCGCGTTCACCAAGGTGTGCTCGCATTTGGGTTGCCCCTCTTCGCTTTACGAGCAACAGAGCTATCGCATCCTCTGCCCCTGCCACCAGTCACAGTTCGATGCCTTGCACTTCGCGAAACCTATATTCGGTCCTGCTGCGCGCGCCTTGGCGCAGCTGCCCATCACCATTGATCAAGACGGGTACCTGGTCGCCAACGGTGACTTCATCGAACCCGTCGGACCGGCATTCTGGGAGCGGCGATCATGAGTCCGACACTGCCAAAACCGAATCTGGCTGAAATCGCAGCGGCACAAGGTGATGCGATCGATTCGCGGTATCACCCGTCAGCGGCGGTGCGCAGGCAGCTGAACAAGGTGTTTCCGACCCACTGGTCGTTCCTGCTTGGCGAGATCGCGTTGTATTCGTTCATCGTCCTGCTGCTCACCGGCGTGTACCTGACGTTGTTCTTCGACCCGTCGATGGCCGAGGTCACCTACAACGGCGTGTATCAGCCGTTGCGCGGTGTCGAGATGTCCAAGGCCTTCGCGTCCACACTGGACATCAGCTTCGAGGTGCGCGGCGGGCTGTTCGTCCGCCAGGTCCACCACTGGGCGGCACTGATGTTCTCCGCAGCGATCATGGTGCACCTGGCGCGCATCTTCTTCACAGGCGCCTTCCGCCGTCCCCGCGAAGCCAACTGGGTGATCGGCTCGCTGCTGCTGATCTTGTCGATGTTCGAGGGCTACTTCGGCTACTCACTACCCGACGACCTGCTGTCCGGCATCGGCCTGCGCGCCGCGTTGTCCTCGATCACGATGGGCATGCCGGTGATCGGCACGTGGCTGCACTGGGCATTGTTCGGCGGCGACTTCCCGTGCGGCGGGGTCGGCTACCAATGTTCTCAGGACGGCTACATGCTGCCGCGCATGTACTCGCTGCACATCTTGCTGATCCCGGGAATCATCCTGGCACTGATCGGGATTCACCTTGCTCTGGTGTGGTTCCAGAAGCACACCCAGTTCCCCGGTCCTGGTCGCACAGAGAAGAATGTCGTCGGCGTGCGGGTCATGCCGGTGTTCGCCGTCAAGTCCGGCGCCTTCTTCGCAGTGACCACCGGCATCCTCGGGCTGATGGGCGGGCTGCTGCAGATCAACCCGATTTGGCAATTGGGCCCGTACAAGCCGTCGCAAGTCTCGGCGGGCAGCCAGCCTGACTTTTACATGATGTGGACCGAGGGCCTTGCCCGTATCTGGCCGGCATGGGAGTTCTACCCGTTCGGCCACACCATCCCCGCCGTGGTGTGGGTCGCCGTTGGCATGGGCCTGGTCTTCACGTTGCTGATCGCCTATCCGTTCATCGAGCAGAAGGTCACCGGCGACAAGGCGCACCACAACCTGTTGCAGCGGCCGCGAGATGTGCCGGTGCGCACCGCAATTGGCGCGATGGCGATCGCCTTCTACATGGTGCTGACGCTGGCCGCGATGAACGACATCATCGCGTGGAAGTTCCACATCTCGCTGAACGCCACAACGTGGATCGCGCGCATCGGCATGGTGGTGCTACCGGCGATCGTCTACTACATCGCCTACCGGTGGGCCGTCGGACTGCAGCGCAGCGACCGCGCCGTGCTCGAACACGGCATCGAGACCGGCATCATCAAACGCCTCCCCCACGGCGCCTACATCGAACTACACCAGCCGCTGGGCCCCGTCGACGAGCACGGCCACCCCATCCCGCTGGAATACCAGGGCGCTGCGGTGCCCAAGCGGATGAACAAGCTCGGCTCGGCCGGCGCACCCGGCAGCGGCAGCTTCCTCACCGCCGACCCCGTCTCCGAACACGAGGCGCTGACAGAAGCCGCGCATGCCTCGGAACGCAAGGCGCTCACCGCATTACGCGAACACCAGGAGAGCAACGGCTCGTCGAACGACGAGGTTAACGGACACCACTAGTCGTCGAGGCTGCCCATGGTGAGGTTGACGGTGGATCCCGTCATCCCGCTCGCCATATCCGACTGATCCCGGGTGAGTGCCTCCTTGGCTGCGTTCGCGGGACCATAGCCTCCCACGAACGGGATGCCAGTGCGCGCGTGGAGTGTGGTGACAGTCATGATTCCCCTCGATTTGGACCCGATCGATGACGGACCGCAAATGCCCGTCCACGGCCGACTCGTCGAGAGCGTCGACGACTGCCGCTTCGGCGAATCCGCCTGCGGAAACAACGTCGGCGACAACAACTTCCGCAGGTGCCAGGTTGCGGCCGGTCAGAAATGACTTGGCCCACTCGCGCCCAAAGGCGCGTGCAACAGCACGGCCGTGAGCTTCAGGCAGGGCGTGGGAAAGTTCGAGGGACGTTCGTCGCTTCGTACCTGGCTCTACCGGACCGCCACCGACCGATGCCTCAATACGCGTCGCTCAGCCGGCCGACGACCAATGACGCCTTCATCTCGATGCCGCCGGGGTCGGCCGGTTAGACGGCCGGCGTCTCCACGAGTTCGCGCAACTGGCGCAGGAAATACCATGGGACCGCGGGCATCGCCAGCGTGACAATCGCCGCCAGGCTGTAGAACACCCACGATGCGGTGTTGCTGTCGACGGCCATCAGATACGTCGCGACAGCGATGGCGACTGTCGCAACTCCCATGGCGCAGGCGATAACCACCGCGCAGCGCAGCCAGAGCTGGTCGACGGCCGTCATCAACGGAGACGGCGTGGCCCTGATGGCCTCTCGCGGTGACGGGTAGCCGGCCCGCGCGCCGACGGGGTCGGCGGTGCCGAGAACCCGCAGTTTCTCCGTGGGAGCGTCGATGCCACGAACCGGTGGTGGCGGCTGGCCCCCGACGTTGCGCAACGGGGCGCGAGGCGGCGGAGGCGAATCCTCGAGCGAGGCGCGGCGTGCCCGCAACAGCAGCGGCACCGCGCCGATGATGACGGCCGCCGAGATGCCGATGACCGTGTAGAGCAGCCAGGGCGTCTCGGAGTCGGACGACGACTGCGCATGCCCGCTGCCCAAGTCGACAAGGGCGACCGTGGCGGCCACCCCGGCGCCCAATGCGGCGAGCCAGATCGCCGCACACGCGGCAAGCAATATGCGGTCAATGCGGTCGAGTTCGCCGGTGTCCAAACCCGCGCCGAACCGCGAGCCCGCAGTGTCTGTGTTGTACGGCATCAGCAGCTGGTCTGCGCGGCGTTGTTGGTGTTCGACGACAGCACTGTCCCATCGCTGGTCGTGATCGAGCAGTTGAGCCTGCTTACGAGAAACAGGCTGGACGCCTGCACCGAGCCGACCTCCGATTGCGAGATCGGTGTCACCGTGAGCGACCACGGGATGTAGACGTTGCGCTGCGTGCGGCTGCGACCCGACGCGTCGATGTAGGTGACGGTGATGATGTCTCCGGGCGCCTTGGTGCCGGTGACCGAATAGGTGACCTGTCGCGGTCCCGACCGGGTCGTCGTGGGCGGTGGCGGAGGCGTCGTGGTCTCGGGCGCCGGCGGCGGTGGCGCCTCCGTGGACGGTGCGGGCGCGGGCGGTGGCGGAGGCGGCTCCTGCGTGACCGTCACAGTCTCCGGTGGTGGCGGTGGAGGCTCCGATGTCGGCGGTGGAGGCGGGGGCTGCGGTGGCGGAGTGGTCGTGGTGATCTCGTCCTGCACCGGCGGCGCAGTGGTCGTCGAAGTGCCCGGGGTAGCGAGGTTGTTGGTGTCGGAGCGGGTGACCAACACCGACACGGACACCACAAGTGCGACGGCGGCGATGATTGCTGCCACCCCCACGACCCATGGCCAGCGCGGCGGCGTCTCCTGGTCGACCAGCTCGGTCGCCGGGTCGTAGCTGTCGTAGTCGTAGAGCCCGGCGTCGGCGGGCACGTACGGACCGCTGCTGAATTGTTCGGACTCGGGCGCGGAGTACGCCTGCGAGTGGATTTCGGTCTCGCCGGTCTCAGGTGCCGCCGGCTGGTCCTCAGAATCCGGCCCTGGGGGATTCGGCCCGCTCATTTACGCCTATCCTTCTCCACTACTTCACTGGCGCCGGCATGTTGGGCCATAAGCGGCTCGACCGCGCCTCGGCCACACTACCCAAAGCGAGCGAGTGAGCGACTCTCACACCGCGGTTTGCGGGCGAACTGTTGTCCCGATTGTGACCTAGTGTTTCTCGGGCCCGGTGTAGTACTCGAATACCAGGCCGGCGGCCGTCGACAGGACGAAGCACACCCCGGCGGCGATCAGCCATGGAAGCCACAGGGCCACACCGACCGCGGTGACCGAAGCGGACAGCGCGATGAACAACGGCCACCAGCTGTGCGGGCTGTAGAACCCCAGCTCACCGGCGCCATCGCTGATCTCGGCATCTTCGTAGTCCTCGGGGCGAGTGTCGAGGCGACGGGCCACGAACCGGAAGAAGGTGCCGGTGATCAGCGTCAGACCGGATGTCAGCACCAGCGCGGTGACCCCGACCCACTCCACGCCGCCGTACTGGAACATCGCGGTCAGCACGGCGTAGACGACCGCCGACAGCACGAAGAACGCGGTCAGGAACTCGAACAGCCGGGCTTCGATGTGCATGCGCGTTTCCTATTTGGTCGCCTGAAGGTTCGATCCCTCGCCGCGGCGGGTGTCGAACGGATGGGTCGTGATCGCCGTCGGCGGCTGGTTGATGGCCTGCAGCGCCTCGGCATTGGTCTTGCCCGCGTTGCGCTGCTGCAGATAGGCCTTGAAGTCGTTGGGCTCCACCACCCGAACCTCGAAGTTCATCATCGAGTGATACGTGCCGCACATCTCCGCGCAGCGGCCGACGAACGCGCCGGTCTTGTTGATCTCGCTGATCTGGAAGATGTTGTCGGAGTGGTTGGCCTCGGGATCGGGCATCACGTCGCGCTTGAACAGGAACTCCGGCACCCAGAACGCGTGGATGACGTCGGCGGAGGCGATCTGGAACTCGATGCGCTTGCCCGCGGGCAGGACCAGTACCGGGATCTCGGTGGAGCTGCCCAGTGTCTCGACCTTGTCGAAGTTCAGGTAGCGGCGGTCCTCGGGGTTGAGCCCGCGCACCGCGCCGACCAGCTCCTCGCCATGCTTGTCGACACCCTCGGGCTTGGACTCCATGGCCGCTTTGCGCTCGTTGTCCGCGCCGTCGTAGGTCAATGTGCCGTCGCCGAAGTTGACCTTCTGGTAGCCGAACTTCCAGTTCCACTGGAAGGCGGTCACATCGATGACGACCTCGGGATTGGGGTCCTTGTGCAGCATCTTCTCCTGCACCACCACGGTGAAGTAGAAGAGCACCGAGATGATGAGGAACGGCGTGACGGTGAGCACGAGCTCCAGCGGCATGTTGTAGCCGAACTGCCGCGGCAGCTCGGTGTCGCCCTTCTTGTGCCGGTGAAACGCCGAACTCCAGAAGATCAGGCCCCACACGATCACGCCGACCACTAGCGCGGCGATCAGCGAACCGATCCACAGCTCCCGGTTGAGATGCGCTTCGGGCGTGATGCCTTCGGGCCAGCCAAGGCCGATCACCTCGGACCAGCTACACCCGCTGAGCAGCACTGCCGTGCCACCCAGGATGACTGACAACGCCAACACCCGAAGCCCGCGCGGTGTCACGTTGGAGCCTCCTAGAAGTCGGTAACGCTAGGCGAATACTACGCAGCGTAGACCACCGCCCGGTGCCGCTCTCGACACACCTCTTCGATTAGGCATACTGGCGCGGTGTGCGGACTGCTGGCCCTGCTTACCGACCCGTCCGCTGACGTCGCCTCGTCGCTCGTCGACGCGGTTTCGGGGGCCTCGCACCTCATGCGCCACCGCGGCCCCGACGAGCCGGGCACCTGGTCGGACGACCGTGTCGTACTGGGCTTCAACCGGCTCTCCATCATCGATATCGCGCACAGCCATCAGCCTCTGCGTTGGGGGCCGCCCGAGTCGCCCGACCGCTACGTGCTGGTGTTCAACGGCGAGATCTACAACTACCTCGAACTGCGCCAGGAGCTTTCGGCGGATCACGGTGCCGTGTTCGGTACCGACGGCGACGGCGAGGCGATAATCGCCGCCTACCACCACTGGGGCGCCGACGCGCTGACCCGGCTGCGCGGCATGTTCGCGTTCGCGTTGTGGGACACCGTCAAGAGTGAGTTGTTCTGCGCCCGCGACCCGTTCGGCATCAAACCGCTGTTCATGGCGACCGGATCGGGTGGGACGGCGGTCGGCAGCGAGAAAAAGTGCCTGCTGGACCTGGCCGACACCCTCGGCATCGATCTAGGCATCGACGATCGCGCCGTGCAGCACTACACGGTCCTGCAATACGTGCCCGAGCCGGAGACGTTGCACCGCGGCATTCGCCGGCTCGAGTCGGGCAGCTACGCGCGCGTGCGGCCGGGAAAGCCACCGGCGGTGACGCGCTACTTCACGCCGCGGTTCACCGCGAAGCCGTTCGTGAATGGCAGTGAGCAGAGCCGCTACGACGAGATCACCGCGGTGCTCGAGGATTCGGTCGCCAAGCACATGCGCGCCGACGTCACGGTCGGAGCCTTCCTGTCCGGAGGCATCGACTCCACCGCGATCGCCGCCCTGGCGATGCGCCACAACCCGCGACTGATCACCTTCACCACCGGTTTCGAACGGGAGGGCTTCTCCGAGGTCGACGTCGCGGTCGCGTCGGCCGAGGCGATCGGCGCGCGGCATGTGACGAAGGTGGTCAATCAGGCCGAGTTCGTCGCGGCCCTACCCGAAATCGTCTGGTATCTAGACGAACCCGTCGCCGACCCGGCGCTCGTGCCGTTGTTCTTCATCGCCCGTGAGGCCCGCAAGCACGTCAAGGTGGTGTTGAGCGGCGAGGGCGCCGACGAATTGTTCGGCGGCTACACCATCTACCGGGAACCGTTGTCGCTCAAGCCTTTCGACTATCTTCCCCGGCCGGTTCGACGCTCGTTGGGCAAGGCGTCCAAACCGCTGCCGGAGGGCATGCGAGGCAAGAGCCTGCTGCACCGGGGGTCGTTGACCCTCGAGGAGCGTTACTACGGCAATGCGCGCAGCTTTTCCGACGCCCAACTGCGGGCGGTGCTACCGGGCTTCCGCGAGGAGTGGACGCACACCGACATCACCGCGCCGGTGTACGCCACCTCCGACGGTTGGGACCCAGTGGCGCGCATGCAGCACATCGACCTGTTCACCTGGCTGCGCGGCGACATCTTGGTCAAGGCCGACAAGATGACGATGGCCAATTCGCTCGAACTGCGGGTGCCGTTCCTGGACCCCGAAGTCTTCGCGGTGGCGTCACGGCTGCCTGCCGACCAGAAGATCACCAGGGCCACGACCAAATTCGCGCTGCGCAAGGCGCTGGAACCGATCGTTCCCGCGCACGTGCTCAACCGGCCGAAGCTGGGCTTCCCGGTGCCGATCCGGCACTGGCTGCGGGCGGGTGAACTGATGGACTGGGCCTATGCGACGATCGCGGCTTCACAGGCCGGCGACTTCGTGGATCTTGCCGCGGTGCGCGCCATGCTCGACGAACACCGCAGCGGCACAAGCGATCACAGCCGCCGACTGTGGACGGTGCTGATTTTCATGCTGTGGCACGCGATCTTCGTCGAGCACAGCGTGACCCCACAGATCAGCGAGCCGACCTACCCGGTCCAGCTCTAGGCCAGCGCTGACGCGATCTCTGCGGCCGCCTCTGCGCCGTACGCGTCACCCAGTCGCTTCACCGCGGCATCCCTGTCCCAGGTCCACTCCTGCGGACCTGGCGCCTCAAGCACCAGCGTGGCGACCATCGACGCGAGTTGTGCGGACCGCTCGAGGCTCAACCCTGCGCTGCGGCCGGTCAAAAAGCCCGCTCGGAACGCGTCGCCAATGCCGGTCGGATCGTCCTTGTGGGTTTCAGGCACCACATCGACATGGACGAAGGTGCCGTCGCGGCCGACGATATCGACGCCCTTCTCCCCCAACGTCGTAATGCGCATCTGGATCTGGCCCATCACCTCGGCCTCGGACCAGCCGGACTTCTGCAGCAGCAGATCCCATTCGTAGTCGTTGGTGAACAGGTAGCTCGCGCCGTCGATCAGCTTGCGAATCTCCTCGCCGGACAACCGGGCCAGCTGCTGGCTAGGGTCGGCGGCGAAGGCCAGGCCCAGCTTGCGGCACTCCTCGGTGTGCAGGAACATCGCGTCGGGGTCGTTGGCTCCGACAATCACCAAATCTGTTGTGCCCGTTCGTGATACGACGTCAGCAAGCTTGATGTTGCGAGCCTCCGACATCGCGCCGGGGTAGAACGAGGCGATCTGGGCCATGGCTTCATCGGTCGTGCAGACGAATCGCGCCGTGTACGCCGAGTCGGAGATGAGGACGCTGTCGCAGTCCACGCCGTGCGACGTCAGCCACTGCCGGTAGTCATCGAAGTCCCTGCCGGCGGCGCCGACAAGTGCGACGTCGCCGCCGAGCACGCCGATCGCGAACGCCATGTTGCCGGCGACGCCACCGCGATGCACCACAAGATCATCGACGAGGAAGCTCAGCGACACCTTTTGCAGGTGATCGGCGAGCAGCTGCTCGGAGAACCGACCGGGAAAACGCATGAGATGGTCGGTCGCAATGGATCCGGTCACCGCAATGGTCACGAACAGTCACACCCTTCGTTTATTAAGTCGCCTAGATAACCTTATCCAGACTAACGTTCTTGCCAGGGGCACTGCCCCGGCCGTGCGCTAACCTGCGTACAAGTGCCCGCCCGGCCACTGTAGACAAGCGATTTCATCCAGACACCTCGGGGGAGCAAATACATGGCAGGTCCGTACCCGCCCGAATACGGCGCCGGACCGGTCGGCCCGCAAATGTACCCCGAATCATTTCCCCAGCAGCCCTTTCCGCCGCACGATGCCTCGCAGCCGTATCCGGCCAATGTTCCGTCGCCATATCCGGGCATGCTGCCGCCGCCGGTGCAATATCCGAAACAGCGGCGCACCAAACTCATCGCCGGTGTGGCATTGGTCGTGGTTATCGTCGTCGCTGTGGTGACCGCCATTGTGTTCGCGGTCGGCAGCGACAGATCCGGCGGCCACACCGTGCTCACAGATGCGTCAGCCAAAGCGGCAATTCAGGAGTATTTGGACGCCCTGTCGAAGGGTGACGACGAAACCGTGGCGCGTCACACCCTCTGCGGGCTGTTCGACGCGGTCAAGGAGCGCCGATCCGACCTGGCGCTGGCCAGCCTGAGCAGCGACGCCTTCCGCAAGCAATACAGCCGGGCCGAGGTGACCTCGATCGACAAGATGGTGCAGTGGTCGCCCAATCAGGCGCAGGTGCTTTTCACGATGCGGGTCGCCCCGGCACCCGGATCCCGCGGTCAGTCGGGCGACGGCGAACAACAGGCCGTCGCGCAGCTACTCGCGCAGGACAACGAGGTGCTGGTCTGCTCGTATCTGCCGAGAACGGCCGGTCAGTACTGACGCCGGAGCCACCCGGCCCGGCGATGACTCAGTTGAAGGAGTCGCCGCAGGCGCACGATCCCGTCGCGTTGGGGTTGTCGATGGTGAAGCCCTGCTTTTCGATGGTGTCGACGAAGTCGATCGTGGCGCCCTGCACGTAGGGGGCGCTCATCCGGTCGACGGTCAGCGCCACGCCGCCGAACTCCGCGCAGAGATCGCCGTCGAGCGCACGGTCATCGAAGAAGAGGTTGTAGCGCAGGCCGGCGCATCCGCCCGGCTGGACGGCGATGCGCAGCGCGAGGTCGTCGCGACCCTCCTGGTCCAGCAGTGCCTTCGCCTTGGCGGCCGCGGCGTCGGTGAGGGTCACGCCGTGGGTGGCGGTAGCTTCCCCGGAAGGCGGGGCCGTCTGGTCGGAAACAGTCATTACTTCTCCCCTGTGGCATGTTCGTGGGTAGACCGTCGGTCCACTTCATCAACGGTACCTTGTTTGCGGCCTATTCCCGACTTATCCCCAGGTCGACGATGTCACAGTGGCCAACCCCACCAGCTGGTTTGCCGCATCGTCGATAGCCAGCCGAACGGAGCCGGCGTGCGCGGCGATCGAGTGCGCCGCGGCGATGCCCGCCGTGCGCAGCGCCGCATCGTCGAGCGTGACCTGACCGGCGAGTACGAGCACGGGGATGTTCCGAGCCCGCGCCCCCTTGGCGATCGCGCTCACCACTTTGCCGTGCAGGGACTGGTCGTCGAACCGGCCTTCACCGGTGATGACGAGATCTGCGGCCGCCACGTCGTCGGCCAACCCCGTGTATTCCGCGATGATCGACGCCCCGGATTCGCGGCGACCGCCGAGCGCCAGCAGTGCGGCCCCGATGCCGCCGGCAGCTCCTGCGCCGGCGTCGTCACTGATTGTGCGGCCCGCCGCCGCGTCGAGCTCGGCGGCCCAGTCCCGCAGACGCCGCTCCAAGATGACGACGGTGTCCGGATCTGCTCCCTTCTGCGGGCCGAACACCCTTGCGGCGCCCATCGGCCCGAGCAGCGGGTGCTCGACGTCGGTGGCGGCGATCAGCTCGACACCGGTTAGAAGCGCGCGGGCCGCGCCAAGGCCGGAGCCTGTTGTGCTCCTCGCGTGCGCAGCGAGTTCGTCGACCATGCCGCGGCCGCCGTCGGTGCAGCTGCTGCCGCCGAGCCCGACCACGATCCGTCCTGCGCCGGCCTGCACCGCGGCGGCGATCAGCTGTCCGACTCCCCTGCTGTGCGCGTCGAATGCGGTCTGCACGGTCGGCGGCCCACCGAGTAACGCCAGCCCGCACGCCTGCGCGCATTCGATGTAGGCGGTGACCGGCGGAGCCGGGTCTAGTACCCATTGCGCGCAGACCTCTGCGGTCAGCGGTCCCGTGACCCGCAGGGTGTGCAGCTCGCCCAGCCGGGCCGCCAGCACACCGACAAAGCCTGGGCCACCGTCGGACTGCGGCGCCAGCGTCAGTTCGTCATCCGGGCGGGAGCGGCGCCAGCCGGCGGCGATCGCCTCGGCGGCCTGGACGGCGGTGAGGCTGTCGCCGAAGCAGTCGGGGGCGATCAGTACCCGCATCACGGCAAAGTACCCTGACAGGCGTGAATCTGCTGGGCCGCAAGAAAGACAACACGGGCTCGGCGGCGTCCGAGGACAGCACTGCGGCTGGCCAGGAGAGCGCCACCGGCACCACCGCCCCCAAGGGCAGGCCGACCCCGAAACGTAGCCAGGCCGCCCGCAAGCGTGGTCCTGTCGCGCCCGCCCCGATGACTGCCGCCGAGGCGCGCCGCCGGCGCAAGGAAGTGGGCGGCCCGAAGCTCTCGCGCGAGGAACGCAAGGCGGAGCGGTTGACCCGCCGCGCCGACATGGCCGACCGCCGCGAAAAGATGATGGCCGGCGAGGACGCCTACCTGCTGCCGCGTGACAAGGGTCCGGTGCGCCGACTCGTCCGCGACGTGGTGGATTCGCGGCGCAACGTGCTCGGCCTGTTCATGCCGGCCGCGCTGGGCCTGATCTTCATCATGCTCGCGGTGCCGTCGGTCCAGGTGCAGCGGTTGCTTTCCCCCGCGATGCTGGTGCTTGTGCTGGTGATGGTGATCGACGGCTTCATCGTGGGCCGCAAGGCGAACAAGCTTGTGGACCAGAAGTTCCCGGACAACACCGAAAGCGGTTGGAAACTAGGCTTTTACGCGGCCAGCCGCGCGTCGCAGCTGCGCCGGATGCGCGCGCCGCGGCCGCAGGTCAATCGCGGCGACAAGGTCGTCTGACCGCCGGTGCGCACGCTGGTGCTCGGTGGTATCCGGTCGGGTAAATCGCAGTGGGCGGAGACGGTTATCGCCGAATCGACTCGCGACGGGCGCGAGGTGCGCTACCTCGCCACCGGCGCGAAACCCGACGATGACACCGAATGGGCGGCGCGAATCCAGACACACCGGGCGCGGCGCCCACCGCATTGGACGACCGTTGAAACCGTCGATGTGCCAACGCAATTGCGCTCCAACGCCGCAATCGCAACGCTGGTCGACGATATCGGTGGCTGGCTGACCGCCGTGATGGATCGCCGCGCAGCCTGGACGGGTGGCTCGGTGGACGACGACGTGGACGACCTGGTCGGCGCGGTGAGCTCCTTCGGTTCGCCACTGGCCCTGGTAAGCCCCGAGGTGGGGTTGACGGTGGTGCCCCAGACGGCATCGGGGCGCAGGTTCGCCGACGAGCTCGGCAGCCTCAATCAGCGGCTGGCCGCGCTCTGCGACAGGGTGGTGCTGGTGATCGCCGGACAGCCAATGACCGTCAAGGAAGCGTCGTGACCGAGTTTGCGCCGATCTCGGCGCCCGACGCCGAGGTGGCTGCGGCGGCCCGGGACCGGCAGAACCGGTTGACGAAGCCGCCCGGCTCATTGGGCAGGCTCGAGGACCTGTCGGTTTGGGTATCGGCGTGTCAGGGTGTCTGTCCCCCGCGACAGTTTGAGCGCGCCCGGGTCGTGGTGTTCGCCGGTGACCACGGGGTGACCAGGGCCGGGGTGTCCGCGTATCCGGCCGAGGTCACCGCACAGATGGTGGCCAACTTCGACGCAGGCGGCGCCGCCATCAACGTGCTGGCCGAGGCGGCCGGCGCCAGCGTGCGGGTCGTCGACATCGCCGTCGACGTCGACGAGCCGCTGTCACCGTCGATCGGTGCGCACAAGGTCCGGCGGGCCAGCGGCAACATCGGCGTCGAGGACGCGTTGAGCGCCGACGAGGCGGTCAACGCGGTCGAGGCGGGTCGGCGAATCGCAGACGAAGAGGTCGATTCCGGCGCGGACCTCTTGATCGCGGGCGATATGGGAATCGGAAACACAACGGCGGCAACCACCTTGATCGCGGCGCTCACCGATTCCGAACCCGTCGCCCTGGTGGGCAGGGGAACCGGGATCGACGACGCGGCTTGGGCGCGCAAGACGGCCGCTGTCCGCGACGCGCTCTACCGTGCCCGCGGCCTGACGGCGAAACCAGTTGAGCTGCTGAGGGTTTGCGGCGGAGCCGATCTCGCGGCGATGGCTGGCTTCTGCGCGCAGGCCGCGGCACGACGCACGCCGGTGCTGCTCGACGGCGTGGTCGTGACCGCGGCCGCGCTGGTGGCCGAGGCGCTCGCACCTGGTGCGCGGAAGTGGTGGCAGGCGGGCCATCGTTCCACCGAGCCGGCCCATGCCGTGGCGCTGCAGCAGCTCGAACTCGAGCCGCTCGTCGACATGCGGATGCGGCTCGGCGAGGGCACCGGCGCCGCCGTCGCGTTGCCCATCGTGCGCGCCGCGATCGCGACGCTGGCATCGATGGCGACGTTTGACGAGGCCGGCGTCACCACGTGATCCGTTCGGTCACAGGCGCGTTCGCGTTTGGATCCATCCTTCCGGTAAGGAGTTCAGCCGGCGTCGGCCAGGGCGTCATGACCGCCCTGCCCCTCGTTGGCGCCGCACTCGGCGCACTGGCCGCGGGGGTGCTCTTGGCGTCGTCGTGGGCGTTCGGCCACGGCAGTCCGTTGGCCGGCGTGCTGGCGGTCGCGGTCCTGCTGGTGGCGACGCGAGGGCTGCACGTCGACGGTTTGTCGGATACCGCCGATGCGCTCGGTTGTTACGGGCCGCCGGAGCGGGCGCTGGAGGTGATGCGCGACGGCTCGGCAGGCCCGTTCGGGGTGGCCGCCGTCGTCGTCGCGATATTGCTGCAGGCCTTCGCATTCGCGCAGCTGAGCGCGGTCGCTGTGATCGTCGCTGTGACCGCGGGCCGGGTGGCCGCGGTGGCTGCATGCCGGCGGTCGGTGCCTGCCGCTGCCGGCAGCACGTTGGGCGCGCGAGCGGCGGGTACACAACCCGCGGCGATCGTGCTGGCATGGGTCGCCGCAGTGGCCGCGCTGGCGGTGCCGGCCGACACCCGTCTGTGGCAGGGGCCCGTCGCCGTCGTCGCCGGGCTGGCGTGCGGCGCAGCGCTGGTCGCGCACTGTGTGCGCCGGTTCGGCGGCATCACGGGCGACGTGCTTGGCGCCGCGGTCGAGGTGACAACGACGGTGGCCGCCGTCGGGCTCGCGATCAGCTGAGCCGGGCCATCCACCCGTGCGTGTCGGCGAAGGTTCCTCGCTGGATTCCGGTCAATGTATCGCGCAAGGCCATCGTGATCTCGCCGGGTCCGCCGTCGGCGATGGTGAACTCACCGTCAGCGTGGCGGACCTTGGCGACCGGCGTGATGACGGCGGCCGTGCCGCAGGCGAACACCTCGGTGATCTCCCCCGCGGCCACCTTCTTCTGCCACTCGTCGACGTCGATCTTGCGTTCCTCGACGGCGAATCCGGCGTCGGTTGCCAACTGCAGCAAGGAATCTCGCGTGACACCGGGCAGGATCGACCCGGAAAGCTCCGGTGTGACGAGCCTGGCGGTGCCGCCGCTGCCGAACACGAAGAACAGGTTCATCCCACCCATTTCCTCGACGTAGCGGCGCTCGGTGGCGTCGAGCCACACCACCTGATCGCAGTCGTTGTCGGCGGCCTGCGCCTGTGCCAGCAGCGACGCGGCGTAGTTGCCGCCGAACTTCGCTGCACCGGTTCCGCCCGGGCAGGCCCGCACATATTCATGCGACAGCCACACGCTGACCGGCTTGATGCCGCCCTTGAAATACGCCCCCGCGGGAGACGCGATAATCAGGTAGCGGTATTCGGTCGCGGGGCGTACACCGAGGCCCGGCTCCGTGGCGAATATGAAGGGCCGCATGTAGAGCGACTCCTCGCCGCCTGCCGGCGGCACCCACCGCTCTTCGACGGCGATCAGCTGGCGCAGCGACTCGATGAACGTCTCTTCCGGCAGCTCGGGGATGGCCAACCGCCGTGCCGATGTCCGCAGTCGCCTGGCGTTGGCTTCCGGCCGGAACGAGACGATCGAGCCGTCGGCCCAGCGGTAGGCCTTGAGCCCCTCGAACACCTCTTGCGCGTAGTGCAAAACGATCGCCGACGGGTCGAGTTCGATCGGGCCGTACGGGATCACCCGCGCGTTGTGCCAACCCTTACCGGCGACGTAGTCGATCGACACCATGTGGTCGGTGTGGAATTGACCGAACGGCGGATCAGACAGAATCGACGCCCGTACCTCGTCGCTGGCCGCGTTCGGGTTGCGCTCAACCGTGAACTCGAGGGGGCCGTCAGTCATGAAACGATTGTATATCCGCTAGCTACCGGGTTTTTGCCTCGATAAACGGCGGGGGCACCACTTCACACTCGAGCCCGCGACCTCGCACATCGACCGAAACCGTCTGCCCGTCCGCGATGGCTTTATCGGTGTCCAGAAGCGCCAGTGCGATACCGACTTTCAAAGTCGGAGAAAAAGTTCCCGACGTCGTCACCCCGACTGGCGTGTCACCTTCGAGCACGGTGAGATCGGGCCGCAACACGCCGCGGCCGGTGGCCTTCAACCCCCGCAACAGACGGCGCGGGCCGGATTCTTTCTCCGCCAGCAGCGCATCGCGGCCCCAGAACTTGTCCTTTTTCCACCCGATCGCCCAGCCACAGCGGGCCTGCAGCGGCGAGATGTCGAGCGAGAGCTCGTGACCATGCAGGGGATAACCCATTTCGGTGCGCAGCGTGTCGCGGGCACCCAACCCTGCCAGTTCGCCCCCCGCGCTGCCGACCGCGTCGACGAGAGCATCGAAAACCACGCCGGCCTCATCCCACGGCGGCAGGAGTTCATATCCGTGCTCGCCGGTGTAGCCGGTGCGGCACACGCGCACAGGTACGCCGCTGAATTCGGCGTCGGCGTACCCCATGTAGTCCATGTCGGTCGGCAGGTCTAAACCGCCGACCACGTCGGCGGCTTTTGGTCCCTGCACCGCGAGCACGGCGTACGAAGAGTGCTCGTCGGTGATCGTGATGCCAGCGGGTGCGCGCTCCTTCAGCGCCGCGACGACGGCGGGGGTGTTCGCGGCGTTGGGCACCAAGAAGATCTCGTCATCGCCGACGTAGTAGGCGATCAGGTCGTCAATGACACCGCCTGAATCGGTGCAGCACAACGTGTATTGAGCCTTGCCCGGGCCGATACGACGGAGGTCGTTGGTGAGTGCGGAGTTGACGTATTCGGCTGCGCCGGATCCTCGCACGAGCGCCTTGCCGAGGTGGCTCACGTCGAAAAGCCCCACAGTGTTGCGAGTTGCGGTGTGCTCGCTCACGGTGCCCGCATAGCTGACGGGCATCAGCCAACCCGAGAATTCGGCGAAACTTGCGCCGAGTTGACGATGACGATCCTCGAGGGGGCCATGCAGTACTTCGCTCACGGTTCACACCTTAGGGTGGACGCTCGTGAGCCCCGCAATCTCCGGCTATCAAGCCCCCAGTGTCACCGTCAGCTCGAAGCTGCCGAAGAGCGCCAGCGACGCGGTGCTGATCGTTCCCGTCGTCAACGGTGACGAGTCGCCATCCGTGCTGGCCGGCGAGCCGCACCTCGGCAGCGACGCGATTGGTGAGATCGAATCGGGGCTGCGTGCGATCGGCGCGACGGGGGGCGAAGGACAGGTCAACCGCCTGGTGATCGGGTCGCTGCCGGTGGCCAGCGTGTTGACGGTCGGGCTGGGTGCAGCGCGCGACGACTGGCCCGCCGACAAGATCCGGCGGGCGGCCGGCGTCGCAGCGCGGTCTTTGGACAAGACCGAGTCGGTGGTGACGACGTTATCGGTGGTCGACCTCGGCGCGACGGTCGAAGGGCTGATTCTCGGCGCGTACCGGTTCACCGATTTCCGCAGTGAGAAGACCGCGCCCAAGGACAGCGGCCTGCAGTCGATCACGGTGCTCGCGGCCGACACCAAGGGACGGACGAAAGATGCGGCCGCACGGGCGGCAGCGGTCGCGACCGCGGTGGCCACTGCCCGCGATCTCGTCAACACACCGCCCAGCCACTTGTTCCCAGCCGAATTCGCCAAGCGCGCAAAGGCTTTGGGCGAGGAGGCCGGGCTCGAGGTCGAGGTGCTCGACGACAAGGCGCTCGCCAAGGCCGGTTACGGCGGAGTGATCGGTGTGGGCAAGGGCTCATCACGGCCTCCTCGGCTGGTGCGCCTGGCATACCGCGGCAAGAAGCGCGGTGGCAAGACCGTGGCGCTGGTCGGCAAGGGCATCACGTTCGACACCGGCGGCATCTCTATCAAGCCGGCGGCCAACATGCACCACATGACCTCCGACATGGGCGGTGCGGCCGCTGTGATCGCCACCGTCGTGCTTGCGGCCAAGCAGCAGTTGCCCATCGACGTGATCGCGACCGTGCCGATGGCCGAAAACATGCCGTCGTCGACCGCACAGCGGCCCGGCGACGTGCTGACCCAGTACGGCGGCATCACGGTCGAGGTGCTCAACACCGACGCCGAGGGCCGGTTGATCCTGGCCGACGCGATCGTGCGGGCGTGCGAGGACAACCCCGATTACCTGATCGAAACCTCGACATTGACCGGTGCCCAGACCGTGGCGCTCGGCGCACGCACGCCCGGCGTGATGGGCAGTGACGAGTTCCGCGACCGGGTTGCGAAGCGTTCGCAAGAGGCCGGCGAGAACGGCTGGCCGATGCCGCTGCCCGAGGAGCTCAAGGACGACCTCAAGTCGACGGTGGCGGACCTGGCCAACGTCAGCGGCTCGCGCTACGCAGGCATGCTGGTCGCCGGCACCTACCTGCGCGAGTTCGTCGCCGACGGAGTGCAGTGGGCGCATATCGACATCGCCGGCCCGGCGTACAACACCAGCGGTCCGTGGGGCTACACCGGCAAGGGCGGCACCGGCGTGCCGACCCGCACCATGTTCGCGGTGCTCGAGGACATCGCCTCGAACGGCTAGAGCACTCTGGCGCGCGCGGAACTGCGCATCGCCTGCGGCAGCAGGTGGGCGACGCCGTAGACGAAATAGGCCTCCGGCGCCACGGGCCGTATCGGCTTGTTCTTCTTGACGGCCGACACGATCGCCTTGGCCACCTTGTCAGGTCCGTATCTGCGTGCGGCGAACGCCTTTTCGAGCTGTACCCGGCGCGCCTCCACTTTGGCTTGCGTTGCGGCAGGCACGTCGAATCTCGTGGTGTGCACGATGTTTGTGTTGATCACCCCGGGGCACACCGTGGTGAGCCCAACCCCGGCCTGATCCAATTCGGCGCGCAGGCAGTCACCGAACATGAATACCGCGGCCTTGCTGGTGGAGTACGCATTCATCGACTGCTGCGGTGAGTAGGCGGCCATCGACGAAATGTTGACGATGTGCCCGCCGGTGCCACGGTCGACGAGTCGGCGGCCAAATGACCTGCAGCAGTTGACGACTCCGCCAAAGTTGATCGCGAGTACACGGTCGAATTCCTCGCGCGGGGTCTCGAGGAACAGCCCTGCGTGGCCGACGCCCGCATTGTTGACCACGATGTCGGGCATGCCGTGGGCGGCACTGATCTGCTCGGCGAATTGCTCGACGGCGTCGGCGTCGGCGACGTCGAGCCGGTAGGCGTGCGCAACCCCGCCGCGCGCGGTGACCTGCGCGGCGGTCTCCTTGACACTGGCCTCGTCGATGTCGCTGATCACCACCTCCGCGCCCTCACGCGCAAACGCGAGCGCGGTCTCGCGACCGATGCCGCTGCCCGCACCGGTCACGGAAACCAGTGTGTCGCCGAAGTATTCGCGCGGACGGCCGACCTGCGCCCGCAACAGCGATCGCGTGGGCGGCTTGCCCTGGACGAAGTCGACCAGTTCGGTGACCGATGCGGCAAGCACGTGAGGGTGCGACATCGGTGACCAGTGCCCGGCTTTGATATCGCGGCGCCACAACCGCGGCACCCATTTGCGGGTGTCGTCATAGATGTACGGCCGCACATACGGGTCGTTGGTGTTGACGATGACCTGCACCGGCACGTCGACGTAGCGGTCCTTGCGGGCGCTGGTCGTCGTCCGCAGGTAGTTGGCCGCGTACACCTTCATGCTGTTGGCGGCGTCGACGGCGAAGGTGTCGGAATGATGGATCTTTTCGACCGGGATGCCGTCGCGCACATTGAGCATGCGATCCATCAACCCGGCGCCGAACGCCGCACGGACCAGCAGACGCGGCAGCACCGGTATCGAGAACAAACCCATGTACGAGAAGCGCAGCAGCTGGCTCAGCCCACGCAGGAACAGTCGCGGGCGATAGGGCCGCTTGAGGTTTTCCATGATGTAGCGGTTGATGTGATCGCCGCTCGGGCCGGACACCGAGGTGAACGAGGCGATGCGGTCACGGGCATTAGGGCGGGACAGGTACTCCCACATGCCCGCCGATCCCCAGTCGTGAGCGAGCACGTGCACGGCCTCGCCTGGCGCGACGGCATCGACCACGGCGGCGAAGTCATCGGCGTAGCAGTCCATAGTGTACGCCGAAACCGCTTTGGGCACAGAGGATTTGCCGACACCGCGGTTGTCGTAGCGCACGATCCTGAATCGGTCGGCCAGCAGCGGCACCACACCGTCCCACAGCACATGTGAGTCGGGCCAGCCGTGAACGAGCATCAAGGTGGGCCCGTCGGGGTTGCCCTCTTCGTAGACCGCGATCCGGACACCGTCAGCCGTGTCCACGAAACGCTGCGCTGCCATCGCACACCTCCCGCACAATTTAGTGGGACCGCAGGTACCGTATCAGCGCTCCTCGAGCTCCTTGCGGGCGGCGCGTTGCCGTTCGATGCGACGGCGGGCGTCGTAGTCGCGCATCCGTTGCGGGTAGCCGACCTTCTGCACGTCGTAGACCGGGATGTTGAGGCGCTCGGACAGCCGCCGTGCGCCGGCATCGCCGCCGGCCCTGCGCCGGGTCCATTCGCCGTCGGCGGCGACCAGCACAACCGTGACGTCGGTGACAGTGGTTTTCGGTTCGACGAACGCCTCGACACCCGTGCGTTGTGTGATCCATTGGCGCAGATAACGCAGATCGGCCGCCGGATCGTGGCCGTCGTTTCCGGTCCTACGGGGACCACGGAACCTGTCGAACAGTCCCACCTGGGCCCTACTCCTTCCGGCTCTACCTCCTTCGATAGTGCCAGAGCCGCGAGACCCCAGGTCTGCGACGAACTGTCGGTCCCGACATGACAGGATGGGAACCGACATTTGACCCGGCACGACTGATCGTTCGAGGGAGTCCACCCACATGGCCATCTCCGTTCAGATGCCCGCACTCGGTGAGAGCGTCACCGAGGGCACTGTGACCCGCTGGCTCAAGCAAGAGGGCGACACGGTTGAACAAGATGAGCCGTTACTTGAGGTCTCCACAGACAAGGTCGACACCGAGATTCCGTCGCCCGCGGCCGGTGTGTTGAAGAAGATCGTCGCGCAAGAGGACGACACCGTTGAGGTGGGCGGCGAGCTGGCCGTGATCGGTGATGCCGGTGAATCCGACGGCCAACCCCCTGCCGCCGAAGAGGAGCCGGCTGAAGAAGAAAAACCCTCGGAGGAACCGGCCGCGGAGCCCGAACCCGAGCCCGCCGCGCAGACCTCCGGTTCAGGTGAGGCCACGTCGGTGAAAATGCCCGAGCTGGGTGAGTCGGTTACCGAGGGGACCGTTACCCGGTGGCTGAAGAAGGTGGGCGACAAGGTGGAGGTGGACGAGCCGCTGGTCGAGGTATCCACCGACAAGGTCGACACCGAGATCCCGTCGCCGGTGGCCGGCAGGCTGCTGTCGATCACGGCCGAGGAGGACGACACTGTTCCCGTCGGCGGCGAACTGGCCAAGGTCGGTGAAGCGGGCGCGGCGGCCGAGCCCAAGCCCGAGCCGAAACCCGAACCCAAACAAGAGGCTCCGAAGGAAGAAGCCAAACCGGAACCGAAGGCCGAGCCCAAGCCCGAGCCGAAGCCGGAACCCAAGCAGGAGGCCAAGCCCGAGCCCAAGCCGGAGCCGAAGCAAGCACCCGAACCTTCGCCGACCTCGGCCGAAGCCGGTCCGTATGTGACCCCGTTGGTGCGAAAGCTCGCCGCGGAGAACGACATTGACCTCTCGCGGGTGAAGGGCACCGGTGTCGGCGGCCGGATCCGCAAGCAGGACGTGCTAGCTGCAGCGGAAGCCAAGAAGGCTCCCCCGGCACCGGAGCCGGCCACCCAAGCACCGGCCAAGGCGCCCGCGGCTGCATCCGTGCCGACGCCCGCGCCCGCCCTGGCGCATCTGCGCGGTACCACCCAGAAGGCCAGCCGGATCCGGCAGATCACCGCAAAGAAGACGCGCGAATCCCTGCAGGCAACAGCGCAATTGACGCAAACCCACGAGGTCGACATGACCAAGATCGTGTCGCTGCGGGCCAAGGCCAAGAACTCCTTCGCCGAACGGGAGGGCGTCAACCTGACGTATCTGCCGTTCATCGCCCGCGCGGTGATCGACGCGCTGAAGATCCATCCGAACGTCAACGCCAGCTACAACGAGGAATCCAAGGAGATCACCTACTACGACGCCGAGCACCTCGGCATCGCGGTAGACACCGAACAGGGTCTGCTATCGCCGGTGATCCACAACGCAGGCGACTTGTCGCTTGGCGGTCTGGCGCGAGCGATCGCCGACATCGCGGCGCGGGCACGGTCGGGCGACCTGAAACCCGACGAGCTGTCCGGCGGCACGTTCACGATCACCAACATCGGCAGCCAGGGCGCGCTGTTCGACACGCCGATCCTGGTGCCGCCGCAGGCGGCGATGCTGGGCACCGGCGCGATCGTGAAGCGGCCCAGGGTGATCGTCGACGACAATGGCAACGAGTCGATCGGCATCAGGTCGGTCAGCTATCTGCCGCTGACCTATGACCACCGGCTGATCGACGGCGCCGACGCAGGCCGCTTCCTGACCACCATCAAGCGACGGCTCGAAGAAGGCGCGTTCGAGGCCGATCTGGGACTGTAGACGGTGGCCAACCCGGTCGTCGCGATTGCCGGTTCTTCCGGTCTGATCGGATCCGCGTTGGTGTACGCGTTGCGGGCCACAGACCGTCGCGTGCTGCGTATCGTGCGACGTGCGCCGTCCAATGCCGACGAGGTGTTCTGGAATCCCGACACCGGCGAGTTCGATGCTTCGACGTTGCACGGGGTCGACGCGGTGGTGAACCTGTGCGGCATCAACGTCGGCGAGAAGCGGTGGTCGGGCGCCTTCAAACAGAGCCTGCGCGACAGCCGCATCGGCCCCACCGAGGTGCTGTCCGCCGCGGTCGTCGAGGCAGGCGTTCCCGCGCTGATCAATGCCAGCGCAGTCGGCTACTACGGCAACACAAACAGCCAGACCGTCGACGAAACCACCCCTGCCGGTGGAGGTTTCATGGCCCAGCTCTGCGAGGACTGGGAGGGTGCGACTTCCGTCGCCCAGCACGACGGCGCCCGCGTGGTGCTGGTGCGCACCGGGCTGGTGCTTGCACCCGCCGGCGGGATTCTGTCTCGCATCAAGCCATTGTTCTCGTTGGGCCTGGGCGCGCGGCTGGGCAACGGCCGTCAGTACATGCCGTGGATCAGCATCGAGGACGAAGTCCGTGCCCTGCTGTTCGCCATTTCGCACGACGAGGTGTCCGGCCCGGTCAACTTGACCGGGCCCGCGCCGGTGACGAACGCCGAGTTCACCGCTGCGCTAGGCCGTGCGGTGAACCGGCCGACCCCGTTGATGGTCCCCGGCTTCGCGCTTCGCACGCTGCTGGGCGAGTTCGCCGACGAGGGTCTGCTCGGCGGACAGCGCGCAATCCCGGCTGCGCTTGAGCGCGCCGGCTTTACCTTCCACCACAACACAATCGGCGAGGCGCTGGCCTTCGCGACGGCGAAGATCAGCGACGGGTAGCGTTTTACCTATGGCGGCATCCATCCGGTCGGCCACCTCGCCCATCGAGGTGCGAAGGCTCGGCACCGTCGATTACCAGTCGGCTTGGCAGCTGCAGCGTGAGTTCGCCGACACCCGCGTCGCCGGCGGCCCCGACACCCTGCTGCTGCTCGAGCACCCGCCGGTATACACGGCGGGCCGTCGCACGCTGCCCGAGGAGCGCCCCGTCGATGACACTCCCGTCGTCGACACCGATCGCGGCGGCAAGATCACCTGGCACGGGCCGGGCCAGCTTGTCGGCTATCCGATCATCGGGCTCGCCGAACCGCTGGATGTGGTGAATTTTGTTCGGCGCCTTGAGGAAGCGATGATCAAGGTGTGCGCTCGGCTGGGGCTCGAGGCCGGCCGCGTCGATGGTCGCTCCGGCGTGTGGGTGCCGTCCGACGGCCGACGCCCTGCACGCAAGGTGGGCGCCATCGGCATCCGGGTATCCCGCGCGACGACGCTGCACGGGTTCGCACTCAACTGCGACTGCGATCTGAGCGCTTTCTCCGCAATCGTGCCGTGCGGGATTTCGGATGCCGGGGTCACGTCGTTGACCGCCGAACTCGGGCGGCGTGTTTCGGTGGCCGACGTGATCGCCCCGGTGGCCGACGCCGCGTGTGACGCGCTCGACGGCCGGCTGTCAGTAGCATTGACACCGTGACGGTCGCGCCGGAAGGTCGAAAGCTGCTGCGTCTCGAGGTCCGTAACGCCGAGACGCCGATCGAGCGCAAGCCACCGTGGATCAAGACCCGGGCGAAGATGGGCCCGGAGTACAAGGAACTCAAGGCGCTGGTCCGCCGCGAAGGCCTGCACACCGTCTGCGAGGAAGCCGGCTGCCCGAACATCTTCGAATGCTGGGAAGACCGCGAGGCCACGTTCCTGATCGGTGGCGAACAGTGCACCCGTCGCTGCGACTTCTGCCAGATCGACACCGGTAAGCCGGCGGAGCTCGACCGTGACGAGCCGAGGCGTGTCGCCGAAAGTGTTCAAGCGATGGGGCTGCGCTACTCGACGGTCACAGGGGTGGCGCGCGATGACCTGCCCGACGGGGGCGCGTGGCTGTACGCCGAGACCGTGCGCGCCATCCGCAAGCTCAACCCGAACACCGGCGTCGAGTTGCTGATACCGGACTTCAACGGCGATCCGGCACTGCTCGAGCAGGTCTTCGAATCGCGGCCAGAAGTGTTGGCACACAACGTCGAAACCGTGCCACGAATCTTCAAGCGGATCCGTCCCGCATTTCGCTACGAGCGCAGCCTCGCGGTGCTCACTGCCGCGCGCGAGTTCGGACTCGTGACCAAGAGCAACCTAATCCTTGGGATGGGTGAGACGCCCGAAGAGGTGCGCACCGCACTGACGGATCTGTACGACGCCGGCTGTGACATCGTCACGATCACCCAGTACCTGCGGCCGTCGCTGCGTCACCACCCGGTGGCGCGCTGGGTCAAGCCCGAGGAGTTCGTCGAGCACGAGGGGTTCGCCAAGAGCCTTGGTTTCGACGGGGTGCTGGCTGGTCCCCTGGTCCGGTCCTCGTATCGGGCTGGCAGGCTGTACGCCCAGGCCGTCGCATCTCGGCCCGCCGTATCCTGACGTAATGGCGAAATCCCGTAATCCTGCCGAGGTGAAGGCCGCGAAGGCCGAGGCAAAGGCGGCGCGTAAGGCGGCGTCCAAGCAGCGCCGCAGCCAGCTGTGGCAGGCGTTTCAGATGCAGCGCAAAGAGGACAAGCGGCTGCTGCCGTACATGATCGGCGCGTTCGTGCTGATCGTGGCGGCCTCGGTGGTCTTCGGGATCTTCTTCGGCGGGTTCACCGGGTGGATGATGATCCCGCTGGGCGTCGTGCTAGGCGCCCTGGTGGCATTTGTCATCTTCGGCCGCCGCGCGCAGAAGTCCGTGTACCGAAAGGCCGAGGGCCAGGCCGGAGCGGCGGCGTGGGCGTTGGAGAACCTGCGCGGCAAGTGGAGAGTCACGTCTGGCGTGGCCGCCACCGGCCACTTGGACGCCGTACACCGGGTGATCGGGCGGCCGGGCGTGATCCTCGTCGGCGAGGGGTCGTCGTCACGAGTCAAACCGCTTTTGGCTCAGGAGAAAAAGCGAACCGCACGCCTGGTCGGCGACATCCCGATCTACGACATCGTGGTCGGCAACGGTGATGGCGAGGTCCCGCTGGCCAAGCTGGAACGCCACATGACCAAGCTGCCTGCGAACATCACGGCCAAGCAGATGGACTCGCTGGAGTCGCGGCTCGCCGCACTGGGCACCAAGGTCGGCCCCGCGGCGATGCCCAAGGGCCCGCTGCCGACGCAGGCCAAGATGCGCGGGGTGCAACGCACTGTGCGCAGGCGTTAACGCCTCACGACCGCGGTGTTGGTCGCCCGGTCCTGTAATCCCCTCAGGTCACGGTCCGTGATCAGCGCGGGGATGACGACCGCGATCAGCGCTCCGCGCGCGAGTGCCCGGCCGAAACCGACATGCAACCGGCCGTCGACGGGCACCACCATCAGTCCCAGCGCGAACTGGCCGGGGGTGAATCCGAACAACCGGACCGAGACGGCACCCAGCACGAACCAGACGATCAGGACGGCCGTCGACAGGCTGGCCATCGACACCAGTCCGAATGTCATCGCCAGAGCGGCCAGCCCGTAGGCGATCAGCCAGTCGACGAACAGCGCGGCGATTCGCCTGCCCATCCGGGCGAGGGACCGCGGGCCGTTCTGCGGCAACCCGAGCCGCTGGCCCGGATAGTCGTTGAGTGTTTGGTCCGGGCTGTTCGACCCCGGTTCGGGACCCGACAACCAGGACCCAATCGTGCGGGCCATACTGTCAGGATAAGCGGGGCCTTTCCGGACCCAACTGCCGCCGCTGCAGCGAGATTGCGTAACTTCAGCGCAACATGCGGTTGACGACGGTGCAACATCGTGTCCATAGCGTCAACCCGCGGGTTTACCAGATCTAAGGAGAGTACTTACGTGGCAGAAAAGACCGCCGACGACATCATCAAGCAGATAAAGGACGAAGACGTTCAGTACGTCGACATCCGATTCTGCGATCTGCCCGGTGTCGTCCAGCACTTCTCGGTCCCGGCTTCGGTCTTCGACGAGAGCGTGTTCGAGGACGGGCTGGCTTTCGACGGCTCATCGGTGCGCGGCTTCCAGTCGATCCATGAATCCGACATGATGCTGCTGCCCGACCCCGACACGGCGCGCATCGATCCCTTCCGCGAAGCCAAGACGCTGAACCTCAACTTCTTCGTGCACGATCCGTTCACCCGTGAGGCCTACTCCCGCGACCCGCGCAACGTGGCGCGCAAGGCGGAGAACTACCTGGCCAGCACCGGCATCGCCGACACCGCCTTCTTCGGTGCTGAGGCCGAGTTCTACATCTTCGACTCGGTCTCGTTCGACTCGCGGATGAACGGCACGTTCTACGAGATCGACTCCGAATCCGGCTGGTGGAACACCGGTGAGCCCGTCGAGTCCGATGGCAGCGCCAACCGTGGCTACAAGGTTCGGCCCAAGGGCGGGTACTTCCCCGTCGCGCCGTACGACCACTACGTCGACCTGCGCGACCAGATGTGCACCAACCTGCAGAATGCCGGCTTCGTCCTCGAGCGCGGTCACCACGAAGTGGGCACAGCGGGCCAGGCCGAGATCAACTACAAGTTCAACACGCTGCTGCACGCAGCTGACGACTTGCTGCTGTTCAAGTACATCATCAAGAACACGGCATGGCAGGCGGGCAAGACAGTCACGTTCATGCCCAAGCCGCTGTTCGGTGACAACGGTTCCGGCATGCACTGTCACCAGTCGCTGTGGAAGGACGGCAGCCCGCTGTTCCACGACGAGTCCGGCTACGCGGGCCTGTCCGACACGGCGCGTCACTACATCGGCGGCATCCTGCACCACGCCCCGTCGCTGCTGGCGTTCACCAACCCGACGGTGAACTCCTACAAGCGTCTGGTGCCGGGCTACGAGGCCCCGATCAACCTGGTGTACAGCCAGCGCAACCGCTCGGCGTGCGTACGTATCCCGATCACCGGCAACAACCCGAAGGCCAAGCGCCTCGAGTTCCGTTGCCCGGACAGCTCGGGCAACCCGTACCTGGCGTTCGCGGCGATGATGATGGCCGGCCTTGACGGCATCAAGAAGAAGATGGAGCCGCAGTCCCCGGTCGACAAGGACCTCTACGAGTTGCCGCCGGACGAGGCCGCCAGCATCCCGCAGGCGCCGACGTCGCTTTCGGCGGTGATCGACCGGCTCGAGGAGGATCACGAATACCTCACCGAGGGTGGCGTTTTCACCGAGGACCTGATCGAGACCTGGATCTCCTTCAAGCGGGAGAACGAGATTCTGCCGGTGCAGATCCGTCCTCACCCGTACGAGGTCGCGCTCTACTACGACGTCTGATTTCGTCGGACAACGCGGGGCGAGGGCTTTCCCTTCGCCCCGCGTTGTTGTTTCGTCGTAAAGTCGGCCCATGACAACCCTGGACGCTCGACTGAACTCGTACTCCCCTGCCGTTCTGAGCTTGTTCCGCGCCATATTCGGGTTTCTGTTCGCCGCATTTGGTGCGTCGAAGCTCTTCGACTGGCCGATCGCTTTCGGCGTGCCCACCGGCAACTGGCCGGTCTGGTACGCCGGCATCATCGAACTGGTCACCGGGCTGCTGATCCTGGTCGGATTGTTTACCCGCATCGCCGCGTTCATCGCTTCGGGCGAAATGGCGGTCGCTTACTTCTGGCAACATCAGCCGCACGGCCTCTGGCCGATCGTCGGCCCCGAGATGGGTGGCAACGGCGGCCTGCCTGCAATCCTGTTCTGCTTCGCGTTCTTTCTGCTCGCCTTCACCGGGCCGGGAGCATACGCGCTGGACACCATGCGCCGCCGCCGTGCGCGGCGCTGACAGCGAACATCCGGCCACTATCCCACCGCCGTCGCCGTCTCCCCGGATGGCAAACGGGTTTACGTGACAAATGACGACGACAGCTATGCCGATTCCCAATCTGAACCGCTGCGGTCCTCAACTCTGCCAGCCGCGAAGTCATCGAGACGCTCCCGGGCAGTCGAATCGCAATTGCGTTCGGTGCCAGCGGAAACCACATCTACGCAGTCGGTTGTCGATTGTCGATACCGCCGACCGGATCAGCGCCGAACACTAGCGACGTTAGCCCCAACGCATTAGTTGCGAAGGGAAACAAGCTCAACGTCGCCACGGGCATGGCGGAGTAGTCACGAAGACCGTGGCTGCGACCGTTTCACCACGATCCTCGTTGTTGCTGCCAGCAAACCGCAGGGAGTCAGCTGAGCAAAGCTTAGGGTTTCTCCCGATATCTTTCTGCCGTCTGCGCCAAATAGGCTGTCTAAAGATTTCGCTGGGGAGCGCGGATCGGGGGAAGGGCACGACTATGGGGTATGCGCGTCATGTCGGACGGGTGGGAGCCTTAGCGGTAGCACTGGGGGTGGGTGTCGCGGTCGCCTCGAACGCGCCGACGGCCCTGGCAGACACGACGGACTCCTCTTCGCCGTCATCCGATTCGTCGAGTACGTCATCGTCGACCGGGTCAACGACGAATACATCCGGTTCGACACAGGATGCCGGCACAAACGGCACGGGCGCCACTACACCGGCCAAAGATGAGCCGACGGGCTCCTCTGCCCAACCGACGCCGTCGCCCACTCCGACGACCGAAAAGCGCACGGCAACCCCGAAGCCGTCGCGGTCCACCGACAATCAGCGCGCACTCGATCCACGTCCGATTGTGCGGCGCTCCGACCAGTCGGACCGCAAGACGACTACTAGCCCACATGCGACGGATCGTTCTTCTACGACCGCTCCTGATTCGACCAAGCCTTCCCGCGAAGACCGCTCCACGGCAGCCGCTTCGGCTGAGTCCTCGCCCGCGCCGAGTTCGGTCACCGTGTCCAAGGATGTCCAGCCTGTACCGGCAGTGGCGACGATCAAGGCCGCCCAGACCCCAGCGACGGTGACAAAGCCGTTGAACGCTGCTCAGATGTTTGCGGGCCTGTTCGGCTGGACCGCGGTGAATCCCTTCGCATCCGATTCGCCGTCAGGCCCTGCCACGCCGGCGTCGATGCTTGAACTCACGTGGGCGGCGTCACGCCGCAACACCGCAGTCGCGAAGAACACCACCACCAGCCAGACACTCACCACCAGCCAGACGTTCACCACACTTGCCGCTGCCGCCAATAGCGACCCGCAAGTGCAATCCGTCACCGTGGGGACGCCCGGCGCGACCGACGGTGTCGTGTTGGGGTCAGTGAATGCGACTGATGCTGACGGAGATTCGTTGTCGTACTCGGTGACCACCACCCCGCCAAAGGGTTCGGTGTCGATGACCGGCAATCAGTTCACGTATACGCCGACGTATGCCGCGCGCCACGCCGCAGCGGCCACCACCGCCACCACCGCCGACAAACAAGACACCTTCACCGTCACCGTCACCGACGGCCACGGCGGCCAAACCACCACCGCAGTCACGGTGTCGCTGGTGTCGACGCCGGCGCCGGTGGTGGGCACGACTGGAGTGGGGTCTCAGCCGACCGGGGTGGTGTTCAGCCCTGACGGCAGCCGGGCCTATGTGACCAATTTTGGGTCCAACACCATTTCGGTGGTCAACACCGCCACCAACACCGTGACCACCACCATCACGGTCGGCAAGGCCCCCTATGCCGCGGCCATCAGCCCCAACGGCGGGCAGCTGTATGTCACCAACGCCGCCTCTAACACCGTCTCGGTGATCAACACCGCCACCAACACCGTGACCGCCACCATCGCGGTCGGCACGGGCCCCTACAGCGCGGCCATCAGCCCCAACGGCGGCCAGCTGTATGTCACCAACACCAACGCCAACACCGTCTCGGTCATCAACACCGCCACCAACACCGTGACCGCCACCATCGCGGTGGGCTCCACCCCGGCCGGGGTGGCCATCAGCATCGACGGCACCCGCGCCTACGTCACCAACCAAAACTCCCACACCGTCTCGGTGATCAACACCGCCACCAACACCGTCATCGCCACCTTTTCCACCGGTGGCTCCAACCCCCGCGGTATCACCGCCAGCCCCGACGGCACCCGCCTCTACATCGCCAACGCCGGGTCGAACACCGTCACCGTCATCAACACCACCACCCAACAGATCACCGCGACCCTCTCGGTACCCACCCTGCCCGTCGCCGTCGCGCTCACCCCCGACGGCAAACGCCTCTACGTCTCCAGCATCGGCAGCTGGTCTTCCCCCGCCGGGGTCGTCACCGTCCTCGACACCACCACCAACACCACCATCGCCACCCTGCCCAACAACACCTGGTCCTATGGCGCCGCAGTCTCCCCCGACGGCACCTACACCTACCTGACCAACCGCAACACCAACACCCTCACCAAAGTCGCCAACACCTCCACCGCCAACCAAAACCCCACCGCATCAGTCACGGTCGGATCACCCGCACCGGCCAACGGCGCAGTCGCAGTAGCAGTCAATGCCGTTGACACCGACGGAGATTCACTGTCCTACGCGGTCAGCACCCCCGCCGGCAAAGGGTCGATCACCATGACCAGCCCCGGCCAATTCACCTACACCCCCACCTACGCCGCGCGCCACGCCGCAGCGGCCACCACCGCCACCACCGCCGACAAACAAGACACCTTCACCGTCACCGTCACCGACGGCCACGGCGGCCAAACCACCACCACAGTCACCGTCACCATCAGCGCGGTCAACACCGCGCCAACGGGAACAGCCAATCCGGGCACACCCAACGCCACCACCGGTGTGGTAGCGGGCGCCGTCAACGGCACCGACACCGACGGCGACACCCTGACCTACACCGGATCCACCACCACAACCAAGGGCTCGGTGACCGTCAACCCCAACGGCACCTTCACCTACACCCCGACCTCCACCGCCCGCCACAACGCAGCTGCTGATACCGCTCCGGCCGCTGACAAACAAGACACCTTTACCGTCACCATCAACGACGGCCACGGCGGCACCACCAACGTCGCCGTCACCGTGTCGATCAGCCCGGCCAACACGGCACCGACAGCGACGACCGATGTGGGCACACCCAACGCCACCACCGGTGTCGTCACCGGCACCGTCAATGGCACCGACGCCGAAGGTGACACCCTGATCTACGCAGGCTCAGCCGTCACCACCAAGGGATCGGTCAGCGTCAACGCCAACGGCACATTCACCTACACACCGACTGCCGCCGCGCGCCATGCCGCGGCCGCTACTACCGCCACGGCCACTGACAAGCAGGACACCTTCACCGTCGCCATCAACGACGGCCACGGCGGCATCACCGCCGTCCCAGTGACGGTCACCATCAGCCCCACCAACACCGCACCGACAAGTGCGACGGCCAACGTGGGTTCACCTAACGCCACCACCGGTGTCGTCACCGGCACTGTCAGCGCCACCGACGCCGACAGCGACACGCTGACCTACACCGGCACCACCACCACAACCAAGGGCTCGGTGACCGTCAACGCCAACGGCACATTCACCTACACGCCAACGGCCGCTGCGCGGCACAACGCCTCGGCCACCACCGCCACCGCTGCCGACAAACAAGACAGCTTCACCGTCACCGTCAACGACGGCCACGGCGGACAGATCAGCACCTCGGTCACCGTGACCATCGGCTCCACCAACACGGCACCGACAGCGACGACCAATGTGGGCACACCCAATGCCACCACCGGTGTCGTCACCGGCAGCGTCAACGGCACTGATGCCGATGCCGACACGCTGACCTACAGCGGCACCACCACCACAACCAAGGGCTCGGTGACCGTCAACGCCAACGGCACATTCACCTACACCCCCACCGCCACCGCCCGCCACAACGCAGCGGCCACCACCGCCACCACCGCTGACAAACAAGACACCTTCACCGTCGCCATCAATGACGGGCACGGCGGCACCGCCAACGTCCCCGTCACAGTGACTATCGGCCCCGCCAACACCGCACCGACGGGGACGGCCATTGCGGGCCTACCCGACAACACGACTGGAGTCGTCACCGGCACGGTGATCGCCCTCGACCTCGACTTCGATCCGCTGACCTACACCGGCGCCACCACAACGAAGGGTTCGGTGACCGTCAACTCCAGCGGCTCATTCACCTACACCCCGACGGCCGCCGCCCGCCACGCCGCCTCGGCGACCAACGCCACCACGGCCGACAAACAAGACACCTTCAACATCACCGTCAGCGACGGTCATGGCGGGACCACCGCGGTCCCCGTCACTGTGACGATCAGCCCCGCCAACGTCGCGCCGACGATTCCCAACCAGACCATCGGCGTCCGTACCCCGATTACAGGTGCCGAGTTCTACCAGGTGGTCGGTACCGACGCCGACGCCGACACGCTCACCTATACCGTGACGACCCAGGCTGCCCACGGAACTCTCTTCAATTCAGGTGGCGGCATTCTCACCTACACCCCGAATGCGGCCTATTACTCCGGCATGACCTCGGGTAGCGACACCTTCACCATCACGGTGACGGACGGTCACGGCGGCACCGTCAACCAACTTCTCACCTACAACTGGTCACCGCTGACCACGCCGACCAACGCGATCAACACATCGAATACGACGGTCGGATTTGCCGATTCCGGGCTCTACTTCATGTCGCAGGCCGACATCAACAAGACGCTCGACCAGATGCAGGCCATGGGCGTCAACAATGTCCGGATCATGATCCCATGGGCCGGCGTCGAGGCCACGAAAGACGTCTACACCTGGACCGCGGTCGACAACGTCGTCAACGCCGCCTACGCGCGCCACATGGGAGTGCTCGGGATCCTGAACTCGACACCGGACTGGGCCGCTACGCCCGGTCAGCCGGCCTACGCCGGTGCGCCGACGGACGTAGCGCAATACGCGGAATTCGCCGGCCTCGTGGCCGCACGTTACGCGGGCAAGGTCACGGCTTACGAGATCTACAACGAGCCCAACACCTACGCCTTCTGGGCGCCGACGCCGGACGCGGCCGCCTACACCCAGGTGCTGAAAGCGGGCTACACGGCCATCAAGGCCGCCGATCCGAACGCCACTGTTCTTGGCGGAGTGCTCATTTCGATCGCAACATGGTCGCCCTACTACGTCAATCCGGTGACCTATCTGCAACAGATGTACGACGCCGGTGCGGCGGGCTACTTCGATGCACTGTCGTTCCACCCGTACCACTACACGCTGAAGTTCTCCGAGGGCGCGCCGTGGTGGGATCTCTCGCCGCTCAACCAGATGTCGATGATGCACGACATCATGGTCGCCAACGGCGACGGCAACAAGCTGATCTGGTCGACGGAATACGGCGAGCCAACAGCGGTGGCCAGTGAAGCGACCCAGGCCGATTACATCGAGGACTATCTGAATGCGTGGAGTCAACTCCCCTACGCCGGACCGTCATTCATCTACACGACTCGCGACACCGATACCGACAGCGGATGGATCGACTACACCTTCGGTGTGCTGCGCGACGACTGGACGCTGAAGCCCGGCGCCTACGAAATGGCATTGTGGGCCGCGACTCACCCACAGTTGGCGTCGGTCACCGTGCTCACGTGAGAGTCAGCCGTCGAGCGCGAGATCCTTGCGGAACTTGCGCATGCCGTCGATCTTCTCGGCTGTGGTCGACTCGGCGCCGGTGTAGAACATCCACGGCATCGTCAAAATGTGGGTGATGCCCGCAGCCTCGGCACGCTCGTAATCCGGGATCGTGAGCGCGTCGGTGAGCGGCGTGAGGATGGTGAAATCGTCCATCGGCAAACCGTTTTCGGCCCGCAGCTCACGTAATCGCTGAGCCGCTGCGATGGCCCGGTCTGTGGTGATCAGGTCACCGATCCACCCGTCGTTACGTGCCGCCCGGCGAAGCGCGATATCGCTGAGCCCTCCGACGTAGATGGGAATGTGCGGCGGCGTCGGCTCCATCTCCAGCCGCGGTGTCTGGTAGAACTCGCCGGCGAATTCCGTCCAACCCGGCTGCCAGAGCGCACGGATCAGATCGAGCATTTCGTCGGTACGCTTGCCGCGACGGTCGAATCGCTGACCCATCAGCGTGAACTCTTCTTCACACCACCCGACGCCGATACCGAGTTCCACCCGTCCGCCGGCCAGGTATGCCGCCGTGCCAACGGCTTTGGCGACCGAATACGGATCCCGCATGCCGGGGATGTACACCGTCGTCACGAAATGCAGATGCGTGGTCGCCTGCGCAAGCGCCCCGACCAACACCCACGGATCGGGCCAGTCGGTGAATGCCTGCCACCGGCGCTGGCCGTCCTTGGTGTAGGGATACGGCGTGGCCAGCGTCTCCAGGTTGACGACATGATCGGGAATTCCGAGCCCGTCGTAGCCGAGGTCGTCAGCGGCCTTGGCTATTTCGACGATCTCGCGGGTTTCCAGGAACGCCGGGCTGATGTAGTACTTCATTCGGCGTCCCGCGCCCAGGTCGGTTGGATGAACACGCCTTCGGCTTCGACGGTCGTTCCGTCGGCGTCGCTGAGATATCCGCGCGCGAAAGTCTTTACGCCTTCGATACGTTCGATGAAGGCCTCGGCGTGCAATGGCCCGAGCGGTGTTCCGCGTAGATAGCGCAGCGTGATGGTCCCCGTGAACTTTGGCTTGGTCAAACCGTCGCTGGCCGCCTCACCGAGAATGTGGTCGAGCACCAGTGCGCAGATGCCGCCGTGCACCCAACCTGGCGGGCCCTCGTATGCACCGCCCAGACTGAACTCGCTCCACGCTCGCCCGTCCTCCTCATGGTGGATGATCATCGGCGGTGCAATTGCGTTGCGCAGCCCCACAGCGGGATTGGCCCACGCCAATGGACGTCCGGTGCTCTCATGGCGCAGCGTCGACGTCGCGGTGCGGCGCTTGCTCTCGAGCATCGCCGTCACGGCCTCGATCGCGGCCTGTGCGTCGCGGGCGGTTGCTTCGTCGACGCCGGTGTGGATGCCCGCGTCGATGAGCTTGCGGATCGCGTCGGTCAGCGGTTCGTACAGCACTCGTTGGCGCTCGTACTCCTCCGCGCCGATCACCTCGACACCGAAATCCATGCTCACGCGCCAAACACCTTCCGTACCACTGCTTTTGCGCGGCGAGTCACCCGCAGGTAGTTGTCGAGGAACTCGCCGCCGTCGTCGCTGCCCCAACCCGCCGCTAAAGCAACGGCATTGAGCTGACGTCCGGGGCCGGGCAACTGGTCGGTCGGCTTGCCGCGCACCAGCACCAGCGCATTGCGCGCGCGGGTCGCGGTGAGCCATGCCTGCCGCAGCAGCTCCACATCGCCCTCCGCGATCAGCTCGGCGGCGCCGATCGCGTCGAGCGTCGCAAGTGTCGAAGTGTTGTGCAGCGCAGGCACTTTGTGCGCGTGCCGCAACTGCAGCAGCTGCACCGTCCACTCGATGTCGGCCAGGCCGCCGCGGCCAAGCTTGGTGTGGGTGTTCGGGTCCGCACCCCGCGGCAGCCGTTCGGCGTCGACGCGGGCCTTGATTCGCCTGATCTCCTGCACTGCTTGTGAGGACACGCCGCCCGACGGGTAGCGCGTCTTGTCGACCATCAGCAGGAACCGCTCGCCCAGATCGTGATCGCCCGCGACCCGATGTGCACGCAGCAGCGCCTGAATCTCCCACGGATGGGCCCATTGCGCGTAATACGCCTCATAGGACGCCAACGTGCGCACCAGCGGCCCGTTGCGGCCCTCGGGACGCAACCCCGCGTCGACCTCCAGCGGCGGGTCAGCGCTCGGCGTGCCAAGCAGGGCGCGAACCTGCTCGGCGATGCTCACCGACCAACGCACCGCGACGGATTCGTCGACCCCATCTTGGGGTTCGCAGACGAACATCACGTCGGCGTCGGAGCCGTAACCGAGTTCGCCGCCGCCCAGGCGGCCCATCCCGATCACCGCAATGCGAGCGGGCACATCGGTGTCCGGCGTGTTGTCCCGGATCACCACGTCCAGCGCGGCCTGCAGCACAGCCACCCACACCGACGTCAGCGCGGCGCATACGTCGGTCACCTCGAGCATGCCGAGGAGATCTGCCGACGCCACCCGGGCCAGTTCGCGCCGGCGCAACGTGCGCGCCGCCGCGATCGCGCGCACCGGATCGGAATGCCGACCCGCCGAGGCGACCAAAGCCCCTGCCACCGAATCGGGTTCGACGTCGCACAGCTTCGGCCCCTCAGGGCCGTCGGCGTACAGTTGGATCACTTCGGGCGCCCGCATCAGCAGTTCGGGCACGTATGCCGAGGTGCCCAGTACCTGCATCAGCCGCTTGGCCACAGCACCCTCGTCGCGCAGCGTCGACAGATACCAGCGATGATCGGCAAGCGCCTCGCTGATCCGCCGATACGCCAGCAGGCCCGTGTCCGGATCAGGCGTGTCGGAAAGCCAGTCCAGCAGTGTGGGCAGCAGCACCCGTTGTACGCGTCCACGCCGGCCGCTATGACTGGTGAGCGCGGCAAGATGAGTCAGCGCGCTCTGCGGCCCTTCGTAACCCAGTGCGGCCAGCTGACGTTCGGCTGCCTCGGGCGTCATACCCGCTGAAATACCAACGGCCCCAACAGACTCCAACAACGGTTGATAGAACAGCTTGGCGTGCAGGCGGGAAACTCGCAGGCTCTGGCGTTTGAGCTCCTCGCGCAGCACCCCCAACGCGTCGTGCTGGCCGTCGGGGCGCACGTGCGCGGCGCGGGCCAGCCAGCGCAGCGCCTCCTCGTCGTCGGCCTCGGGCAGCATGTGAGTGCGCTTGAGCCGCTGCAGCTGCAGGCGGTGTTCGAGCAGCCGCAGAAACTCATAAGAGGCGGTCATGTTGGCGGCATCGTCGCGACCGACATAGCCGCCCTCGCCGAGCGCGGCCAGCGCATCGACCGTCGATGCGACATGCAGCGACTCGTCGTTGCGGCCGTGCACCAACTGCAGTAGCTGCACCGCGAATTCGACGTCGCGCAACCCGCCGGTGCCCAGCTTGATCTCGCGGGCCCGTACACCTGCGGGCACCAACTCCTCGACGCGCCGGCGCATCGCCTGCACCTCGGGTACGAAATCCTCACGCTCGCTGGAAGTCCACACCATCGGCATCAGCGCCGCGATGTAGGCGCGGCCCAGTCCGGCGTCCCCTGCGGCGGGGCGCGCCTTCATCAGCGCCTGGAATTCCCACGTCTTGGCCCACCGCTGGTAGTAGGCGATATGGGAGTCGAGCGTGCGGACCAACTGGCCGTGTTTGCCTTCCGGTCGCAGCGCCGCGTCCACCTCGAAGAACGCATCGCCTGCGAACCGCATCATCTCGCCTGCGACGCGCGTGGCGATCGCGTCGGCGGTTTCGGCGACGAAGATGACGTCGACGTCGCTGACGTAGTTCAGTTCCCGGGCACCGCATTTGCCCATCGCGATGACGGCGATCCGCGGCTGGGCGCCGTCGCCACCGCAGACGCTGCGCGTCGCAACGGTCAGTGCGGCGCCCAGTGCGGCGTCGGCCACATCGGACAGGTGCTCGCCGACCGCCGTGAAGGGCAGCACTGGTTCGTTCTCGACCGTCGGCGCCAGATCGAGCGCGGCCAGCACCAGCAGTCGGTCGCGGTGATGCTTGCGCAGCGGCAACAACGCAGCCTTTGTGTCCGTTGCCCTTTCGGCCAGCTCGGCGAATGCGGCTCGCAGTTCCTCGGCAGACGGCAATGTCACGTGTCCGGCCAGCAAGTGCCACGACTGCGGGTGAGCGACAACGTGATCGCCCAGCGCCAGCGACGATCCGAGCACACCGAACAGCCGGCCCCGCAGCCCACGGTCCTTGAGTAAACCCGCGTTGAGTTCCTGCCAATCGTCTGCGGCGTCGGCAAGTCGCACCATCGCATGCAACGCGGTGTCGGCATCGGGTGCCCGTGACAGTGACCACAGCAGCTCGACGTGGGCGTCGGTGTTCCAGCCCAGCCGGTCCAGATCCGCCTGGGCGTGGGGTTTGACCAGCCCGAGCCGGCCAACGCTGGGCAGCTTTGGACGCTGCGTCGCAGGTTTGGCCACGCAGTCACGGTAGCGCAGCGGTTATCGCACGGGCGGGCGCGCACGGCCCGCAGCTCAGAGCGACAGGTAGTTCTTCAATTCGAACGGCGTGACGTGGCTGCGGTAGTTCTCCCATTCGGTGCGCTTGTTGCGCAGGAAGTAGTCGAAGACGTGCTCCCCCAACGCTTCTGCGACCAGCTCGGAGTTCTCCATCTCGGTCAGCGCCACGCCGAGGGACGACGGCAGCTCCTTGTAGCCCATCGCCCGGCGTTCCTCGGGCGTGAGGCTCCATACGTTGTCCTCTGCCTGCGGGCCCAGCACATAGTTCTTTTCGACGCCCCGCAGGCCTGCGGCCAGGAGCACCGCGAAGGTCAGGTACGGGTTGCATGCCGAGTCGGGGCTACGCACCTCGATGCGGCGCGACGAGGCCTTGCGCGGGGTGTACATCGGCACCCGCACCAGCGCCGAGCGGTTGGCGGCACCCCAGGACGCGGCTGTCGGGGCCTCGCCGCCGTGCACGAGCCGCTTATAGGAGTTCACCCATTGATTGGTGACCGCGCTGATCTCGATGGCGTGCTCAAGAATTCCGGCGATGAACGACTTGGCGACGTCAGACAGCTGCAGCGGGTCGTCCGCGCTATGGAAGGCGTTGGTGTCCCCTTCGAAGAGGCTCATGTGGGTGTGCATGGCCGACCCGGGGTGCTCGGCGAACGGCTTGGGCATGAACGACGCGCGCACGCCGTCGCCGAGGGCGACCTCCTTGACCACGTAGCGGAACGTCATCACGTTGTCTGCCATCGACAGCGCGTCGGCGTAGCGCAGATCGATCTCCTGCTGACCCGGCGCACCTTCGTGGTGGCTGAACTCCACCGAGATGCCCATCTGCTCGAGCGCATCGATGGCGTGGCGGCGGAAGTTCGGCGCCGCGTCATGCACGGCCTGGTCGAAGTAGCCGCCGTTGTCGGCCGGCACCGGCGGCGCGCCGTCGTCCTCGCCGGGCTTGAGGAGGAAGAACTCGATCTCGGGGTGTACGTAGCAGGAAAAGCCGAGGTCGCTGGCCTTCGACAACTGCCGGCGCAGCACGTGACGCGAGTCGGCCCAGGACGGCGAGCCGTCGGGCATGGTGATGTCACAGAACATCCGCGCCGAATGGTGATCTCCTGCGCTGGAAGTCCACGGCAGGACCTGGAATGTCGACGGATCCGGCCGGGCGACCATGTCGGCTTCCGATACCCGGGCAAACCCCTCGATGGAGGAGCCGTCGAAGCCGATGCCCTCCTCAAAGGCGCCTTCGAGCTCGGCCGGTGCGATGGCTACGGACTTGAGGTATCCGAGCACGTCGGTGAACCACAACCGGACGAAGCGGATATCGCGTTCTTCCAGCGTGCGCAGCACGAATTCCTTCTGCCGATCCATGATCGCAGCGTAGGTTCCGGCTGTTAATTCTGTGTTACGCGGCTGCTAGGTCTAGCACCGTAGATCATTGGGCGGTACGACCGAGTCGACCAGGAAGTTCATCACAGCGGTGTCGACGCACTGGTCGCCGTTGAACACCACCGTGTGCTGTGTGCCGTCGAACGTGATCAGCGCGGCACCCATTTGATGAGCTAGATCAACGCCCGCTTGATACGGCGTGGCCGGGTCGTGGGTGGTCGACACCACCACCACCTTGCCCGGTCCGGGCGAGGTGGCCGGCCGTGGGAACGACGTCGGTGGCACCGGCCACATCGCGCAGACATCGCGTGGGGCAAACCCTGTGAAGTTGCCATACGAGATGAACGGGGCCACCTCCCGGATTTGCCGGTCGGCGTCGGCCCACACCGCTGAGTCCGTTGGATACGGCGAGTCCACGCATCGGATCGCGGTGAACGCGTCCTGCAGGTTCTGGTAGTGCCCCGACTCGTCGCGGTGCTGGTAGTCGTCGGCCAACAGCAGAAGATCACCCGCATCGGAACCGCGCTGCAGGCCCAGCAGCCCGCTGGTGAGGTATTTCCAGTAGCGCTGCGTGTAGAGCGCGTTGACCGTGCCCGTCATCGCATCCTGGTAACTCAGCCCACGCGGGTCCGACGTGCCGCCCGGCTTGGCCACCAGCGGATCGACCAGCTGGTGAAAGCGCTCGACGAACTTCGCCGGATCGGTGCCCAGCGGGCAGCCCGCAGACTGCGCACAGTCGGCGGCGTAGTCGTTGAAAGCCGTTTGGAAACCCGACATCTGGCTGACGCTCTCGGCGATCGGGTCCAAGTTCGGATCGACCGCGCCATCGAGAACCATGGCGCGTATGTGGTCGCCGTAGCGCTCGGCGTAGGCCGCGCCGAGTTGTGTGCCGTAGGAGAAGCCCAGATAGTTGATCTGGTCCTCGCCGAGCGCCGTACGCACGACGTCCATATCGCGCGCCGACGATGCGGTGCCGACGTTGGCGAGGAAATCGGTGCCCATCTTGTCGGCGCACATCTGAGCGAACTGCCTGGAGAGCTGCTCGATGTGCGCGACGCCCTCAGGGCTGTAGTCGGTCATCGGCTCGCGGCGATACGCATCGAACTCGGCGTCGGTGCGGCAGCGCAACCCCGGGGTGGAATGCCCGACGCCGCGCGGGTCGATGCCGACGAGGTCGAACCGGCGGGTGATGTCGGTGTCGGCCAGGGAAGCCCCCATGCCGGCGACGGTGTCAACGGCCGATGCCCCTGGCCCACCTGGGTTGACGACGAGCGTGCCGATCCGATCACCGGTGGCGGGGATCCGGATGACGGCTAATTCCGCCTGCGCGCCTTCGGGTTTGGCGGGGTTGTTCCAGTCCACGGGAACAGCTACCGTGCCGCACTGCGCCGTGGGGATAGCGGTGGTATCGCCGATGAACCGCCCGCAGCTTCCCCAGACCGGCGGTTGACCATAGAGCTGGGTGGATTCGCCTTCCGGAGTCGCCGACGCGACCGGGCAGGTCATCGCGGACACCGTGAAGAGGGCGAGCGGTACTACCGTCCACCGTCCCGCCCGCCACATGGCAGACATGGTTGCACGCGGATCCCACATGGGTCTGCCCCTGGGATACAACGGTGACCTTGCTGTGATCAGGCGTCGAGTTCGTACGTCAGCCAGGTCGACTTTTGGGCTCCGATGCCGTCGTAAAGTCGTTGGGCGGCAGCGTTGTCGGGCGCCGTCTCCCACGCCAGTTTCTCGGCGCCACGCTCGCGGCAGAACTCGAGGCTCCGCTCGATCAGTGCCCTGCCGGTCCCGCTTCCCCGTGATGCCGGCACCACGAACAGGTCGTTGAGCACGCCGACGCGGGCGGCGTGCAGTGTCTGCCATGTCCAGTAGATCGTCGCGAATCCGACTGGTGTTCCATGGCTATCGCGAGCAATCAGCTGCGCTCCCTCGGCGGGGTTGTCGATCAGCGCATTCGCCAACGCCCGCAACCGCTCCTCGGGCGGATCGACGCGATAGAAATCGCAGTAGGCCCGCAGCATCGGCATCAGCTCGGGCAGATCGGCGGGCCCGACCGTGCCGATGTTCAGCATCGCGTGTTCGGCGGCGGCACGGTCACGTCGACAAGATAGCGCGCCGCGATGTCGTCGACGCAGGCGTTGCCCTGGAAGACGACGGTGTGCTGGGTTCCGTCGAAGGTAAGAAGCGTGCCACCGAGTTGCTTGGCCAGATCGACGCCCGCCTGATACGGCGTGGCAGGGTCGTTTGTCGTCGACACCACCAGGATCGGCGGCAGCCCATTGACTTTGATCTCGTGCGGCGTGCTGGTCGGCGGCACCGGCCAGAACGCACAGGTCTCCAACGGAGCGTGGCCGGTGAACTTGCCGTAGCTCATGAACGGGGCCAGCTCGCGGCTGCGGCGGTCCTCATCGACGGTCTTCGCGCGGTCGGTGACGGCCGGTTGGTCCACGCAGTTGACCGCAACCCGCACATCGGTGGAGTTGTTGTAACGGCCCTGGGCGTCGCGACCCATGTAGAGGTCGGCCAGCGTCAGCATGGTGTCGCCCTTACCGCTCTTGAGCTCGGACAGCGCCTGGGTCAGGTGCCGCCACAGGCTCGGCGAGTAGAGCGGCAGGATCGTCCCCACGATCGCGTCGCTATAGCTCAGCCCGCGAGGGTCCTTGGTCTTCGCCGGCTTGTCCACCAGTGGGTCGACCAAACTGCGGTAGACCTCAACGGCCTTGGCAGGGTCGGTACCCAACGGGCAGTCAGGACTCTTGGCGCAGTCGGCGGCGTAGTCGTTGAACGCCTGCTGGAACGCGGCGGCCTGACGGAGGTCAGCCTCAATGGGATCGGCGTTGGGGTCGACGGCGCCGTCGAGGATCATCGCCCGCACTTTGTCCGGGAACGCCTCCGCATAGGCCGACCCGATTCTGGTGCCGTACGAATAGCCCAGGTATGTCAGCTTCTCGTCGCCGAGCGCCGTTCGCATCGAGTCGAGATCCCTGGCCACGTTGGCCGTTCCCGCGTTCTCCAGAAAGTCCTTGCCCATCTTGTCGACGCAGCGCTGGACGAACTCCTTTGTCTCCTTTTCGATGTGCTCAACGCCGGCGGGCGAGTAGTCGACCTGCGGGTCGGCGCGCAACCGGTCGTTGTCGGCATCGGAGTTGCACCACACCGAGGGCGTGGAGTTCGCGACGCCGCGCGGGTCGAAGCCGACCAGATCGAACCGGTCACGCACCGACTGCGGCAGCGTCGGAACGAGTGAAGCAGCGGCCTCGACGCCTGACTCACCGGGGCCGCCGGGGTTGACGATAAGCGAGCCGATCTTCTGGCCTGTCGCCTTGATCCGGATCATCGCGATCTGCGCGACGTCGCCGTCGGGCTTGGTGTAGTCGACCGGCACCGAAAGCATTCCGCACTCAGCGCCCGGCGGGATGCGAGATTGGTCGCTGGCGGCGGACTTGCAGGGCGCCCACTGGATCGGCGTGCCTGGCCGGGGCGCCGAGATAACGGCGCGCCCGTCGATCAGCTTGCTGCAGCCGGCAAGGGCTAACAGCGAGACCGCAACGAGCGCACCGGATCGCAGGACCCCGGTCTTCAGGTTCATGGGACCACATGCTGCCATGAACCCGGATCGGCCCTGGCGAGGCAGTTATCGCGTGGCGTCGAGCAGTTCATTCAACGCTGGCTCGAAGTCGTCGGCCAGGTCCCACAGATCGGGCAGCAACTCGGGACACGACACGATGCCGACGTCGAGCTTTCCGGTCAGCGACATGACGGTGATGTTCAGGCCGGAGCCGTGGAAGATCGGGCCGAGCGGGTACATCGCCTTGACCTCGCAGCCCAGGTAGTACAGCGGCACCTGCGGGCCCGGCACGTTGGAGACAACCAGGTTGTGCACCGGTTTGGCGCCACTGAGCCGACTCGCCGCGTACACCCGCATTGCGATTCCGAACACGGCGGGCGCGGCGAACTGCGACCAGTCCTGCAGCAGCGTCGCGCCGATCGCCGAACTATGTTGTTTAGCAACGGAATTCGCTTCCGCGATGGCGTTGAGGCGCTCGGCGGGATCCTCGATGTGGGTCTCGAGCCTGGAGAACATGCCGGAAACCTGGTTGCGGCCGGGCCGGTCGGATTTTTCGTGCACCGAAACCGGAATCATCGCGACCAGAGTGTTGTCCGGCAGCTCGCCACGGTCGTACAGGAACTTGCGCAACACCCCGGACACCAGGGCCATCACGACGTCGTTGACCTTGGCGCCGAAGTGGTTCTTGACCGTCTTGATGTCTTCGAGGTCGAGCTGGGCGAACGCGACGTTGCGGTGGCCGGTCACGTTGGCGTTGAACGCCGTCTGCGGAGCGCTGAACGGACTGGCCATCGTCAGGCCACTGCGGGCGCGTTTGACGGTGTCGACCACCGACGACACCGTCAGCGGCAGCACATTGGCCAGCTTGAGTGGCCGGGTCGCGAATTTGACGGCGCCGCCGACGGCGATCTCGAGGCCGCTGGCACCGCCGACACCGTCGACCGGGTCGGGCGGCGGCGCGTCGGGTTCGGTGCTGCACAGCTGCGACATCAGGTTGGCACCGGTGACACCGTCGACGCCGGCATGGTGCACCTTGGTCATCACGGCCAGCCGGCCGCCGGCGTGCGCGTCGGTGCCCGCGATGTTTTCGATCACCCAGGTTTCCCACAGCGGCCGGGTGCGATCCAGTGGCAGCGAGGCGATATGACCGCAGATCTCGGCGAGTTCGTGCCTGCCACCTGGCGACGGTAGGCCGATGCGGTGCAGGTGCCGATCGACGTCGAAATCCTTGTCGTCCACCCAAACTGGATGGTCGAGGTTCAGCCGTGAATCTGCGAGCTTTTCACGGAACTGCGGCATCGCCCTGATTCGCAGGCTCAGCGCGTCGCGCAGCCGGTCGAACGTATAGCCGCCCGGCATGGTCGAGGTATCCAACTCGAGGATCGAACACACATGCAACGGCTGCTTGGCGGTTTCGAGGTACAGAAAGCTGGCGTCAAGTCCGCTGAGCCGTTGCATGGGCCGATCGTAGTGTGAGGAAATCCACTTAACCTGAAGTTCAGGTTCTTGTGACGGGGTGGCAGACTGGCAGGGTCAGAAGAAACCCGGGGACCATCACGGCCTCGAGGATTCGACCCGACCCACCCTATGGGGGACAACGATGTCTGAGCAGACCGTCTACGGTGCTGCCGCCGATGCAAGGACGCGCGGCACTGCCCAATCGTCCGCTCCGCGGACAAGAGTTCGCACCCATCACCTGCAGAAATGGAAGGCCGAAGGCCACAAGTGGGCCATGTTGACGGCCTACGACTACTCCACCGCCCGTATCTTCGACGACGCTGGGATTCCGGTGCTGCTGGTCGGCGATTCGGCCGCCAACGTCGTCTATGGCTACGACACCACGGTGCCGGTCAGCGTTGACGAGCTGATTCCGCTGGTTCGCGGTGTCGTGCGCGGCGCCCCGCACGCGTTGGTGGTGGCCGACATGCCGTTCGGTAGCTATGAGTCATCCCCGGCCCAAGCGCTTGCCACGGCGACCCGGTTCCTCAAGGAGACGGGCGCGCACGCGGTCAAGCTCGAGGGCGGCGAGCGCGTCGTCGATCAGATCGCGACGGTGAGCGCGGCCGGTATTCCGGTCATGGCGCACATCGGCTTCACGCCGCAAAGCGTCAACAGCCTCGGCGGATTCCGGGTTCAGGGCCGCGGCGACGCCGCCGATCAGACGATCCACGACGCGATCGCCGTGCAGGAGGCCGGCGCTTTCTCGGTGGTGATGGAGATGGTGCCCGCCGAACTGGCCACCCAGATCACCGGCAAGCTGACCATCCCCACCATCGGCATTGGCGCCGGGCCCAACTGCGACGCGCAGGTGCTGGTGTGGCAGGACATGGCGGGGCTCACCAGCGGCAAGACCGCCAAGTTCGTCAAGCGCTTCGGCGATGTCGGTGCCGAATTACACCGTGCCGCAACGCAGTACGCCGACGAGGTGGCCTCAGGGGCATTCCCCGCCGAAGACCACAGCTTCTAGGAGAACTCGGCCTTACGCTTCGCGAGGAACGCGTCGACGCCTTCGCGCCCGTCGGCGGACTCGGCGAGTTCGGCGATCAGGCGACCTTCGAGTTCCGTCTGCTCTTCGAGCCCGCGGGAGAACGTGGACAGCAGGAGGGCCTTGACCGCACCGTTGGATCCCCTTGCGCTGGCGGCCATTTGCTCGGCGAGCTTATCGGTGCGAGCGGCGAGCTCGTCGTCGGGAACCACTTCGGTGACCAGTCCCCACTGCGACGCGTCCTGTGACGACAGCGTGCGGTTGGTCAGCATCAGCTCCTTGGTCTTGGTGATGCCGATGAGCCTCGGAAGAAAGTACGACGCACTCCCGTCGGGGCTGAGCCCGGCGCGGGTGTAGGCCATCGTGAACGAGGCGGACTCGGCCGCCAGCACCAGGTCACCGGTCACTGCGAGAGAGAAGCCCGCGCCCGCGGCGACGCCGTTCACGGCGGTGATCAGCACGGCGTCCATGCGAGCGAACGTCGAGATCGCTCGGTGCAAGTCGTCGGCGATGCCCTTGATGAACAGGCTGCGGCTCGGCGCGGAGGCGAACGACTTCAGATCGCCTCCGGCGGAGAAGAATCGCCCGGACCCGGTGATCACGACGACCTTGGTCGAATCGGTGTCGCAGCGCCGGGCGGCGTCGGCCAGCTCGCGAGTCATCGTGTCGTTCATGCCGTTTGCGGCATCTGGCCGGTCGAGCGTGATCCGAGTGATGGGGCCGGATTGCTCGAACTTGATGGTCTGGTATTCGGTCACACGTGGACTGTATCCGTGAGTCGACCGCATGCTGACACCACGCCGCGCCCGCTCGCCCTCGTGAGGGCTGTTCATCTTTGTGTGGCACGCTGTGCACCGTTCATTAACCATCACGGGCGTCAGCGAAGGGACACTGCTTGCACCATGGCGATACCCAGTAACCAGGCGAATTCCAGGTACCTGGAGGTCGAGCGCAAGTTTGAGGTCGTCGAGTCGACGGTGTCGCCCTCGTTCGATGGCCTGTCGTTGGTATCGCGGGTCGAGCGGTGGCCCTCGCAACGTCTCGATGCCGTCTACTTCGACACCGCGGGGCGTGATCTCGCCACCCGCCGTGTCACGTTGCGTCGCCGCACCGGCGGCGCCGACGAGGGATGGCACGTCAAGCTGCCGGCCGGGCCCGATGCGCGGACCGAGGTGCGGGCGCCGCTTGGGTCCGGTGATGCGCACAGCGTGCCGGAGGCGTTGCTCGACGTCGTGTTGGCCATCGTGCGGGACCACCCACTGAGCCCGGTCGCGCGCATCACGACGAACCGCACAGTTGACACGCTGTACGGGCCAGACGGCGTCGCGATCGCCGAGTTCTGCGACGACCTGGTCACGGCCAAGGGTGAGCCCGACGGTGAGGAGCAGCGCTGGCGCGAATGGGAGCTGGAGCTGGTCGACGGCGCGGACCCATCTCTACTCGATCGGCTGTCGAACCGCCTGCTCGATGCGGGTGCGGTGCGGGCCGGCCACGGCTCAAAGCTCGCACGCGTCCTGGAATCGGCAGGCGGTCCTGAACCGGAACCCGTCGCGCCGCCGGCCGATCCGGTGCACCGCGCGGTGGCCGGACAGGTAGAGGAACTGCTGAAGTGGGATCGCGCGGTACGCGCCGACGTCTACGACTCCGTGCACCAGATGCGTGTGACGACGCGAAAGATCCGCAGTCTGCTACAGGCGTCGGAAGACACGTTCGGGATCTCCGATGACGCCTGGATTCTCGACGAGTTGCGCCAATTGGCAGCCGTTTTGGGTGTTGCGCGAGATGCCGAGGTGCTCGCCGAGCGCTACGAACGGGCATTGGACGAACTGCCCGATGAGCTGGTGCGAGGACCGGTGCGGGAAAGACTGGTCGACGGTGCCAAGCGGCACTATCAGTCGGGGCTGCGACGGTCGCTGATCGCGATGCGGTCGGAGCGCTACTTCAGGTTGCTCGACGCGCTCGAAGCGGTCGTGGCCTCCGAACCGGCGCCAACCCAGCCGGGTCAGCAACCGGCACAGCTGACGATCGACTCGGCGTACAAGCGGGTGCGCAAGGCAGCCAAAGCCGCCGCGGAGGCCGTCGACGCCGACCGGGATGAGGCACTGCACCGAATCCGCAAGGGCGCCAAGCGACTTCGCTACACGGCTTCGGCCACGGGCGCGGACAAGGTGTCCGGTCGGGCCAAGACCATCCAGACGCTGCTCGGTGACCATCAAGACAGCGTGGTCAGCCGCACGCATCTGACTCACCAAGCCGAAGCAGCACACGCGGCAGGCGAAGACACCTTTACCTACGGGCTGCTCTATCAGCTCGAGGACGACCTGGCGCGGCGCTCCCGCGAGCAGCTCGACGACGCGTTGAAGAAGCTGGACAGGTCGGTCCGCCGGGCGCGCTAGCCCGACGGGGCGGATGAGTTGGCCTGTAAGCCGGATCCTGTTCCTCGCCGCCGCGAATTACCACGGCGGCAAGGCGGCGACCATCCATCTGGACACACCGTTGCCGGGTGCCTCAAGCGGCCTACCCGCAGGCTCGGGCGAGCAGCCCTCAGGCGCCTGCGCTGCCGCATCCCCTCATGCAGCATTCTTGGCCTTGCTTCGGGTGGGGTTTGCCTAGCCATTCCGGTCACCCGGAATGCTGGTGCGCTCTTACCGCACCGTTTCACCCTTACCACCGCAAGGGTGGCGGTCTGTTTTCTGTGGCACTTTCCCGCGAGTCACCTCGGATTGCTGTTAGCAATCACCCTGCTCTGTGAAGTCCGGACTTTCCTCGAACCACCGCCTGCCCTTTCCCCCATAGACAGACAAATGATCCGCGGCCGCCCAGCCAACTCATCCGCAATATAAACGTACTGCGTCGGATACCGATTCCGCGAGCAGGCCATACTTGACGGCATGGCGCACGTGCCACCGGCCCGCTACCTGCTGCGGGCCAAGGATCTGGTCGATGCCCGGTACGCCGATCCCATCACCATCGACGATCTGGCCGCGGCGGCCGGGTTGTCGCGCGCGCATTTCAGCCGGATGTTCACCCGGACGTTCGGCGAATCGCCGCGCTCGTATCTGCAGACGCGGCGGCTGGAGCGTGCCGCGGCGCTGCTGCGCCACACCGATCGCTCGGTGGCCGACATCTGCGTGATGGTCGGCCTGCAGAGCGTCGGGTCGTTCACCACGAGCTTTGCGCGCGTGTACGGAATGCCACCCGCCGCCTATCGGGCCAGCATGCCGCCCGCGGCGATACACGCCCGGGTGCCGAGTTGCATTCTCAAGCGCGATACCCGCCCGCCTGCCGACAGCCGCGTCCGCAAGACAGCACACCGGGAGAAGACGGGCCGCGGCGACCGACCGTAGCGTCGTGCACATGATCAAAATTGCAAGCGCCCACTTGTGGGTACACGACCAAGAAGTGGCACTGAAGTACTGGACCGAAAAGGTGGGTATGGAAGTGCGCCAAGACGTTTCGCTGCCCGATTTGGATGACACCTTCCGCTGGCTGACAGTCGGCCCACGCGGCCAGGACGACGTGTCGATCGTGCTGATGGCGGTGCCCGGCGAGCCGGTGATGGACGAAGCCACCCGCAAGCAGGTGCTGGACCTGACCGCCAAAGGTTTCGCCGGCACCGTCTTCCTCACAACCGAGAACTGCCAGGCCTCCTATGAGGAAATGAAGTCCCGCGGTGTCGAGTTCACCGAGGAACCCCACCAGATGCCGTACGGGATCGACTGCGGATTTCGCGATCCGTCCGGAAACAGTGTGCGACTGACCCAACTGGCCGACATCGGGGCCAATACTGGATAGGTGCGAACCCTCCCCGCAGCGGTCGGCTCAGCGGCCTTCTTTGTCGTCGCACCGGGAACCTTTGCCGGGCTGGGACCCTGGCTGATCACCCACTGGGAAATACCGGCGTCGAGCCCACCGGTGCGGGTGATCCTGGGTGTGCTGTTGATCGTCATCGGCCTGATTCCGCCCATGCATGCGTTCATCCAATTCGCCAAAGCGGGCGGAACGCCAATGCCGATCGCGCCAACAGAGCGCCTGGTCGTCACTGGATTCAATCGATTTATCCGCAACCCCATGTACGCCGGACTGCTCACCGCGATCCTCGGCCAGGCATTGCTGTTCGACAGTCAGTGGCTGCTGGTGTACGCGGCGATCGGCTGGATCGTCACTGCGTCATTCGTCCATTGGTATGAAGAGCCGACCCTGGTACGTCAGTACGGCGAGCGGTACGAGGAGTACCGCCGCAATGTGCCTGCGTGGATTCCACGCCTGCGGCCCTGGACACCTGTGCTTCAGAATGGCGGTGGTTCGTAGTTGGCGGCGAGCCAGGCTTGGCGTTGCCGTTCTTCTGCGGCGATGAGTTCGGTGCGTTGGCGTCGTTCAGCGTTGATGCGGTCGTGGCGGTCTTGGTCGCGGGTTTGTTTGCGCCGCGGCATCATTGCCGAGCGGTCGGTGTCGGGCGGCATCGCGCACGGCGGGATGTCGAGTTCACCGGTGTGCCGGCCTAGTGCGGGAAACATGCTGGCGCCGTGGGGTGTGGTGGTGTAGGTGTGCCCGGTCGGTGCGGTGAGGATGATGGTGCCGTCGGGCAGCTGCTGATCGGTCCAGCCAGCGCAGAACGTCTTGATCAGATGATGGGTGCGGCAGTACGGCTTGTTGTTGGACGGATGCGTCGGCCCGTAGGGCCACGGCACCGTGTGGTCTACATCGCAGCGATCCACGGGCCGATCACAGCCCGGCCAGCGGCACGTCAAATCCCGCCAGCGCACGAATTCCTTGGTCAACGCCGAGGGCCGATACCCCGGATCCGGGGCCACCGCGGTCGGCAGCGTCACGGGCTTGAGCGTGGCGGTTTTGGCCAGTTCACGCACCGACTCGGCTGGCAGGATCCCAAACCCCGGCAGATACCCCGGTGTGTCACCGCTGCCGTCGAGGGTGGTTTGTTCGGCCAGCACGTGAATCACCGCCGTCGCCGCGGCGTTGCGCTCCACGGCGCCCAGGCACTGGTCGGATCCGCAGTGGCACGCCAACCGGTCCTCGCCGCGCGCCAACGGGCCCGCCGCGTCGGCCTTGCGTTGCTGTTGGGTGCGCGGATCGTTCGCACACACCGTGGCGGCCAAGGCCTCCAGCCGCTTGTCCAGCGCCGCCCCGTCCGCGGCGTGGACGTTGCCGAAAATGCCGGCCATCCCCACATCGGTCGGCACGATCTCGATATAGCGACTGTCCTCGACCTGGGGCGGGACCCGCACCGCGGCCGGGTCGAACTTGGCCACCCACAGATCCACCCGGTCGCGCAGCTTGGGCCCGGAGAGCTTCATCCACTTCTCGGCATGGCGCGCGACCGCCTCATCGAGGTCCGAGATGATCGCGTCGTCCACGTTGTCGGTGCGCGCAATGATCGTCGAGACCATCCGAAAATCGATCACTCCCCGGGCGAACACCCTGGCCAGCCGGGGCAGCCGCTCGCGCAACGTGCGCCCGTAGTGGATCTGGCCCACCGCGCCGGCATGGCTGATGTTCTGCGCCGCCGACACCTCCGCGGCGACCTCATCGGTCGGATCGCTACGCCACCAAAACGTTTCCGACAGCTCCACAGCACGCCGCGCATACAACTCACCCACCGCCAACAACCGCTGCGCAACCGCCGCCGACTCATCCCGCGTCGCCTCACCCATCACCTCGACGAGCTCGGCATCCTCCACGGCCTCGAACATACATTCGATCCTAGAGGGCGGGGCCGACAAATCTCACACATGGGCTGTGGGCATCGTCTACTGGGTATGGACACCAGACATGCGGTAATCGACAGCCCGCTCGGCGAGCTCACTCTGGTAGCCGACGGCGATGCGTTGACCGGACTGTACTTCCGGCATCACTGGTATCGGCCCGGCACCGGCACATTAGGACCACAATTCGACGCCGACGCCGACCCCCTGCTCGCGACGGCGCGAACACAGGTGGCCGACTACCTGGCCGGCGACCGAAACGACTTCGACCTTCCGATCGCGCTGATCGGCGATGACGCGCAGCGCCGCGTATGGCACCTGCTGACGGCCATCCCCTACGGCGAGACGGTGACCTACGGCGAACTGACCACGACGCTCGCCGACGGCACTACCGCCCAAGAGGTCGGACAGGCCGTCGGCCGCAATCCGCTGTGCATCGTCGTCCCATGCCATCGCGTGGTCGGCCGCAACGGCCAGCTCACCGGCTACGCCGGCGGACTGAAACGCAAGCAGTTTCTGCTCGAACTCGAAGAGCCCGTCGAAGCGAAGGCGGCCAGGTTGTTCTGATGGCCCAGTCCACATGGCAGAAGCGCGTTGACTCGGGTGACTGGGACGCAATCACCGCTGAGGTCAACGACTTCGGCGGTGCATTGCTGCCTCGGCTGCTCACCAAGTCCGAGGCGGAGAAGATCCGCAAGCTCTATCCCGACGACCATCTCTTCCGCGCCACCATAGACATGCGCCGTTACCGATTCGGCGAGGGCGAATACCGCTATTTCGAGCAGCCCTACCCTGAGCCCATCGAACAGCTCAAGCAGGCGCTGTATCCACGGCTGTTGCCCATCGCGCGAGACTGGTGGACCAAGCTGGGCCGCACAGCGCCGTGGCCAGACTCCCTCGACGACTGGCTGGAGATGTGCCATGCCGCCGGACAGAAGAAGTCGACGGCAATCCTGCTCAAGTACGGCCAAGACGACTGGAATGCGCTGCATCGAGACCTATACGGCGACTTGGTGTTTCCGCTGCAAGTCGTCATCAACCTGAGCGAGGCCGGGGTCGACCACACCGGAGGCGAATTCCTACTCGTCGAACAGCGCCCGCGGGCCCAATCCCGCGGCACCGCCACACTGCTGCCTCACGGACATGGCTTCGTGTTCACCACCCGCGAGCGGCCGGTGCAGTCCACACGCGGCTGGTCCGCGTCGCCGGTACGCCATGGCGTCTCGACCATTCGCTCCGGGGAGCGGTACACGCTCGGGCTGGTATTCCACGACGCCGCGTGAACGATGAAGCAGTACAAGCTGATCGGTCCCGACGGAACACCGCACAAGTCCACCAAGCCGGGAGAGTTCGGAGGCCACAAATCAACCCGGATCTACGGTCGGCTGGAGTGCCCGTCGGCGCTGCGCGCGATCGCCAATGGTGGCTATGTCGCCCAGCGGGTGTTCTTCGCCGACGAATTCACCGCCATCGCCGCCGGATACCGGCCCTGCGCGCGCTGTCTGCCCGAGCGGTACCGCGACTGGAAGCGAAGCGCTACCGCCGGCGCAGAACGATCACGTTGTCGATGAGCGGGCCGCTCTGCCCGTCCGGCCCGCTGGCTTCCCGCTCGGCGACTTCCACCCGAAGCCTTTCCCATTCGGCCGCATCGATATTCAGCGATTCGACCACTTCCTCGACAGTTGGGAACTCATGGTGATGTGCCAGCTTCGACGCCCAAGGCGGAGGACCGGCGTGGTCGACGATCAACAACAGCCCGTTCGAAGCGACGGCCTCGACGGCCTCCTCGAAGATTCGCGGCCTGTCCAGGTGCGCCATGGAGTGCAGGTACTGCGCCGATACCAGATCGAAGGTGCCGACCGGAAAGCTGTCGGATAAGTCGTGCTGCTGGAAATCGATTCGATCATCTAGCCCACGCGCACGGGCTTCCTCGGCAGCGCGCAGCAGAGCGGTTTCGGAGATATCGACAGCGACGACGTGCCACCCACGCTCGGCGAGCCAACACGCATCCGCACCCTCTCCGCACCCCAGATCCAGTGCGCTGCCCGGCTTCAGCGTCGACGCCACCTCGGCGAGACGGAAATTGACCCGACCACTCCAGATCCGGTCCTGCTCGCCGTAGCGCTCCTCCCAGGTCGACTTGGCATCAGGCGTTGACATCTGTCCTCCATTCCGGAATCGCAATCCCATATCGAATCCATGTCCCGAGCTTGCCCACAATCGTGGGCTCAACCAAACTCATTTGCCATGCAGGCAAAGAGTCCGGGTGAGGAAGACGTCGACGCGCGGGTACGCCAGAGGCTGAGGCAGCTGCGTATGGAGCGTGGACTGACCCTTGAAGATGTGGCCAGCCGGTCGAACATCGACGTGTCGACGCTGAGCCGGTTGGAGTCGGGCAAACGGCGCCTCGCGCTCGACCATCTCCCCCGCCTCTCCGCAGCGCTGTCGGTCAGCACCGACGAGCTGCTCCGGGCACCCGAGGCCGAGGACCCACGCGTGCGGAGCGGCCCGCATACGCACAAGGGGGTGACCTACTGGCCGCTGACCCGCCACGGCCCAGCAGGCGGACTGCACGCGTTCAAGATCCGGGTGAGCGCCCGCAGACGCATCCCGCCGCCTGAGCTACCGGTGCATGAGGGCCAGGACTGGATATATGTGCTCTCCGGTCGGCTGCGATTGATATTGGGCGAGCGCGACTTCACCATCAAACCCGGTGAGGCCGTGGAGTTCTCGACCTGGACACCGCATTGGTTCGGCGCGGTCGACGGCCCCGTCGAGGCGATCACGTTGTTCGGGGCGCACGGTGAGCGGCTTCACCTCCAGAGCTGACTACAGGTAGGCCGTCTGGTTCACCAACCGAACCGATGCCACCCCGTCCGGGTAGAACTCCGCGATCGACAGCGACGCCAGGTCGAGGTGCAGGCGGTACAGGATGCCCTCGCCGGCGTCCAACGCCAGCCGCAGCAGCGTTTTGATCGGCGTCACGTGCGAGACCACCAACACCGTGTCCCCGCCATGTTCGTTGATGATGCGGGCCTGCGCCCGCCGCACGCGCGTCGCCACGCTGTCGAAGCTCTCCCCGTCCGGCGGGGTGATGCTCGTGTCGCGCAACCATCGCCGATGAACGTCGGGATCCCGTTCGGCCGCTTCGCCGAACGTCAGTCCTTCCCACGCCCCGAAGTCGGTTTCGATCAGGTCGTCGTCGACGGTGACGTCGAGGCCGAGCGCCTTGGCCGCGGCCGCGGCCGTGTCATACGCGCGCTGCAACGGCGACGTGATGACCGCCGAGATGCCGCCCTTGGCCGCGAGATATTGGGCGGCAGCGTCGGCCTGGCGGCGACCGACATCCGTCAGCGCTGGATTACCGCGGCCGGAATAGCGCCGCTGCGTAGATAATTCGGTCTGCCCATGCCGCAACAGCAGAAACCGGGTCGGTGCACCACGCGCCCCGATCCACCCCACCGGAGACGTCGGCGCGGGCGCCGTCTTGGGCGCCTCTGCGGGCGCCTCGATCTCGGCCGCCGCGTCCATGGCTTCGTTGGCCAGCCGGTCTGCATGGCTGTTCCGGGCCCGCGGAATCCACGTGTAGCTGATCCGTCCGAACCGCGTCGACAGCGCCGTGGCCTGCTGATGCAACGGCGCCAGATCGGGATGCTTGACCTTCCAACGTCCCGACATCTGTTCCACCACAAGCTTGGAGTCCATGAAAACCTCGACGTCGCTGGCGCCCAGCTTCGCCGCTTCGTCCAACCCGGCGATCAGCCCCCGGTACTCGGCGACGTTGTTGGTCGCCCGGCCGATGGCCTGCTTGCTCTCGGCCAGCACCGCGCTGCGATCAGCCGACCACACGACCGACCCGTAACCGGCGGGGCCAGGGTTGCCACGCGACCCGCCGTCGGCCTCGACGACGACCCTCACTGGCCAGACCCCTTGACACGCAGCAGGATCGCCCCGCACTCGGGGCAGCGCAGCACCTCGTCCTCCGCTGCCGCCGATATCCGTGCGAGCTCGCCGCGGTCGATCTCGATCCGGCACGCACCGCAGCGTCGGCCCTGCAGCAGCCCGGCGCCTGCACCGCCGTGGGCCCGTTGGCGTTCGTACAAGGCCACCAGGTCCGCGTCCAACTCGGCGACCAGTTCATCGCGTCGCGACACGGACTGATGCCGCAGTTGATCGATCTCGTGGCGGGCATCGTCACACGCCTTCTGGGCGTCCGACCGCTTCGTCTGCAATTCGTCGATCGTCGCCAACTCGTCGGCCTGCTGTCCGGCCAGCTGCTCGCGCCGCTCCATCACCTCCAACAGCGAGTCCTCCAAACTGGATTGGCGACGTTGCAACGTCTCCAGCTCGTGCTGCAAGTCGGTGAGCTGTTTGGCGTCGATGCTTCCCCCGTCGAGCAGCGCCCGATCGCGGTCCTCACGCTGGCGTACCGCATCGATCTCGGACTCGAACTTCGCCGCTTGGGCGTCAAGATCGTCGAGCGCGATCTGCAGTGCGGCCAAGCGGTCGTTGGCGTCTCGGTGGCTTGCTTGAACCTCCTCGACCTGGCGCTGCTCGGCCAGGTTCTTGGCGCGGTGTTCGATACGGCGCAGCTCGGCATCCAGTTCGGCCAGCTCGAGTAACGAACGTTGTTGGACTACTTCAGCTTTCATGTCCCGTTTCTCTCGATATTCCACGGATCGGTGCGTATCGCCGACACTCGCACAGGCAACGACTCCCCGAATCGATCTCGTAGCAGTTCTGCCGCCTGGGTACACCACGGATACTCGCTTGCCCAGTGCGCGACGTCGACGAGCGCGACGTCCGACGCCCGCCGGTGCTCATCGGCGGGATGGTGTCGCAGGTCGGCCGTGACATAGGCCTGCACCTCTGCGGCCGCGACCACGTCGAGCAACGAGTCACCGGCTCCGCCGCATACCGCAACCCTCGTCACGGGCGCCTCGGAGTCACCCGACGCCCGGACGCCCCACGATGTGCCGGGCAGCGCGTCGTGTACGCGAGACACGAACGCCGACAACGGTTCCGACCGTGGTAGAGAGCCGATGCGGCCGAGTCCGACATCGCCAGGAACAGGTGCCACCGAATAGATGTCGAAGGCGGGCTCCTCGTACGGATGAGTGCCGCGCAACGCGGCCAGGACATGTGCGCGCAGCCGCGACGGCGCGATCATCTCCACCCGGTCCTCCGAAACCTGCTCGACGCTGCCCACGCTGCCGATCGTCGGCGACGCGCCCTCATGCGGCAGGAACTGGCCGGTGCCCGCGACGCTCCAACTGCAATGCGAATAGTCGCCGATGTGGCCGGCCCCGGCGCCGAACATCGCTTCCCGCACCGCTTCCGCGTCGCCGGCCGGCACGAACACCACCCACTTGTCCAGCTCGGCTCCTGCGGAGACCGGCGCCAGCACCTCCTCGACCGTGAGACCGAGCGCGCCGGCGAGCGCGTCGGACACGCCCGGCGAGGCCGCGTCGGCATTGGTGTGCGCGGTGAATAATGCCCTGCCGGTACGGATCATCTGATGCACCAGGGCACCCTTGGCCGTACTGGCAGCGACGGTGTCGACCCCGCGCAGCAGCAGCGGGTGATGCGCCAGGAGCAGGGCACGGTCCGGCACCTCTGCGACGACGGCCGCGGTCGCGTCCACCGCGACGGTCACGGACTCGACGGTTTCCGACGGGTCGCCGCAGACCAGGCCGACAGAATCCCAGTCCTGCGCGAGCCGCGGCGGATATGCGGCCTCGAGCACATCGATGATGTCGGCAAGCCTGGCACTCATCGCAGCGCCTCGGCGATCGCCTCGACCAAGACCGGCCACTCGGGACGGACTGCTGCCCGTAGGAACTCGCCGTCAAGGCCCACGAACGTGTCACAGCGCCGGACAGCGATTCCCTTGGTGCCCAGATGTTTTCGCATCAACTCGGCGTCGGGAACGGCAAACAGCACGAAAGGTGCGCAGCCGTCGACAACATCGACGCCGATGGTAGTCAGGCCCGCCACCATCTCGGCGCGCAGCGTCGCCAGCCGCCGTGCAGCCTGGTCGGCCTCGGCCACGGCTTCGGACGTGTTGCAGGCCGCGATCGCCTCCAATTGCAGTGTGCCCAGCGGCCAATGGGCGCGCCGCGCGTTCAGCTCTTGCAGGACGTCGGCGTCACCGAGCGCGTAGCCGACCCGTAGCCCGGCCACCGACCACGTCTTGGTCAGGCTGCGCAGCACCACCACGTCGGGCAGGCGGTGGTTCGCCAGTGAAGCCGGCTCACCGGGAATCGCGTCGGCGAACGCCTCGTCGACGACCACGATGCGGCCGGGTTTGCGCAGCGCCAGGATCTGTTCGCGGGTATGGAGCACCGCGGTCGGGTTCGTCGGGTTTCCGACGACGACCAAGTCCGCCTCGTCGGGCACCTCCGCATCGGTCAAGTCGAACGGTGGAGCCACGACGACGTGCCGCAACGGCACGCCGGCCGCGGCCAGCGCCGCCTCTGGCTCAGTGAAGGACGGCGCGATCAGCGCGGCCAGCCGGGGCCGCAGGTCGGCCAGCAGGGCGAAGCCTTCGGCCGCACCGGCCAGCAGCGCCACCTCGTCGGCACTGCGCCCGTGCCGCGCTGCGACGGCCTGTACGGCGCGATGCTCGTCGGCGGCGCTCGGGTAGCGACCGAGGTCTGGAAGCCGGGCGGCGAGGCGCTCGACCAGCCACGACGGCGGCGCGGCGGCGCGGACGTTGACCGCGAAATCCAGCATGCCGGGAACCGCGGCCTGATCGCCGTGGTAGCGCGCAGCCGCACGGGGTTGACTCGCCACATCACGACACTAGACGTCGGGGACAATGGACCGGTGAGGAGAACTCTGGACAGCACGGCCGCGACTCGCCCGCAGTTGGTGATCTTCGACCTCGACGGCACCCTGACCGACTCGGCCCAGGGCATCGTGTCCAGTTTCCGCCATGCGCTCGGCGAGGTCGGCGCCGTCGTTCCCGACGGGGATCTGGCAGGCCGCATCGTCGGCCCGCCGATGCATCACACGCTGCGTGAGATGGGGCTCGGCGAGGACACGGATGCCGCGATCGCCGCCTACCGGGCCGACTACATGACCCGCGGGTGGGCGATAAACCGGCTGTTCGACGGGATACCGGGGCTATTGGAGGACCTGCGCGAGGCCGGTATTCGGTTGGCGGTCGCCACGTCCAAGGCGGAACCGACCGCGCAGCGGATTCTCGCGCATTTCGGGCTCGACGAGCATTTCGAGGTCATCGCGGGCGCGAGCGTCGACGGTTCGCGCGCCACCAAAGCCGACGTGGTCGCGCACGCGCTGGCGCAGTTGCAGCCACTGCCGGACCGGGTGCTGATGGTCGGTGACCGTTCTCACGACGTCGAGGGCGCCGCCGAGCACGGCATCGACACGGTGGTGGTCGGCTGGGGCTATGGCCGAGCGGACTTCGACGACCTCGACTCCGCTGCTGGGCTGGCTCATGTGTCCACGGTCGACGATCTGCGTGAGGTCCTCGGTGTCTGAGCCGCTGCACATCACCTTCATCTGCTCGGGCAACATCTGCCGCTCGCCGATGGCGGAGAAGATGTTCGCCCACCAGATCAAGGAGCGCGGCCTGTCCGATGCGGTGCGGGTGACCAGCGCCGGAACCGGCGGCTGGCATGCCGGTGAGCCGGCCGACCACAGAGCCATCCACGTGTTGCGCGAACACGGCTACCCGAGTGCGCATCACGCCGCGCAGATCGGCGATGACCACGTGTCCGCGGACTTGGTGGTTGCGTTGGGACGCAACCACCTCCGGATGCTGATGGAAATGGGCATCCCAGCCAACAGGATTCGGATGCTGCGGTCGTTCGACCCGCGGTCGGGCGCACATGCGCTCGATGTCGAGGACCCCTACTACGGCACACACGACGACTTCGAAGACGTTTTCGCCGTCATCGATGCCGCGCTGCCGGGCTTGCACCAGTGGGTGGACGAACAGCTGGCCGGTCCGGGAATCGCGAGCTGATGCAACGCTGGGCGTTCCTGCTACGGCCGGCATGGCTGGCCCTGTTCGTCGTGGTGATCGCGTTCGCCTACCTGTGTTTTACCGTGCTGGCGCCCTGGCAGCTCGGCAAGAACACCAAGACGTCGCGGGAGAACGCTCAGATCTCCAATTCGCTGACCGCTGACCCGGTACCGGTCACAAGCGTTCTGCCACATCAGGATTCGTCGGCTCCCGATGCTCAATGGCGGCGGGTAACCGCGGCCGGGCGCTATCTGCCCGACGGCCAGGTACTCGCCCGCCTGAGGGTGGTCGACGGCGATCCCGCGTTCGAAGTGCTGGTGCCGTTCGCCGTCGACGGCGGCCCGGTGGTGTTGGTGGACCGGGGTTACGTGCGACCCGTCAATGGCTCACAAGTGCCGGCGATTCCGCCCCCGCCGACCGGCACGGTGACGATCACAGCGCGCCTTCGTGATTCGGAACCGGTCGTGCAGGGCAAGGACCCGTTCCGCCAGGACGGTGCGCAGCAGGTGTATTCGATCAGCACATCCCAGATCGGCACGCTCGCCGGGACGCCGTTGGCGGATTCGTATCTGCAGCTGGTCGAGGATCAGCCCGGCGGCTTGGGCGCGATCGCGCTGCCCCACCTCGATGCCGGGCCGTTCCTGTCGTACGGAATCCAGTGGATCGCCTTCGGCATCATCGCCCCGATCCTGTTGGGCTACTTCATCTACGCCGAGGTCCGTCAGCGCCGACGCGAAAAGGCGGCGGCCGCACCGTCGCAGGTACCCTCGGCGCCACTCACGACCGAGGAGAAACTCGCCAACCGCTACGGACGACGGCGCTGAGCAATACCGCAACAACCGCGGCCGCGCCCTGCACCGCTCGCGACAAGCGCACTGCCCGCGACAGATCCGACACATCGGGCGGACGACCGTCCCCCAGCGTCGGCCGGATCTCTAGCTCGTGGGCGTACTGTGTCGGACCGCCGAGCCGCACCCCCAGCGCGCCGGCGAATGCCGCTTCCACCACGCCCGCATTGGGGCTGGGATGGCGGGCGGCGTCACGGCGCCACGCGCGCACCGCGCCTGCGGGTGATCCGCCGACCAGTGGTGCGCACGTCACCACCAGAGCCGCTGTCAACCGCGCGGCCACAAAGTTCACGGTATCGTCGAAACATGCTGCGGCCCAGCCAAATCGGGCGTAGCGGGGCGAACGGTTACCGATCATCGCGTCCAGCGTGTTGGCGCCGCGGTAGACCAGCACCGCCGGTATGCCTGCTACCGTGCCCCACACCAGGGGCGCTACCTGGGCATCGGACGTATTCTCGGCGACCGACTCGAGCGCCGCTCGGGTCAGGCCAGCGGAGTCGAGCACCGCGGGATCACGTCCGCACAGCGACGGCAACAGCCGACGGGCGCCGCTGACGTCTCCGGCGGTCAGCAGGTCCGCCATCTGTTCGCCGGTACGGCACAGCGAGGTGCCGCCGAGTGCGACGAACGTGGCCGCCGCCGTCCACAGGGCACGCCGACGGCTGCCGACCTGCTCGACGGTAAATCCGAATACGGCGAGTGCGCCCAGCAATGCGCCTGTGTGCACCACGCCGGCGACGCGGGAATCGGCGTAAGTCAGCCTCTCGAAAGCCGCTGCGCCGCGACCGAAAACCGCGACGGGGTGCCCGCGGCGGGGGTCGCCGAACGTCAGGTCGGCCAGGTATCCGACCGCTATCCCCGCGGCGCGGCCCCGCCGCGCTGACTCAAACACCCCGGGAGCGTCTCACAAATGGTCTACTGAAATTTCATGAGGCTGGGTCCGCCACGGCGGCCGACGCGGGTCGTCGATCTTCTCAACCCCGCCGCGGTGTTGCTGCCCGCGGCGAACGTGATCATGCAGCTGGCCTCGCCCGCAGTGGGATACGGCGTCCTCGAGAGCCCCGTCGACAGCGGAAACGTTTACCAACATCCGTTCAAGCGGGCACATACCACGGGTACCTACCTGGCCGCGGCGACTCTTGGCACAGATGCGGACCGCACGCTGATCCGCGACGAGGTCGACCGCGTACACGCACTCGTGCGTTCGACGAAGTCAAGCCCGGTGCCCTACAACGCGTTCGACCCCCGGCTGCAACTGTGGGTGGCCGCTTGCCTGTATCGCTACTACGTCGACCAGCACGAATTTCTCTACGGGCCACTCGAGGACGATGCCGCCGACGCGGTGTACCAGGACGCCAAAAAGCTGGGCACCACGTTGCAGGTTCGCGAGGACATGTGGCCAGCCGACCGCGTCGCATTCGACGAGTTCTGGAAGCGATCGCTGGACGAACTTCGGATAGACCCGCCGGTGCGCGAGCACCTGCGCGGAGTGGCGGCGATGGCCTTCCTGCCAACACCGCTGCGGCAGCTGGCCGGCCCGTTGAACTCATTCGCGACCACCGGTTTCCTGCCCGTGGAGTTCCGCTCCCGGATGGGCCTGCAATGGACGACCGCACAACAGCGGAGGTTCGAGTGGTTGCTGACCGCATTGCGGATCGCCGACCGCGTGATCCCGCGCGATTTCTGGATGCTGGGCTATCAGCTGTACCTGCGCGATATGCGGTCGCGGGCGCGCCGCGGCAGGCGAATCGTGTGAGCTTGATCCGCAAATCAGATAGCGACGTTTGGCCGCGCAGATCTGCGGGACAGCCGATGATCACAGGAGAACAGTGAGGAGTCCACGATGGCTTTCCCGGCGCTCAACCACGTCGCGCTCACCGTGCGTGACCTCAGCATCAGCGGACCTTGGTACAAAGCGCTGATAGGCACCGAACCGGTGCTCGACGAGCACACCGACACGGGGTTCCATCATCTGGTCTGGGCATTCGACAACGGCACGCTGTTCGGCATCCATCAGCACGATCGGTCGGCCCCGGACGAGCAGTTCACCGAGTTCAAAGCCGGGCTCGACCATGTTGGATTCGGATGCGCCAGCCGCGCCGAGTTGCAGGAATGGGTCGAGCGGCTCGAACTCCTAGGCATCAAGCATGGCGGCATCGTCGACGCGCCGTACGGGTCGGGGCTGAGCTTCCGCGATCCCGACGGCATCGCGCTGGAGTTCTTCGCTCCGCCGGAGTGATTGGTGGGCGCGGACGGTATCGAACCGCCGACCGCTGGTGTGTAAAACCAGAGCTCTACCACTGAGCTACGCGCCCCTTGCCGGGCAGGCTACAGGCCTGCAACGGGCATGTGGAAATCCGTCAACCAGACGACAGCGCCGTCAGCGCCTCGGTCCACACCGCCTGATCGCGCGGCTCCCCCGGCTGTTTCATCTCCGCGAATCGGATCACCCCGGACCGATCCACGACGAACGTGCCGCGATTGGCGATGCCGGCAGCGTCGTTGAACACCCCGAACGCCTGGGCGACCTCGCCGTGCGGCCAGAAGTCCGACAGCACCGGAAACGTGAAGCCGCTCTGTGTCGCCCAGATTTTGTGCGTCGGCGGCGGACCCACGGATATGGCCAAGGTGGCGGTGTCGTCGTTCTCATAACGCGGCAGATGGTCGCGGATCTCATCGAGCTCGCCCTGGCAGATACCGGTGAACGCCAGCGGGAAGAACACCAGCAGCACGTTCTTGGAGCCCCGGAAATCGCTCAGCGTGACCAACTGACCGTTCTGGTCCTTGAGCGTGAAGTCCGGGGCTTCGGCACCCACCTCCAGCACTAGCGCCGCCCCGCCGCCTTGGACTTGGGTTGCACAAGCCGGCTGGCGATCCAGTCACCGAGATTGGCCGACGACGTCTGCATCAGCCCGGCCGTCGGCGCCGATTCGGCGATTTCGGCCGGCACCACGTGGCCCGGCTTGCCCGTCTTCGGGGTGACCACCCAGATCACCCCGTCGTCGGCCAGCGGCGTGATGGCGTCCATCAGCGTGTCGACGAGATCGCCGTCATCATCGCGCCACCACAACAAGACGACGTCGATGACCTCATCGGCGTCCTCGTCAAGCAGCTCGCCGCCACACGCCTCTTCGATGTCGGCCCGGATGTCGTCGTCGACGTCCTCTTCCCAGCCCAACTCCTGCACAACCTGTTGTTTTTGGATGCCCAGTCTGCGGGCGTAGTTCGGGGCGTCATCCGCCGCGACCACGGTCGGTCCTCCTTCAGCCAGCTCGACGCACTGTGCGCTTGCCCTATCGTCGCACGCCGCGCCCCGAGGACTGACGCCTGCCGGTCAGGTTCATCGATATGCGGCGTCGCACATGTTCAGCGCGGTGGTCTTCGTGTCGTTCAACTTGGTGATCGCCGCGTTGAATTCGTCGGGCCCGTAATTACCCGCGACAGCGGTCGCGACGCCCCTGGCGGCGTCGACCCAGGCGTTCAGCGCGTCCCTCAACTGCGTGCTCAGCGCGTCGGACAGGCTGCGTGCGACAAGGTCGGCACTGTGGTTCAGCGCGTCGATGGCCGGGCCGGCCTTAGCAGCCACGTCGGCGGCGTTCTTGTTGAAGGCGTCGACGTAGTTGTTCACCGCGGTGACGGCGTCCACACTGCTCGAACTGAGCGCTTCACATGACGAGTGGACCGCCTGCGTGGTCAGCGACGCCTGCCGTTCCGACTCGCGCGTACTGGAACTGGCGGCCGACTCCTCGATCGACGCCGACACTGACGCGCGGTACACGGGGCCGTCGGCCTTGTCGACTGTCGCGGTGCCCTGCGTGACGCTGGTGCAGCCGACGATGATCATCGCCATGGCAGCCAGGCTGCCCACCGCCAAGGCGGCGATCCGCAGCCGCTTGCCACCCAGCCCCGCGATCAGCACGGTCTGCAGACGTTACCGGTTTGTTCACTCAATCGCGGGTTCATTCCACTGGCCACCCCCGACGGTGCGAGTGGGGCAGGATGAGAGAAGTATGGAGGCCGCTACGCCGATCGCGTACGCACCTATACCGCCTAACAAGGAGCGGAAGTTGACCACCGAGTTCGTGCGCCAAGACCTGGCCCAAAACTCCAGCACCACAGCCGAACCCGACCGGGTTCGGGTCATTCGGGAAGGCGTCGCGTCATACCTGCCGGACATCGATCCCGAAGAGACCGCCGAATGGCTCGAGTCGTTCGATGAGTTGCTCGAGCGCTCCGGCCCTGCGCGAGCGCGGTATCTGATGTTGCGGCTGCTGGAGCGTTCCGGCGAACAGCGCGTGGCCATCCCCGCGCTCACGTCAACCGACTACGTCAACACCATTCCAACCGAGTTGGAGCCGTGGTTCCCCGGTGATGAGGACGTCGAGCGGCGATACCGGGCGTGGATCCGGTGGAACGCCGCGATCATGGTGCACCGCGCGCAGCGGCCGGGAGTCGGTGTGGGAGGCCATATTTCGACGTACGCGTCCTCGGCGGCGCTGTACGAGGTCGGTTTCAATCACTTCTTCCGCGGCAAGGCTCATCCGGGCGGCGGCGACCAGGTGTTCATCCAGGGCCATGCCTCACCTGGAATCTACGCGCGCGCATTCTTAGAAGGGCGACTCAGCGCAGAGCAACTTGATGGCTTCCGCCAGGAGCACAGCCACCCTGGCGGCGGTCTTCCGTCGTACCCCCACCCTCGGCTGATGCCGGATTTCTGGGAATTCCCCACCGTGTCGATGGGCCTTGGCCCGATGAACGCGATCTACCAGGCCCGGTTCAACCACTACCTGCATGACCGCGGGATCAAGGACACCTCCGATCAGCACGTATGGGCGTTCCTCGGCGACGGCGAGATGGACGAGCCGGAAAGCCGCGGGCTGATTCAGGTGGCCGCCAACGAGGGCCTCGACAACCTCACTTTCGTCGTCAACTGCAACCTGCAGCGCCTCGACGGCCCGGTGCGCGGCAACGGCAAGATCATCCAGGAGTTGGAGTCGTTCTTCCGCGGCGCCGGCTGGAATGTCATCAAGGTGGTGTGGGGCCGCGAGTGGGATGCGCTCCTGCACGCCGACCGCGACGGCGCGCTGGTGAACTTGATGAACACCACGCCCGACGGGGACTACCAGACGTACAAGGCCAACGACGGCGCCTACGTGCGCGATCACTTCTTCGGTCGTGACCCGCGCACCAAGGCGCTGGTGCAGAACATGTCCGACACCGAGATCTGGAACCTCAAGCGCGGCGGCCATGACTACCGCAAGGTGTATGCCGCCTACCGCGCGGCAATAGAACACAAGGGCCAGCCGACGGTCATCCTCGCCAAGACCATCAAGGGCTATTCACTGGGTGCTCACTTCCAGGGCCGCAACGCCACGCATCAGATGAAAAAGCTTGCGATAGAAGACCTCAAGTACTTCCGCGACGCCATCCGCATCCCGATCAGCGACGAGCAGATCGAGCAGAATCCATACCTGCCGCCGTACTACCACCCCGGCCCGGAGGCGCCGGAGATTCGGTACATGCTCGAACGCCGGCGCGCGCTCGGCGGTTTCGTGCCCGAGCGGCGCACCAAATCCAAGGCGCTGACGCTGCCTGGCCGCGACGCCTACAAGGCCCTCAAGAAAGGCTCGGGCACTCAGGAGGTGGCCACCACGATGGCCACCGTGCGCACATTTAAAGAACTGTTGCGCGACAAGGAGATTGGGTACCGAATAGTGCCCATCATCCCCGACGAAGCCCGTACGTTCGGCATGGACTCGTGGTTCCCGAACCTCAAGATCTACAACCGTCTCGGCCAGCTTTACACCTCCGTGGACGCCGAATTGATGTTGGCGTACAAGGAAAGCGAAGTCGGCCAGATCCTGCACGAGGGCATCAACGAGGCGGGGTCGACGGCCTCGTTCACGGCCGCGGGTACGGCGTACTCCACGCACAACGAGCCGATGATCCCGCTCTACATCTTCTACTCGATGTTCGGCTTCCAGCGCACCGGCGACGGGTTCTGGGCGGCCGCCGACCAGATGGCCCGCGGCTTCGTTCTCGGCGCCACCGCCGGGCGCACGACGCTGGTCGGTGAAGGCCTACAGCACGCCGACGGGCATTCGCTCCTGCTGGCCGCGACCAACCCCGCCGTTGTCGCCTACGACCCGGCGTTCGCCTTCGAAATCGCCTACATCGTCGAAAGCGGCTTGCACCGCATGTACGGCGAGAACCCGGAGAACGTCTACTTCTATATGACGATCTACAACGAGCCCTATGTGCAGCCCGCCGAGCCTGAGGGGCTGGACGTGGAGGGCTTGCTGCGCGGCATCTATCGCTACCGGCCTGCGCCGGAGCGGCGGTCGAACGTCGCACAGATCCTGGTCTCCGGCGTGGCCATGCCGTCCGCGCTGAAGGCCGCCGAACTGCTGGCCGACGAATGGGACGTGGCGGCCGACGTGTGGTCGGTGACCAGCTGGGGTGAGCTCAACCGCGACGGTGTGGCGATCGAAAAGGAGCAACTGCGCCACCCCGAACGCCCCGCGGGCACTCCGTACATCACCAAGGCGCTCGCCGACGCCGCCGGCCCGGTCGTCGCGGTATCGGACTGGATGCGGGCCGTGCCGGAGCAGATCAGGCCTTGGGTCCCCGGCACCTACATCACGCTAGGCACCGACGGGTTCGGATTCTCCGACACGCGCCCGGCGGCGCGTCGCTACTACAACACCGACGCCGAATCCATCGCAGTCGCCGTGCTCGAGGGCCTGGCCCGGGACGGAAACATCGACAAGTCGGTGGCCGTCGACGCGGCCAACAAGTACAAGATCGACGACGTGATGGCGGCGCCCGAGCAGACATCCGACCCCGGAGTGGCTTAGGCCACGACATCAGACCCCGGAGTGGCTTAGCTTTATAGGAATCCCACAGCGTAGTCGCGTAGATTTTAGGGATGGTCGACAATCGGTACATCCCGCCGAAGTCCACGGTCGAGGTGCTGGAGACCGTGCCCGACTCGGTGCTGCGCCGGTTGAAGCAGTACTCGGGCACATTGGCCACCCAAGCGGTGCGCGCCCTGGAGGAGCGGCTGCCGTTCTTCGCCGCCCTCGAGGCGTCGCAGCGGGCCAGCGTGCAACTCGTCGTGCAGACCGCGGTGGTCAACTTCGTCGAGTGGATGCGCGACCCGCGGAGCGACGTCGGCTACACGGCGCAGGCCTTCGAGGTGGTTCCGCAGGACCTGCGGCGGCGCATCGCGCTGAGGCAATCCGTCGAGATGGTGCGGACCACCATGGAGTTCTTCGAGGAAGTGGTGCCGTTGCTGGCGCGCTCGGAGGAGCAGCTGACCGCGCTGACGGCCGGAATCCTGCGCTACAGCCGGGATTTGGCGTTCGCCGCGGCCACCGCCTACGCCGACCAGGCTGAGGCCCGCGGCGCGTGGGACACGCGGATGGAGGCCAACGTCGTCGACGCCGTGGTCCGCGGTGACACCGGTCCGGAGTTGCAGTCCCAGGCCGCGGCACTGAACTGGGATGCCACCGCGCCCGCCACCGTGGTCGTCGGGCTGCCCCAACCCGATCGAATCGACCTCGCCAGCGACGACGTCCACGACGTCGTCGACCGCAACGGGCGCGGCGCCTTATCGGATGTGCACGGCACATGGCTGGTGGCCATCATCTCGGGCCCGCTCTCGCCGACCGACCGGTTCCTCACCGAACTACTCACGGTCTTCGCCGACGGGCCGGTGGTGATCGGGCCGACAGCGCCGACGTTGGGCGCGGCTTACATCAGCGCCACCGAAGCGATCGCGGGAATGAACGCCGTCGCGGGCTGGACTGGGGCGCCGCGGCCGGTGTCGGCGCGGGAATTGCTGCCCGAACGGGCGCTGCTGGGCGATGCGACGGCGATCGCGGGGCTCGAGGCGGAGGTGATGCGACCGTTGGCGGACGCTGGACCGGCGTTGACCGAGACACTCGACGCTTACCTGGACTCAGGAGGCGCGATAGAGGCCTGTGCTCGCAAATTGTTCGTTCATCCAAACACGGTCCGCTACCGGCTCAAACGGATCGCCGACTTCACCGGCCGCGATCCGACCCTTCCGCGCGACGCATACGTGCTGCGCGTCGCGGCGACGGTAGGCCGGCTCGGCCGACAGGCGCACCTCTCCAGCACGTCAAACGCCCAGGGCGGACCGGTTCCGTCGACCGAACCCCGGCCCTAGGTGTGCATCGCGCGATGTAACAGGTTGCGAGCCGGTATCGATGGAGTCCCATCACATGTCGTTTTGTGGACTACCCACAAAAACATAAGACAAGGTTCATAATCTCTTACACCGCGCAAAACCGTCTTCACAGTGTTCTCTTAGAGACGTGCTTGCATTGCTCGCGCCCGGACAGGGCTCCCAGACTCCCGGCATGCTCACCGAGTGGCTTGAGCTGCCTGGTGCTGCCGACCGCCTGGCTGCCTGGTCGGAGATCAGCGGCCTGGACCTCGCCCGTCTGGGCACCACCGCCACGGCCGAGGAGATCACCGATACGGCCGTGACGCAACCGCTGGTCGTGGCCGCGACGCTGCTGGCCCACGAGGAGCTGACGAAGCGTGGCCTGCTCGGCGGTGCCGAGACCATCGTCGCCGGCCATTCTGTCGGTGAGATCGCCGCGTACGCGATTGCCGGCGTGATCTCGGCCGACAATGCCGTCAAGCTGGCGGCCACGCGCGGTTCCGAGATGGCCAAGGCTTGTGCGCTGGAGCCGACGGGTATGTCCGCGGTGCTGGGTGGCGACGAGGCCGAGGTGCTCGCCCGTCTCGAGGCGCTCGACCTGGTGCCTGCCAACCGCAACGCCGCCGGTCAAATCGTTGCCGCCGGTGCGCTGTCCGCGCTGGAAAAGCTGGCAGAGGATCCACCGGCCAAGGCCCGGGTCCGGCAGCTGGCCACCGCGGGCGCATTCCACACCCACTTCATGGCCTCGGCCACCGACGGGTATGCCAGTGCAGTTCAAAAGGTCACGACGGCTGAATCCTTGCCGCCGAACGCCACGCTGCTGAGCAATGCCGACGGACAACCCGTGGCATCGGCCGCCGACGCCATGAGCAAGCTGGTCGCGCAACTGACCCGCCCGGTGCGCTGGGATCTGTGCACCGAGACCATGCGTGCAAACAATGTGACGGCGATCGTCGAGTTCCCGCCCGCGGGAACCCTGGCCGGGATCGCCAAACGTGAACTTCGGGGGGTGCCGACGCACGCCGTCAAGTCCCCCGCTGACCTGGACGGGCTTGCTGCGCTATAGCAGGGGCGCCTAGCCAGACAACCGCATAACAAACGTAATTTCCGCAGTATCAACCCAATTAGAAGGAGCCATTGTGCCCGCCACTCAGGAAGAAATCATCACCGGTCTCGCCGAGATCATCGAAGAGGTCACCGGTATCGAGCCGTCGGAGGTCACCCCCGAGAAGTCGTTCGTCGACGACCTGGACATCGACTCGCTGTCGATGGTGGAGATCGCCGTGCAGACCGAGGACAAGTACGGCGTGAAGATTCCCGACGAGGACCTGGCCGGTCTGCGCACCGTTGGTGACGTCGTGAACTACATCCAGAAGCTCGAGGAAGAGAACCCCGAGGCCGCCGCGGCCATCCGCGCGCAGATTGAATCGGACCGAGCATGACCAAACCTTCCACTGCTAACGGCGGCTTTCCGAGCGTCGTAGTCACCGCTGTCACGGCGACGACGTCGATCGCGCCAGACATCGAGAGCACGTGGAAGGGTCTGCTGGCCGGTGAAAGCGGCATCCACGTCCTCGAGGACGATTTCGTCACCAAATGGGACCTGCCCGTCCGCATCGGTGGACACCTCAAGGAGTCCATCGACGATCAGATGACCCGTCTGGACATGCGACGCATGTCGTATGTCCAGCGGATGGCCAAGCACCTCTCCGGCCAGCTATGGGAGGCCGCGGGTACGCCCGAGGTCGACCCGGATCGCTTCGCAGTGGTCATCGGCACCGGTCTCGGTGGCGGCGAGAAGATCGTCGAAACCTACGACGCGATGAACGAGGGCGGCCCCCGCAAGGTGTCGCCTCTCGCCGTGCAGATGATCATGCCCAACGGCGCAGCCGCGGTCGTCGGTCTTCAACTCGGAGCGCGTGCCGGGGTCATCACCCCGGTGTCGGCCTGCTCGTCGGGTTCGGAGGCCATCGCCCACGCTTGGCGTCAGATCGTGATGGGTGACGCTGACTTCGCCGTTTGCGGTGGCGTGGAGGGCGGCATCGAGGCCCTGCCGATTGCGGCGTTCTCGATGATGCGCGCCATGTCGACCAACAACGAGAACCCCGAAGGTGCGTCACGGCCGTTCGACAAGAACCGCGACGGGTTCGTGTTCGGCGAGGCCGGCGCCATGATGATCCTCGAGACCGAGGAACACGCCAAGGCTCGCGGCGCCAAGCCGTTGGCTCGGCTGTTGGGTGCCGGCATCACGTCGGACGCCTACCACATGGTGGCACCAGATCCGAACGGTCTGCGGGCCGGCCACGCGATGAAGCGTGCGATCGAGACGGCAGGCTTGTCCCCCAAGGACATCCAGCACGTCAATGCCCACGCGACGGCCACCTCGATCGGTGACGTCGCCGAGGCCAATGCGATTCGGGTCGCCGGAGTGGAGCACGCCGCGGTGTATGCGCCGAAGTCGGCGCTCGGCCATTCCATCGGTGCGGTCGGTGCTCTCGAATCGCTGCTGACGGTGCTGTCGCTGCGTGACGGTGTCATTCCGCCGACACTCAACTATGAAACCCCTGACCCCGATATCGATCTCGATATCGTCGCGGGCGAGCCTCGATATGGCGAATACCAGTACGCCATCAACAACTCGTTCGGTTTCGGTGGACACAATGTCGCCCTGGCGTTCGGGCGTTACTGAGCGAGAGGAATTTTCGGAGCAGTAATGGCGGGGTTGGCTACGGGGAACGGTTTCCCAAATGTTGTCGTCACGGGTTATGCGATGACGACTGCACTGGCAACCGACGCGGACAACACCTGGAAGAAGCTGCTCGACGGACAGAGCGGGATCCGCAGACTGGAGGACCCGTTCGTCAAGCAGTACGACCTTCCGGTCCGCATCGGCGGGCATCTTCTCGAAGATTTCGACCATGAGCTGACGCGCGTTGAACTGCGCCGACTCTCGTATCTGCAGAAGATGTCCACGATTCTCAGTCGGAGGGTGTGGGAGAACGCGGGTTCGCCCGAGGTGGATCCGAGGCGCTTGATGGTCTCGATCGGCACCGGGATGGGCTCGACGGAGGAACTCGTGTACGCCTACGACGGCATGCGGGCCAAGGGTCTGCGTGCCGTGTCACCGCTCGCGGTGCAGATGTACATGCCGAACGCGGCGGCCGCCGCGGTCGGGCTGGAGCGCAAGGCGCGGGCCGGGGTCAGCACCCCGGTCTCGGCCTGCGCATCCGGCTCCGAGGGCATCGCGCAGGCTTGGCGGCAGATCGTGCTCGGCGAGGCCGACGTCGCGATCTGCGGCGGCGTGGAGACAAAGATCGAGGCGGTGCCGATCGCGGGGTTCGCGCAGATGCGAATCGTGCTGTCCAACACCAACGATGACCCCGCCGGGGCGTGCCGCCCGTTCGACAAGGACCGCAACGGATTCGTATTCGGCGAGGGCGCTGCGCTGTTGGTCATCGAGACCGAGGAGCACGCCAAGGCTCGCGGTGCGACCATTTACGCGAGGCTGATGGGTGCGAGCATCACCTCGGACGGCTACCACATCGTGGCGCCTGACCCCAACGGCGAACAAGCCGGGCACGCGATGACGCGGGCAATCCAGCTTGCCGGTCTGCAGCCCACAGACATCGACCACGTCAACGCGCATGCCACTGGCACCAGCGTCGGCGATGTGGCCGAAGGCAAGGCAATCAACAACGCGATGGGCGGCCACAAGCCGGCGGTGTACGCACCCAAGGCGGCGCTCGGCCATTCGGTCGGAGCGGTCGGTGCGGTGGAGTCCATCCTGACCGTAATGGCGTTGCGGGACGGCATCATTCCGCCGACGCTGAACCTGAAAAACCTCGATCCGGAGATCGATCTGGACGTGGTGGCCGGGGAGCCGCGGTCGGGCAATTACCAGTACGCCATCAACAACTCGTTCGGATTCGGTGGGCACAACGTCGCGCTCGCCTTCGGGAAGTACTGACACACAGGATTTCTCGACGGCGCAAGCCGACATCCGACCGGCTACAGGAGGTTTCTATGACGATCATGGCTCCCGAGGCCGTCGGCGAATCGCTCGATCCACGCGATCCGCTATTGCGCCTGAACACGTTCTTCGACGACGGCAGCGTCGAGCTGCTGCACGAGCGTGACCGCTCGGGCGTACTGGCCGCGGCCGGCACCGTCAACGGCGTGCGCACCATTGCGTTCTGCACCGACGGCACCGTGATGGGCGGCGCCATGGGTACCGAAGGCTGCGCGCACATCGTCAACGCCTACGACACCGCGATCGAGGAGCAGAGCCCCATCGTGGGCATCTGGCACTCCGGTGGTGCGCGGTTGGCCGAGGGCGTCAAGGCGTTGCACGCGGTCGGTTTGGTGTTCGAGGCCATGATCCGCGCGTCCGGCTATGTACCGCAGATCTCGGTGGTGGTCGGCTTCGCCGCGGGTGGCGCCGCCTACGGGCCTGCCCTCACCGACGTCGTTGTGATGGCGCAGGAGGGCCGGGTGTTCGTCACCGGACCCGACATCGTTCGCAGTGTCACCGGCGAGGACGTCGATATGGCGTCGCTCGGCGGCCCGGACACCCATCACAAGAAGTCCGGTGTGTGCCACATCGTCGCCGACGACGAACTCGACGCCTATGACCGCGGTCGCCGTCTGGTCGGATTGTTCTGCCAGCAGGGCCATTTCGACCGCAGCAAGGCCGAGTCGGGAGACACCGATCTGCACGCATTGCTGCCGGATTCGTCGCGTCGCGCCTACGACGTACACCCGATCGTCGAGGCGCTGCTCGACGACGACGCGCCCTTCGAAGAGTTCCAGGGCAAGTGGGCTCCGTCGATCGTCGTCGGCCTTGGTCGGCTGTCGGGCCGGACGGTCGGCGTGATCGCCAACAACCCGCTGCGGCTCGGCGGCTGCCTGAACTCCGAAAGTGCGGAGAAGGCGGCGCGTTTCGTGCGGCTGTGCGACGCGTTCGGGATTCCTCTGGTGGTCATCGTCGACGTGCCGGGATACCTACCCGGCGTCGATCAGGAGTGGGGCGGCGTCGTGCGCCGCGGTGCCAAGCTGCTGCACGCGTTCGGTGAGGCCACCGTGCCGCGGGTAACGCTGGTGACACGGAAGATCTACGGCGGTGCCTACATCGCGATGAACTCGCGCTCCCTCAACGCCACCAAGGTGTTCGCGTGGCCGGATGCCGAGGTCGCGGTGATGGGCGCCAAGGCCGCGGTCGGCATCCTGCACAAGAAGAAGTTGGCCGCCGCGCCCGACCACGAGCGTGACGCGCTGCACGATGAGCTGGCTGCTGAGCACGAAAGGATCGCCGGTGGCGTGGATTCCGCCATCGAGATCGGTGTCGTCGACGAGAAGATCGATCCGGCGCACACGCGCAGCAAGCTGACTCAGGCGTTGGCCGAGGCCCCTCAGCGCCGCGGCCGTCACAAGAACATCCCGCTGTAATTCAGGCGTTCAGCGCATGGTGTGCGCGACCTCTGCCGGGGTCGCCACCACGTGCGTGACCGGCACGTCGTATGCAGCGCGTGCGCGGTCCACGACCTCGAAGCGGTGCCAGACCGAGTATTCGGGCGGCAGCGTTGCGATCACGATCTGGTCGGGATGGAACGAGTCGACGGCCTCGGCGAGGGCGCGCAGAGGTCGCTGATCCCCCACTGCGCCGTCAGCCTCGAGGTTCTCCGATCGCAACGTGTCCAAGGTGTAGTCGAGCCTGGCTTGCGCCGCCCGCTGGGTGGCCTCCCACAGATCGAGCGGGCCGTGGGTGGCCGCGACTCCGGTCTCGATAGGACTGGTCGGTACGACCACGTAATATGTGGCGTCTTTGCCAGCCCCGATGCGGCGAAGCTCATCGAGAAGCTCGTCGGAGTTGGCGGTCTCGTTGGCCATCACCAGGACACGGTGAGGCGGCACGGTGACCGCGGCTTCCTCCGCCTCGGGGCGGCGATTCACAAACCACTTGTTGAGGAAAAACAGCACCAGCACAACCGCCCAGGACAACAGGCTCAGCTCCAGTTGCGACCGCAGATCCTTCTGGATGTACATCTGCACGAGGATCGCCAGAATGCCTGCGGCAGTCAGAATCGACAGCACCGGGAACAGCCACATTTTCACCCGCAGTTGCGAATCGGGCGTCCGGTACCGCAGCACGATCTGCGAGATGGCGATCAGCAGATAGACGAACAGAATGATCGCCCCGCTGGAATTCAGCAGGAACGCGAAGATCGCGTCCGGGGATACCGCTGCCGCGATGACACACAGAAAACCGACGATCGAGGAGGCCAGAATCGCCGTGGCCGGCACTCCTCGCCGGGTCACCCGGACGAGCGCCGATGGCGCCTCGCGCCGGGCCGCGAGGACAAACAGCATCCGTGAAGCGGTGTACATGCCCGAGTTGAGGCAGCTGAGGACCGCTGTCAGCACCACCGCGTTCATCACGTGGTCGGCGTATGGGATGCCCATGTTGGTGAACGCCGAGACGAACGGAGACGCGGAAAGCCCCTTGTCGTTCCACGGCAGGATCGCCACCAGCAGGAACACCGCTCCGACGTAGAAGATAAGGATCCGCAGGATCACCGAGTTGGCGGCCTTGGACACCGCTCGCTCCGGATCTGACGATTCCGCGGCGGCGATGGTGACGATCTCGGCACCCACCATAGAAAAGATCACAGTCACGATGCCGACCGTGATCGCACCGAAGCCCATCGGCGTGAATCCGCCATGGGCCGTGAGGTTGGAGAAATCGATCGACTTGTGCGGCCACAGACCGAGGACGAACAGGGTGCCGAGCCCGATGAACACGAGGATCGCCGCGACCTTGATGCCGGCGAACCAGAATTCGAACTCGCCGTAAGACGATACGGAGAACAGATTGGTCGCGGTCATCAAGATCATGAAGACCAATGCGCACAACCAGAGCGGGACATGGATCCAGTACTGCACGATCTTCGCCCCGGCGATCGCCTCGAACCCGACGACGATCACCCAGAAGTACCAGTACAGCCAGCCCACCGAGAAGCCGGCCCAGTTGCCCAGCGCGTCACGCGAGTAATCGGCGAACGATCCGGTGGACGGATTCGCGACGGCCATTTCGGCCAGCATGCGCATGACCATGATGATCAAGACGCCGGCCATCGCGTACGTGATGAACGAACCGGGTCCGGTGTCATGAATGACGACCCCCGAGCCGACGAACAGACCGGCGCCGATGACGCCACCGATCGCGATCATCCTCAATTGGCGCTGGTTGAGTGCTTTCTTCAGGGTTGGTGTCGCGGTCATGGCGCCCTCCGGCCTTCGTTTGGTGGACAGTGATTGCCCACTTTCGGCCGCAGTTATTCCGCCATCAAGAAACTCGAGTGAGCATCTCCTCCGCCGCGGCCACCCCTGCGGCGCGGTCTGACTCGACGAGCCCGATGCGGGTCCGGCGGTCCACGATGTCGTCGACGGTGAGCGCGCCCTCATGGGTCACCGCGTACTCGAATTCGGCGCGGGTGACATCGATACCGTCAGCCACCGGATCGGTCGGCCGCTCGCAGCTTGCCTTGGCGATCACGTTCGGCGCCTCCGCACCGAAGCGCGCAACCAGTGACGACGGCAGTTCGACCGGTGAGCGCAGCGCCGCAACGGGATTCGACGGGGCACCCACGAGCGGCAGGTTGCGGGTACGGCATGCCGACGCCGCCAGGCCGCGCAACTGCACGGCGCGGTCGAGGACATCCTCTGCCATGTACCGGTATTCGGTGAGTTTGCCGCCGATCACGCTGATCACCCCGGACGGGGACTCGACGACCGCGTGCTCACGTGACACGTCGGCGGTTCGCCCAGCGCCGGTGTCGATCAGCGGGCGCAGCCCGGCGTACGTGCCAATCACGTCGGTCGGCCTGAGCGCGACGTCCAGCGCCGTATTCACCGTGTCCAGCAGGAAGGCAATCTCCTCCGAAGTAGGCTGCGGCACATCGGGAATCGGGCCAGGGGCGTCCTCGTCGGTGAGGCCGAGATACACGCGGCCGAGCTGCTCGGGCATCGCGAACACGAAGCGGTTGATCTCGCCGGGAATCGGAATGGTGAGCGCCGCAATCGGATTGCCGAACACACTGGCGTCGAACACGAGATGCGTTCCGCGGCTTGGCCGCACCCGAATCGATGTATCGACGTCGGCCGCCCATACACCGGTGGCGTTGATCACCGCGCGGGCCGACACGTCGAACGACTCGCCGGAGCGCCGATCCGTCAGCGTCACTGTGGTGCGTGTCGCGTTCGACGCGGCGACGCGGGTCAGGATGCGGGCGCCGTGCTGAGCCGCCGTGCGTGCCACCGCGGTGACCAGCCGAGCGTCGTCGATCAGCTGCCCGTCATAGGCCAGATACGCGCCGTCGAGACCGTCGCGACGCACCGTTGGTGCGAGCTCGATCGCACGCTCGGCGCCGACCCGGCACGAGCGCGGCAATGTCGATGCGGGCGTGCCGGCCAGCCGGCGCAGCGCGTCGCCGGCCAAGAACCCGCCACGCACCAAGGCACGGCTGCCCCGGCTCATCGACGGCAGCAACGGAACCAGCTGCGGCATGGCCCTCACGAGGTGAGGAGCGTTGCGCGTCATCAAGATTCCGCGTTCCACGGCGCTTCGCCTGGCAATGCCGACGTTGCCGGTCGCCAGGTACCGCAGGCCGCCGTGCACCAGCTTCGAGCTCCAGCGGCTGGTGCCGAACGCCAGGTCGTGCTTTTCCACCAGCGCGACGCGCAGGCCGCGGGTTGCGGCATCCAACGCGATGCCTGTGCCGGTGATGCCGCCGCCGACCACGATCACGTCGAGCGTTTCGCCGTCGGCCAGCGCGGCGAGATCGGCCGCGCGGCGGGATTCGTTGAGCGCCGTCGAGCCCGTCACGGCTTGAGGTATCCGTTCAGCGAGTGCGCGAGTTCGACGGCCAGCTCATTGGCATCGAGGATCGGCGCGACCATCTGGGCGGACTGGATCGCCGACTGGGTGATCAGCAGGCACATCGCCGCGAGCTGACGGGGATCGCCTGCCCGGACGCTGCCCTCGTCCTGCCCGAGCTTGATTGCGTGGGCCAGTGCGTCGATGAGAATCTGCTGGCTGGTGCCGAGCCGCTCGGTGATGTACACCATCGCCATACTCGGGGCGTTGTGCAGCACCGACATGACGACCTCGTCGCCGCGCAGACGTTCGGCGACCACGACGATGCGCTTGACCATCGCTTCGCGTCCGACACCGTTGGTCGGTACCTCATCGAGAACGCCGGCGATGCGCGCAGTCAGCAAATCGGCGACCACATGGCGGATATCGGGCCAGCGGCGGTAGATGGTCGGACGACTGACCCGGGCGCGTCGCGCAATATCGGTCAGCGTCATCCGTTCCACCCCATTCGCCAGCACGCACGCCGCGGCAGCATCGAGGATCCGAGCCTCGACCGGCTTGGAGTTACGAGTTGACGACATGTGTAATACTGTAACTCATGACGCGTCCGGATATGAAATGGAACGCATGGGGCGACCCAGCTGAGGCAAAACCCCTGTCCGAGGGAATCCGCTCGCTTTTGCGGCAGGCGCTGGGCGTCGAGGATTCAACCACCGCGGAGTTGGAGCCCGAGCAGGTGAGGCTGCGGCCGTCGGCGCTGTCCGACACTGATCGCGAGGGCCTGGCCGCGATCGTCGGGCCCGAGTACTGCGGCGTCGACGACAATGCCCGGCTGCTGCGCGCTGGTGGAAAGTCGACCCTGGATCTGTTACGCCGCAAGGATTCCGGCGTACAGGATGCGCCCGACGCGGTGCTGCTGGCCGCTGACGAAGAAGAAATAGCCGCGATCCTGCAGTACTGCGGGCGCAAGAGCATCGCCGTCGTTCCGTTCGGCGGCGGCACCAGTGTGGTCGGCGGTCTTGACCCGCTGCGCGGCGACTTCAAGGCCGTCATCTCACTGGACCTGCGGCGGCTCAACCAACTCCATTCGCTCGACGAGGTGTCATGGGAGGCCGAGCTGGGCGCCGGGCTGACCGGTCCGGACGCCGAACGACTGCTCGGCGAGCGTGGATTTTCGCTCGGCCACTTCCCGCAGAGCTTCTGCTTCGCGACGATCGGCGGCTTTGCCGCCACACGGTCATCTGGCCAGGATTCCGCGGGTTACGGGCGATTCAACGACATGGTCCGCGGCCTACGCGCGGTGACACCGGCCGGCATGCTGACCCTCGGGCGCGCGCCGGAGTCCGCCGCCGGGCCGGATCTACGCCAACTGCTGATCGGCTCCGAGGGCGTGTTCGGAATCATCACGCGCGTGCGGGTGCGGGTACACCCGATTCCGGCGGCCACCCGCTACGAGGCGTGGTCGTTCGGAGACTTCGCCACGGGCGCCGACGCGTTGCGCACCATCACGCAGACCGGCACAGGCCCGACCGTCGTC
>NZ_DATENY010000118.1:0-31563 GCF_035274705.1 Mycobacterium sp. | reverse complement strand
GACATCGAGCCACGGAGCCGGTGCGCCGGCGACATCGAGCCACGGAGCCGGTGCGCCGGCGACATCCAGCCACGGAGCCGGTGGGCCGGCGACATCCAGCCACGGAGTCGCCGTCGACTCCGCAGTCCACCCGTGGACGCTCGACAACCCGGCCTACGGGTGGTTCGGCGTGTCCTCGGCAGCGCGGGTACGCGTCGGCCATGACGTGCGGGCCATATCGGTTGCCGAAGTGGTGTCGCCGACGGAGTCGCAGTCGGCTGCGCTGGCGCGTGAGTTGATGGTGGCGCTGGTCCGCGCCGGCGTGACCGCGACATGCAGCAGCGCGGTCAAGCCGCGGTACGGCGATCTCACCGTCGATTCCAACCTGCCGGATGCGCGGATCGCCCTGGGCGGACCGGACCAGAACGCTTTCACCGCAGCGGTCCTTGCCGAAGCGGATCCGATGTACACCGAGGAGCTCAAGCGCCAGCTCTACAGCGCGGGCACGGCCCGGGTGTGGGTGCCGTCCGTCGTGCCGCTGGCCGAGCAGTGGGTGCCGGGAGCGGATCTTCGGGGAGTACGCGCCTTGCCGGTGTTGATCGTCGCGGGCTCGGACCTGGACGCCGCGGTGGCCGAATTGGTCGAGGACCTCGACGACGCTGAGGTCACCGTCGAGCAAGAAGTGTCCGCGCAGCTCGGGTCGTTCGAGAACCGCACCGTCGCTGTTCTCAATCGCGGAATGCCCGGGTTCGCGGTCGAATCCGACGGCACACTTCACCTGTCACTGATGCGTTCGTGCACGGGTTGGCCGTCGGGCACCTGGATCGACCCGCCACGCCGCACCGCGCCCGACGGCTCGAATTTCCAGCTGCAGCACTGGACGCACACCTTCGACTACGCGCTGGTCTCCGGTGACGACGACTGGAGGGTTGCCCGCGTGCCGGTCCGCAGCGCCGAGTTCTCCCACCCGCTCGTCGCGGTCACCGAAAAGACCAGGGCCGCAGGGGGTTTGCCCGCATGGGGTTCGCTGTTCGAAATCGAGCCCGCCGGCAGGGTGCAGCTTGGCGCACTGAAGGCTGCGGGCAATCCGCTGGCCGCGGGCAGCGTGCAGGCCGTCGATCCCGCTGACGGTGTCGCGCTGCGCCTGGTCGAAACATGCGGAGCGGCAACGGATGTCGTGGTTCGGTCCGGGCTGCGTCGAGTGTCGGCGGCATCGCGGGTCGACTTGCTGGAACAACCGCGGATCCAGGGCCTGGCATCCGACGGGCTGAGGTTGCACGGATACGAGATCGCCACCGTGCTGACACGGCTCAACATGCCCAAGGTCCTCGAGGCTGACCACACGGTGTTGGCGCCAGAGGCGGAGGCGGCCCAACCGCTATACGCGCGGTACTGGTTGCACAACCGCGGACCCGCGCCGCTCGGCGGCCTTCCGGTGGTGGCACATCTGCATCCACAGAACATGTCAGTGGAGCCGAATTCAGAAGTCTTGCTGCGACTTACCGTGGCGAGCGATTGCAGCGATTCGGTGCTGCACGGCAAGGTACGTCTGCTGTGTCCGGACGGATGGACTGCCGATCCGGCCGAGCTGCCGCTCATGCTGCCGCCGGGTGAATACCTGGAAACTGATGTCGTGGTGACGATGCCGCCGGGATCGGCATTCGGGCTGTACCCGATTCGTGCCGAACTGACCCTCACGGGCAGTGATGCCGTGACGATGCCGCCCGCATGGCGGCAGGTGGTCGAGGACGTCTGCATCGTGTCGGTCGGCTCGCCGTCCAGCGGCGAGATCCTGAGGCTGCTCAGCGGGCCGGACGAAGTCACGGTCACCGCAGGCGAAACGGCCAGGCTTGCGGTCACAGTCGGCACCGACGCATGCGCCGATCTTGCCCTCGAAGCGCACTTGATCAGCCCGTGGGGGACATGGGAATGGTTGGGGCCACGCGCGATTGGCCGCGAGATGCCCGCCCGCGGAACCCTCGAACTGGGTTTCGACGTCGCCCCGCCCGTCTGGGTCGAGGCCGGCCAGTGGTGGGCGCTGATCCGCGTCGGATGCGCGGGCCGGCCGATCTACTCACCGGCAGTGAAGGTCACGGTGCAATGAGTGTTGCGGCGATCGTCGGTGGCGTGCCGATCTCGGTCAGCGAGGTCGACGCCCGCGAGAAGCAGCTACGCGCAACGAGACTCGCGTCGTCGTTGCCGCGGCAGGGCACTAGCGAGGGCCGGCAGCTGCGTCGGTGGCTGACCCAGCTGCTGGTGATAGAGCGTGTGGTCAACGCGGAGGCCCGAACCCGAGGCCTGACCGTGCAGGATGCGCCGACCGAAGGCGAGTTACTCCCGGATACCGTCGCGCGGCTGGAGATCGGCAGCGTCGCCGCTTCGGTGTTGGCCGCGCCGCTTGCCCGGGCCGTCTATACGAGCGTGACCGCAGCCGTCGACGTCCCCGATGCCGATGTGGACGACTACCTCGTCCGCAATCCGAGGCGCTTCGATACGCGCACGCAGATCGCGGACCACCTGCGGGACGCGGCCCGGCGTCGCGCATTTCGGGTGTGGCTCGACGCCCGATGTGCTGCACTGGTCGAGCTTGCCCCGGGATATGAGCACCCCGGCGATCCGCGTCAGCCCGACAACACGCATAGGCACTGATGAGCGAAGTCACGCTGGCACTCGACATAGGCGGCACGAAGATCGCCGCCGGTCTTGTCGACGCCGAAGGCACGCTGGTTCATCACGCCAAGCTGCCGACACCGGACGGCGACGCCGAGGCGGTGTGGGCGGTGGTCGACACGCTGGTCACCGAGGCTCTGGCCGCCGCCGGTGGACGTGTCCGCGGCGTCGGCATCGCGTCCGCCGGGCCGATCGATCTGCCGACGGGGACCGTGAGCCCGATCAATATCGTTGAATGGCAACAGTTTCCGATCGTCGAGCGGGTCTCCGGGCTGACCGGCGCGGCTGTTCGCCTAGGTGGTGACGGGTTGTGCATGGCGCTGGGGGAGCGGTGGCGCGGCGCGGCCCGCGGGGCGCACTTTCTGCTCGGCATGGTGGTGTCGACCGGTGTCGGGGGTGGGCTGGTGCTCGACGGCGCACCCTACGACGGGCGCACAGGTAACGCCGGACACGTGGGCCACGTCGTCGTCGACCTGGATGGCGGACTGTGCTCGTGCGGTGGCCATGGCTGTGTCGAGACGGTCGCCGCCGGACCCCGAATGGCCCAATGGGCGCGCGACAACGGTTGGGACGCCCCGCCCGAGGCGGACGCGAAGGAACTGGCCGATGCCGCCTACACGGGACACCCGGTGGCCCTGCGGGCGTTCTACCGCGGCGGAACCGCGGTGGCCGCGACGATCGCGTCCGTGGCAGCGGTGTGCGACCTGGACCTGGTCGTCATCGGCGGCGGGGTGGCGAAGGCTGGCAAGCTGCTGTTCGACCCGCTGAGCCATGGACTGGAGACCTATGCCCGGCTGGGCTTCCTGCGCGGACTGCGAGTGCTGCCGGCCGAACTCGGTGGCGAGGCCGGTCTGATCGGCGCCGCGGCCCTTCTGGATGCGTGAGGAGCCTTGCGTTGCATGTGCTTTCGGCCCCAATCGCACAAGCTTTCCAGCACCGGGCCCAACGTCCTCCCATACTCGGAGATCGAATAGTGCACGCAGGGCGGAACGGTGCCGGCGTCGTGGCGGTCGATGATGCCTGCGTCGACGAGCTCGTGCAGATGTCGGATGAGCATGCGCTCGGTGATCTCGGGGATGCTGCGACGCAGTTCTGCGGTGCGCATCGGCCCGTCGAAGAGCCGCCAGAGGATGGTGCCCTTCCAACGCCCGTCGATAACCGTCAGTGTGGCGTCGATCGGGCACTCGCTGATCTCCTTTTTCGACACCGCCATAGCGAGCCTTTCCGCACGGACATGTACTGACTAATTTGTCAGTACCTTGCTTTTTGTCAGCATAGACCGCAGGGTCGACGGTATGGAACACGTCATCGCAATCGTTGCTCTCGTGCTCACCGGCCCGCTCGTCGGAGTGGAACTGGGAGTGGCGGCCTTCACGAACCCGCTCGTCTCCAAGCTGCCCGACGATGCCTACCGCGTGGTCCGCAGCGGAGGAAGCCGACTGCTCGGTGCGCTGATGCCGTTCTGGTACATCGGCACGCTTGCCGCTCTGATCGCCGGGGCCGTCGTGTCCCGCAATGTGCTGGCGATCGTCGCCGTCGCGGTCATGGGGGTGGCACTGCTCTTGACGGTCACCGTGCTCGTCCCCATCAACAACCGGATCAGCGCTTGGCGCTCGGACGAAGATGTGAACCGCGAACTGGCCAGCCGATGGGACCGCCTGCACTGGGTACGCGTGGGGCTGCTCGTCACGATGTTCGTCGCGCTGGCCGTCGGCATAGTCGCGTAGCGCACCGTTTTGGCTGATCGGCGGGTGGCAGGCTATTCTTGGCCAGTTCCACCGAAGACCGTCGGTCACCGAGAAATCGGTTGAAGGTCCGGGATTACCCGGCGGCCCACGCAGGAGGACGAGGCTATTACTGCTGGCAAGTGCCAGCATCTTGCGCGCCCCGACCTGTCTGCGTCGGGGCGTTCGTCGTTTTCCGGCCTCCATCGGTGGCGCACCCGATATCAACCACGAGGAGGCATGCATGGCCAAGGCTGACAAGGCCACCGCGGTTGCCGACATCGCCGAGCAGTTCAAGGAGGCGACGGCGACGCTCGTCACCGAATACCGCGGGCTGACGGTCGCCAACCTCAAGGACTTGCGCCGATCGCTCGGAGAGTCCGCCACCTACACAGTCGCCAAGAACACGCTGGTCAAGCGTGCCGCGGCGGAGGCGGGCATCGAGGGTCTCGACGAGCTGTTCGTCGGACCCACCGCGATCGCGTTCGTCAAGGGGGAGGCCGTCGACGCCGCCAAGGCGATCAAGACTTTCGCCAAGGACAACAAGGCGCTGGTCATCAAGGGCGGCTACATGGACGGCCGCGCACTGAGCGTGGCCGAGGTCGAACAGATCGCCGACCTGGAGTCCCGCGAGGTGCTGCTGGCCAAGCTGGCCGGCGCGATGAAGGCGAACCTGTCCAAGGCCGCCGGCCTGTTCAACGCTCCGGCGTCGCAGGTCGCCCGGCTGGCAGCCGCGTTGCAAGAAAAGAAAGCCAACGAAGAGGCCGCGTAGAAGCGTCCTCAATCTCTACCCAACCAGCCCAGAAGAAAAGTAAGAAAGGACCACACCATGGCCAAGCTGTCCACCGACGACCTGCTCGACGCGTTCAAGGAACTGACGCTGCTCGAGCTCTCTGAGTTCGTCAAGAAGTTCGAGGAGACCTTCGAGGTCACCGCCGCCGCTCCGGTCGCCGTCGCGGCCGCTCCTGGCGCCGCTGCTGGTGCGCCCGCCGAGGCCGCCGAGGAGCAGTCGGAGTTCGACGTCATCCTCGAGGGTGCCGGCGAGAAGAAGATCGGCGTCATCAAGGTCGTCCGCGAGATCGTCTCCGGTCTGGGCCTCAAGGAGGCCAAGGACCTGGTCGACAGTGCTCCGAAGCCGATCCTCGAGAAGGCTCCGAAGGAGGCTGCCGAGGACGCCAAGGCGAAGCTCGAGGCTGCAGGCGCGACGGTCACCGTCAAGTAGTTTCTTTTCACTGTGGGGCGGATCTGGCAAACAGATCCGCCCCACAGTTGTATCGGGGGTTCATCACAATCTGGCCGCAGACGAGTGTTGTGCTCGTGACGCGTAAGCTACAGTGACTCAAGCCACAGGCGGGAGGCATGTGGCTGGGACCAGGCATTGGCGGAAGGATCGCGCGTGGGCATTGGAATTCAAGTTGAGGGACTGACGAAGTCCTTCGGGCCCCAGCGAATTTGGGAAGACGTGTCGATGGACATCCCGCAGGGGGAGGTCAGTGTGCTGCTGGGCCCTTCGGGTACTGGCAAGTCGGTGTTCCTGAAGTCCCTGATCGGGCTGCTGCGCCCGGAGCGCGGCAAGATCATCGTCGACGGCACGAACATCATCGAGTGTTCGGCTAAGGAGCTTTACGAGATCCGCACCTTGTTCGGGGTGATGTTTCAGGACGGTGCGTTGTTCGGCTCGATGAGCTTGTATGACAACACCGCGTTCCCTCTTCGTGAGCACACCAAGAAGAAGGAAAGCGAGATCCGCAATATCGTCATGGAGAAGCTCGAGCTGGTCGGCTTGGGTGGGGATGAGAACAAGTTCCCTGGTGAGATCTCCGGTGGTATGCGCAAGCGCGCCGGGTTGGCCCGCTCGTTGGTGCTCGACCCGCAGATCATTCTCTGTGACGAGCCCGACTCGGGTCTGGATCCGGTTCGTACCGCTTATTTGTCGCAGTTGTTGATCGATATCAACGCGCAGATCGACTGCACGATCCTGATCGTCACGCACAACATCAACATCGCGCGCACGGTGCCGGACAACATCGGCATGTTGTTCCGCAAGCATCTGGTGATGTTCGGTCCGCGTGAGGTGTTGTTGACCAGTGACGAGCCGGTGGTGCGGCAGTTCCTCAACGGTCGCCGGATCGGTCCGATCGGTATGTCGGAGGAGAAGGACGAGTCGACGATGGCCGAGGAGCAGGCCATGGTCGATGCCGGTCATCACGACGGTGGTGTCGAAGAGATCGAGGGTGTGCCGCCCCAGATCATGGCGACACCGGGTATGCCCGAGCGCCAGGCCGTCGGCCGTCGTCAGGCCCGTGTGCGCGAGATCATGCACACCCTGCCGCCGAGTGCTCAGGAAGCCATCCGCGACGACCTCGAGGGCACGCACAAGTACGCCTCGCACGCGATTCCCGACGACGTTTCGGCCCGTCATCGTTCGGCCGAGGACGATGCCCCGACGGGACGCATTCCCGTCGCCGAGGAGCGCTAGCCTCTGGGAGTGGCTTCCGATGAGCGCTCGCGCGTAGAGAAATAATGCGAGAGCAGAAGCCGACCTTCTGCCGGATCTGCGAGCCGCTGTGCGGCATGATCGCGACCGTCGACGACGGTCGGCTGACCTCATTGCGTCCCGATAGGGACCATCCACTCTCGGCCGGCTTCGCCTGCCAGAAGGGCATCGCGATCACCGAGGTCGTCAACGACCCTGACCGCGTCACCACCGCGCTGCGGCGCACCGAGCAGGGATTCGAGCCGGTCAGCTGGGACGAGGCGATGGCCGACATCGCCGAGCGGCTAGCCGACATCCATCGCCGCCACGGCTCGGGTGCCGTCGGTTGGTACTACGGCAACCCCGGCGCGTTCAGCTACTCGCACACTCTGAGCCTGGCGATGTTCATGGCGGCGTTTGGGCCGCGGCTTCACGTGTTCACCGCCGGGTCCCAAGACGTCAACAACCGCTTCGTGGCCAGCCAGCTGCTGTACGGCTCGGCGCTGGCGCTGCCAGTGCCCGACGTCCTGCGCACCGATCTGCTCGTGGTCATCGGCGCGAACCCGGTCGTGTCGCACGGCAGCGTGCTGACCGTGCCGCGGATCAAGGACCGCATGCACGACATCGTCAAGCGCGGCGGCCGGGTCGTCGTCATCGATCCGCGCAAGACCGAGACCGCGGCGCAGTTCGAGTGGCTGGGCATCATTCCCGACGGCGACGCCTTCTTGCTGCTGTCCCTGCTGCATGTGTTGTTCGGCGAGAATCTCGTCGACCGCGCCCGCCTGGCTCGTCAGTCGACCGGCGGCGTGTGGCTCGAGCAGTTGGCCCGGCCGTTCAGCCCCGAGGCAACGCAGCCGCGAACCGGCATCGACCCGGACACCGTGCGGGCGCTGGCCCGTGATCTCGCGTGCACGCCGCGCGCCGCGGTGTATGGACGCGTGGGCACCAGCACTGGCGAAAACGGCACGCTCACAACATATTTGCTCGATGCCGTCAACCTCGTGGCAGGCAATCTGGACCACGTCGGCGGCAGCATGTTCGGCAGCTTCGGCTTCCCGGCGGAACGATGGGCGATGAAGGGTCTCGGCGCGTTGATGCGCACTATCTACACCCGCAGACGCTCGCGCATCGGCGGCTTCCCTTCGGTGATGATGTCGGAGCCGGCGGGCGTGATGGCCAAGGAGATCGCCACCCCGGGCGCGGGTCAGGTGCGGGCGCTGTTCGTCAGCGCTGGCAACCCGGTGCTGTCCGTGCCCAACGGCGATGAATTGGAAGAAGCGCTCGAAGGCCTCCAGTTGATGGTGGGGATCGACCTCTACGTCAACGAGACGCTTGCGCATTGCGATTACGTCTTGCCGGCCGCGACGATGTACGAGCGCGACGACTTCCCCCTGCAGTTCCAGACGTTGCAGACCACACCGTTCCGCCAAGCCACCGAGGCCGTCATTGCGCCGATCGGAGACGCCCGTGCCGAGTGGGAGGCCATCGACGACATCATCGATAGGCTATGGCGCCGCACGCCAGGGTTGACAGCGATAAAGGCGCTGCGAAAGCTGTTGGTACTCTTCGGTATTCGGTTGAGCCCGCGGTTGCTCGTCGATGCCGTGATCCGGCTCGGCGAGGGTGGCGACAGATTCGGGCTGCGCCGGGACGGGCTGACGTTCTCCCGGCTGACGCGCGACCACCCTCACGGCAAGGTGTTGGCTCCGAATCTGCGCGACGGCGTGCTCGCCAAGACGGTCGTCTACCGCGGCGGGCAGGTGCGGCTGCAACACGACGAGATCGCTGGCGAAGTCGCGGCCCTGCGTCGGCGTCATGTACCCGAGGGCTATCCGATGCGGCTGATCGGCATGCGGGAGCCCCGCTCGGAGAACACGTGGATGCACAACGCGCCGCTGCTCATGCGCGGCGGCCGCGTGCAGCACGCGCGCATGCATGTTGACGATGCGGCCGCGTCGAACATCGTCGACGGCGATATGGTGCGCATCACCTCGCCGCACGGCGAGATCGAACTGCCCGTCATCCTCACCAGGGACATCGTCGAAGGTGTCGTCGCGGTCCCGCACGGCTGGGGTCACAAAGGCACCGGCGGCTGGCGGGTCGCGAACGGTGCGGGCGGGGCGAACGTCAACCGCCTGACGTCCTCGTCGCCGGCCGATCTCGAGAAGCTGGCTGGGATGGCTCGGCTGACCGGTGTGCCGGTCCGCGTCGAGCGCGTCGCGTCCTTACAGCGGGGTCAATTTCCGTAAACACCCTCGTCCCTTTTGAGGCTCGCGATACCGTGACCGCGGTTCGGACAGGAGACGGCATGGTCGACCGGTTCTGGGTGTGGTTGGGCGCGGGTGTGCTCACTGCCGGCATGTCGGCGGCCATGATCTCGGGGACGGCGATCGCTTTCGCCGACACGGGATCGTCATCGGACGCCGGCGGCGCTTCATCGTCGGAGTCGTCGGAATCATCGAAACCCACCGATAGTAAGGCGGATTCGGAGAAGAACGAGTCGACGAAGCCGACGGACGCCAAGGCAACAGATTCGAAGCCGGCTACCGACGCTGACAAGCCCACCGTCGACAAGGACGCGACACCGGACGAGACCACCGAGCATCCGTCGAAGCCGGGATCGGCATCGCACGAAAAGACGGGCAGTTCGCACGAGGGCGCCGATCCCGTCGCAGCTTCGGCGAGCGAGCGCAAGCTGCCCGAACCCCAACGGCCGGCCGACAAGCTCACCAAGCCGGTAGCGGTGACGTCCGAACCCGAGGTCAAACCCGTCGCGGAGGCAAAGCCCAAACCCGACGCGGCTGTCGAACTCGAGGCGCCGAAGCCCACCGACGAACCGCCCACGGTCGCTGTGGCCCAGACCAAGACCACGGCCGCGGTCAGCGCTGCGATGACGCTCGCGTCGGCGCCCTCGGCTGTGGACATCAACTCGGTGGCCGTCGCGCCGCAGCAGCCGTCACTGATCAACGTGATCGGCACGCTGATCTTCACTCTCTTCAACGTGGCCACCCGGCTTTTCGAGGGGCCGCCGGTGTTGCCGCCGGGCAGCACCGTCACCGTGCGCAGCTCCACCCTGCAGCTCGGCGGATATGAAGTGCCGGCCGATTGGTACTTCCCGACCGATCCGGCTCCGGACAGGCTCATCTATCTACAGCACGGCTTCCTCGCCAGCGGCCGCTTCTACAGCTACACGGCCGCGACCCTGGCCGAGCAGACCCACAGCATCGTCGTCGCGCCCTCGGTGACGTCGAACTTCTTTGCCTCCGACGGCTTTTGGATCGGCGGGGCCCCGTTGCAGCGGGCCGTCGCCAACTTGTTCGTTGGCGATCGCGACGCACTTACCGCCAGCGCAACCGCCGCCGGGTTCACGGGCACCACGTTGCCGCAGCGGGTCGTGATCGCCGGCCACAGCGCGGGCGGAGGTCTGGCACTGGCCGTCGCCGGTTACATGGTCGACAACGGCACGATCGACGATCTGGCAGGCCTTGTCTTGCTCGACGGTGTGGTGCTTGGCGACGCGCCGGCAGTGATCGACAAGATTCCCGACGACCTGCCGGTGTATCAGATCGCCTCACCGCCGTACGCCTGGAACATCTACGGCGCCACGAGCGATGCGCTGGTGGCGGCGCGGCCGGGTCGGTTCAATGGCGTGCAACTGGTCGGCGGTTCGCATATCGACGCCATGCAGGGTGGCAACCCGTTGATTCAGTTTGCGGCCTACCTGGTTGCTGGCTTCTCGCAGCAGCAGAACATCGAGGCGGTCAAGGTACTGGCCACCGGCTGGATCAACGACATGTTCGCCGGCACGCATAAGGGTGTCTACGCCGATCCTGGCGATTCGGTCGAGATTCCCACCATCGCTGGCACAGCCGACGCCATCGCGCTTCCGGCATCGGAAGCCTCACTCTCGCCTTTGGATCAGCTGCTGCGGTGGTGGTTCGTCAGCGGCTCACAATTGCTGTTCAACCTCGCAGCGCCCGAATCCAGCGGATCATCCCTGCAGCAGGCGGCCGCTTGAGGGAAAACTCCCCATGCAACACGGCGCTATCTCTTGACGGGAAGGCTGCAAGAGTCCAATCTGTTGGGCAGCATGTTTGCACGGGTTGAGGACGCCAGCCAGCGCCCGCTTAGCTCTGCATGCGGAGGTTGAGGAATACGCCGTCCTGCGCTATGGTTGGACGTTGCGCTGGCTGCATCCTGCCCACCTCACACCCGCACCTGACACCGTGGTCCTAGCCTGAGCCTTGATTTCGCGCTCAGTGATCTAGTCGCGTGCCGTGCGTTCGGGAGGCCCGGACTCGAGAATGCCAGCCGAACCGACGCAGATATAGCGATATGAAGGAACCGGCGCTCAAGCCTTTGAGGCCACCCGGAAGTCGCATGAGGTGCTGGAAGGATGCATCTTGGCAGGGTCCCGCCAAAAGTCCGCAGTAGCTACCACTAACAACTCCGTTCCAGGAGCACCGAACCGAATTTCATTTGCAAAGCTCCGCGAGCCGCTCGAGGTTCCGGGGCTCCTTGAGGTACAGACCGAGTCGTTCCAGTGGCTGGTCGGCGCCGATGAGTGGCGCGAGAAGGCCAAGGCCCGCGGCGACGTGAACCCGGTGGGCGGCCTCGAAGAGGTTCTCACCGAGCTTTCGCCGATCGAGGACTTCTCGGGATCGATGTCGCTGTCGTTCAGCGACCCGCGCTTCGACGAGGTGAAGGCGCCGGTCGACGAGTGCAAAGACAAGGACATGACCTACGCGGCTCCGCTGTTCGTCACCGCGGAGTTCATCAACAACAATACCGGTGAGATCAAGAGCCAGACGGTCTTCATGGGTGACTTCCCGATGATGACCGAGAAGGGCACGTTCATCATCAACGGCACCGAGCGTGTCGTGGTGTCCCAGCTGGTCCGCTCGCCCGGTGTGTACTTCGACGAGACCATCGACAAGTCCACCGAGAAGACGCTGCACAGCGTCAAGGTGATCCCCGGCCGCGGTGCGTGGCTGGAGTTCGACGTCGACAAGCGCGACACCGTCGGTGTGCGCATCGACCGCAAGCGCCGTCAACCGGTCACCGTGCTGCTCAAGGCGCTCGGCTGGACCAACGAGCAGATCGTCGAGCGGTTCGGCTTCAGCGAGATCATGATGAGCACGCTGGAGAAGGACAACACCGCAGGCACCGACGAGGCGCTGCTGGACATCTACCGCAAGCTGCGCCCGGGCGAGCCGCCGACCAAGGAGTCCGCGCAGACCCTGCTGGAGAACCTGTTCTTCAAGGAGAAGCGCTACGACCTGGCCCGCGTGGGTCGCTACAAGGTCAACAAGAAGCTCGGCATCACCGGAAAGCCGGCTGAGACCAAGTCGACCACGCTGACCGAAGAGGACGTCGTCGCCACCATCGAGTACCTGGTCCGGCTGCACGAGGGACAGACCTCGATGACGGTGCCCGGCGGTGTCGAGGTCCCGGTTGAAACCGACGACATCGACCACTTCGGCAACCGTCGCCTGCGCACCGTCGGCGAGCTGATCCAGAACCAGATCCGGGTCGGCCTGTCCCGCATGGAGCGCGTCGTGCGCGAGCGCATGACGACTCAGGACGTCGAGGCGATCACGCCGCAGACCCTGATCAACATCCGTCCCGTCGTGGCGGCGATCAAGGAGTTCTTCGGCACGTCGCAGCTGTCGCAGTTCATGGACCAGAACAACCCGCTGTCGGGTCTGACGCACAAGCGCCGCCTGTCGGCGCTGGGCCCCGGCGGTCTGTCCCGTGAGCGCGCCGGCCTCGAGGTCCGTGACGTGCACTCGTCGCACTACGGCCGCATGTGTCCGATCGAGACGCCGGAAGGCCCGAACATCGGTCTGATCGGCTCGCTGTCGGTGTACGCGCGGGTCAACCCGTTCGGCTTCATCGAGACGCCGTACCGCAAGGTCGTCGATGGTGTGGTCAGCGACGAGATCCACTACCTGACCGCCGACGAGGAGGATCGCCACGTCGTGGCGCAGGCCAACTCGCCGATCGACGAGAAGGGCCGCTTCGTCGAGGAGCGCGTCCTGGTCCGCCGAAAGGGCGGCGAGGTCGAGTACGTCTCGTCGACCGAGGTCGACTACATGGACGTCTCGCCGCGCCAGATGGTGTCGGTCGCGACCGCGATGATTCCGTTCCTCGAGCACGACGACGCCAACCGTGCCCTGATGGGTGCCAACATGCAGCGCCAGGCGGTTCCGCTGGTACGCAGCGAGGCCCCGCTGGTCGGCACCGGCATGGAGCTGCGTGCCGCGATCGACGCCGGTGACGTGGTCGTCGCCGACAAGGCGGGCGTGATCGAGGAGGTCTCTGCCGACTACATCACCGTGATGGCCGACGACGGCACCCGGCACACCTACCGGATGCGCAAGTTCGCCCGCTCGAACCACGGCACCTGCGCCAACCAGCGTCCGATCGTCGACGCCGGCGACCGCGTGGAGGCCGGCCAGGTCATCGCCGACGGGCCGTGCACCGAGAACGGTGAGATGGCGCTGGGCAAGAATCTGCTCGTCGCCGTCATGCCTTGGGAGGGTCACAACTACGAGGACGCGATCATCCTCTCCAACCGCCTGGTCGAAGAGGACGTGCTCACCTCGATTCACATCGAGGAACACGAGATCGACGCCCGCGACACCAAGCTGGGCGCCGAGGAGATCACCCGGGACATCCCGAACGTCTCCGATGAGGTGCTGGCCGACCTCGACGAGCGCGGCATCGTCCGCATCGGCGCCGAGGTCCGCGACGGCGACATCCTGGTCGGCAAGGTCACCCCGAAGGGTGAGACCGAGCTGACGCCGGAGGAGCGGCTGCTGCGCGCGATCTTCGGTGAGAAGGCGCGCGAAGTTCGCGACACGTCGCTGAAGGTTCCGCACGGCGAGTCCGGCAAGGTCATCGGCATTCGCGTGTTCTCGCGTGAGGACGACGACGAGCTGCCTGCCGGTGTCAACGAGCTGGTCCGCGTCTACGTCGCGCAGAAGCGCAAGATCTCCGACGGCGACAAGCTGGCCGGGCGCCACGGCAACAAGGGCGTCATCGGCAAGATCCTCGCCGTTGAGGACATGCCGTTCCTGCCCGACGGGACACCGGTCGACATCATCCTGAACACCCACGGTGTGCCGCGACGGATGAACATCGGCCAGATCCTGGAGACCCACCTCGGGTGGGTGGCCAAGGCCGGGTGGAAGATCAACGGCTCGCCGGATTGGGCGAGCAATCTTCCGCAGGAATTGTTGGAGGCCGAGCCGGAGACCATCGTGTCGACGCCGGTGTTCGACGGTGCCCGCGAGGCCGAGCTTCAGGGTCTGCTCTCCTCGACGCTGCCCAACCGCGATGGCGAGACGCTCGTCAACGGGGACGGCAAGGCGATGCTGTTCGACGGCCGTAGCGGCGAACCGTTCCCGTACCCGGTGACGGTCGGCTACATGTACATCCTCAAGCTGCACCACCTGGTGGACGACAAGATCCACGCCCGCTCCACTGGCCCGTACTCGATGATCACCCAGCAGCCGCTGGGCGGTAAGGCGCAGTTCGGTGGTCAGCGGTTCGGCGAGATGGAGTGCTGGGCCATGCAGGCCTACGGCGCGGCGTACACGCTGCAGGAACTGTTGACCATCAAGTCCGACGACACCGTCGGGCGGGTCAAGGTGTACGAGGCGATCGTCAAGGGCGAGAACATCCCCGAGCCGGGCATCCCCGAGTCGTTCAAGGTGCTGCTCAAGGAGCTGCAGTCGCTGTGCCTGAACGTCGAGGTGCTGTCTTCCGATGGTGCGGCGATCGAGATGCGCGACGGCGACGACGAGGACCTGGAGCGCGCTGCCGCGAACCTGGGAATCAACTTGTCGCGCAACGAATCTGCATCCGTAGAAGACCTAGCGTGATTTGGCGATTTTCGTTTACTAATCCCGAAAGGGGAAAGGGAGTTACGTGCTAGACGTCAACTTCTTCGATGAACTCCGCATCGGCCTGGCCACCGCGGACGACATCCGCAACTGGTCCTTCGGCGAGGTCAAGAAGCCGGAGACCATCAACTACCGCACATTGAAGCCGGAGAAGGACGGCCTGTTCTGCGAGAAGATCTTCGGGCCGACTCGCGACTGGGAGTGCTACTGCGGCAAGTACAAGCGCGTCCGCTTCAAGGGCATCATCTGCGAGCGCTGCGGCGTCGAGGTGACCCGGGCCAAGGTTCGTCGTGAGCGGATGGGCCACATCGAGCTGGCCGCGCCCGTCACGCACATCTGGTACTTCAAGGGTGTGCCGTCGCGTCTGGGCTACCTGCTCGACCTGGCGCCAAAGGATCTCGAGAAGATCATCTATTTCGCGGCCTACGTCATCACCGGCGTGGACAACGAGATGAGGCACAACGAGCTCTCGACGCTCGAGGCCGAGATGGCCGTCGAGCGCAAGGCGGTCGAGGATCAGCGTGATGCCGATCTCGAGGCTCGTGCTCAGAAGCTCGAGGCAGACCTCAAGGAGCTCGAGGAAGAGGGTGCCAAGTCCGACGTGCGCCGCAAGGTGCGCGACGGTGGCGAGCGCGAGATGCGTCAGCTCCGCGACCGTGCCCAGCGTGAGCTGGACCGGCTCGAGGAAATCTGGAGCACCTTCACCAAGCTGGCGCCCAAGCAGCTGATCGTCGACGAGGTGCTCTACCGCGAGCTCGTCGACCGCTACGGCGAGTACTTCGAAGGCGCCATGGGCGCGGAGTCGATCAAGAAGCTCATCGAGACCTTCGACATCGACGCCGAGGCCGAGTCGCTGCGTGACGTCATCAAGAACGGCAAGGGCCAGAAGAAGCTTCGCGCGCTCAAGCGGCTCAAGGTGGTCGCGGCGTTCCAGCAGTCGAGCAACTCGCCGTTGGGCATGGTCCTCGACGCGGTTCCGGTGATCCCGCCGGAGCTGCGCCCGATGGTGCAGCTCGACGGTGGCCGGTTCGCCACGTCGGACCTCAACGACCTGTACCGCCGCGTCATCAACCGCAACAACCGGCTCAAGAGGCTGATCGATCTTGGCGCGCCCGAGATCATCGTCAACAACGAAAAGCGCATGCTTCAGGAGTCGGTGGACGCGCTGTTCGACAACGGCCGTCGTGGCCGGCCCGTCACCGGGCCGGGCAACCGCCCGCTGAAGTCTTTGAGCGATCTGCTCAAGGGCAAGCAGGGCCGGTTCCGTCAGAACCTGCTCGGTAAGCGCGTCGACTACTCCGGCCGTTCGGTCATCGTGGTCGGCCCGCAGCTCAAGCTGCACCAGTGCGGTCTGCCCAAGCTGATGGCACTCGAGCTGTTCAAGCCGTTCGTGATGAAGCGTCTGGTCGACCTGAACCACGCGCAGAACATCAAGAGCGCCAAGCGGATGGTCGAGCGTCAGCGTCCGCAGGTGTGGGACGTGCTCGAAGAGGTCATCGGCGAGCACCCGGTGCTGCTGAACCGCGCGCCAACGCTGCACCGCCTCGGCATCCAGGCTTTCGAGCCGATGCTGGTGGAGGGCAAGGCAATTCAGCTGCACCCGCTGGTGTGTGAGGCGTTCAACGCCGACTTCGACGGCGACCAGATGGCCGTGCACCTTCCGCTGTCGGCGGAGGCGCAGGCCGAGGCTCGCATCCTGATGCTGTCCAGCAACAACATCCTGTCGCCCGCGTCGGGCCGCCCACTGGCCATGCCGCGTCTGGACATGGTGACCGGGCTGTTCTTCCTGACCACCTTGATCGAGGGCGACACCGGCGAGTACGTGGCCGCCGCCAAGGACAAGCCGGAGTCGGGCGTCTACAGCTCGCCCGCCGAGGCCATCATGGCGCTGGACCGCGGCGCGCTGAGTGTGCGCGCCAAGATCCGGGTGCGGCTGACCCAGTTGCGTCCGCCTGCCGACATCGAAGCCGAGCTGTTCGGCGACGAGGGTTGGAAGCCGGGCGACGCTTGGACAGCCGAGACCACGCTGGGCCGGGTGATGTTCAACGAGCTGCTCCCACTCGGGTATGCGTTCGTCAACGAGCAGATGCACAAGAAGGTGCAGGCTCGGATCGTCAACGACCTGGCCGAGCGCTACCCGATGATCGTGGTTGCGCAGACCGTGGACAAGCTCAAGGACGCCGGCTTCTACTGGGCCACCCGAAGTGGAGTCACTGTCTCCATGGCTGATGTGCTTGTTCCACCACAGAAGCAGGAGATCCTCGACCGCTACGAGAAGGAAGCGGACCAGATCGAGAAGAAGTACCAGCGCGGTGCGCTCAACCATGACGAGCGCAATGAGGCACTGGTGAAGATCTGGCAGGACGCCACCGAAGAGGTCGGTCGGGCGCTGCGGGACCACTACCCGAGCGACAACCCGATCATCACGATCGTCGACTCCGGCGCCACGGGTAACTTCACCCAGACGCGGACGCTGGCCGGCATGAAGGGCCTGGTGACCAACCCGAAGGGTGAGTTCATCCCGCGTCCGATCAAGTCCTCGTTCCGTGAGGGCCTGACGGTGCTGGAGTACTTCATCAACACTCACGGCGCCCGAAAGGGTCTGGCGGACACCGCTCTTCGTACCGCCGACTCGGGTTACCTGACCCGTCGTCTGGTGGACGTGTCGCAGGACGTGATTGTTCGCGAGACCGACTGCGAGACCGAGCGGGGCATCACCGTGCACCTCGCCGAGCTCCAGGGCGATGCGCTGGTTCGCGATCAGCACATCGAAACCTCGGCCTACGCGCGCACTTTGGCGCAGGACGCGGTCGACGAGAAGGGCAACGTGGTCGTCGAACGCGGTCACGACCTGGGCGACCCGGCGATCGAGGCGCTGCTCGCGGCGGGCATCACCGAGGTGAAGGTCCGCTCCGTGCTGACCTGTGCGACGGGCACCGGCGTGTGCGCGATGTGCTACGGCCGTTCGATGGCGACGGGCAAGCTCGTCGACATCGGCGAGGCGGTCGGTATCGTCGCCGCACAGTCCATCGGTGAGCCCGGCACGCAGCTGACCATGCGTACGTTCCACCAGGGTGGTGTCACCGGCGGTGGCGACATCACCGGTGGTCTGCCGCGTGTGCAGGAGCTGTTCGAGGCCCGTGTCCCGCGGGACAAGGCCCCGATCGCCGACGTCACCGGACGGGTGCGCCTCGAAGAGGGCGAGCGCTTCTACAAGATCACCATCGTTCCCGACGATGGTGGCGAAGAAGTGGTCTACGACAAGCTCTCCCGTCGTCAGCGCCTGAAGGTGTTCAAGCACGACGACGGCAGCGAGCGGCTGCTCGCCGACGGCGACCACGTCGAGGTCGGGCAGCAGCTGATGGAAGGCTCCGCCGATCCGCACGAGGTGCTGCGCGTCCAGGGCCCCCGCGAGGTGCAGATCCACCTCGTCAAGGAGGTTCAGGAGGTCTACCGCGCTCAGGGCGTGTCCATCCACGACAAGCACATCGAGGTGATCGTCCGGCAGATGCTGCGTCGCGTCACGATCATCGATTCGGGCGCCACGGAGTTCCTGCCAGGCTCGCTGACCGAGCGTGGCGAGTTCGAGACCGAGAACCGTCGGGTGGTTGCCGAGGGTGGCGAGCCCGCGGCCGGTCGCCCGGTGCTGATGGGCATCACGAAGGCGTCGCTGGCGACCGACTCGTGGCTGTCGGCGGCGTCGTTCCAGGAGACCACGCGCGTGCTTACCGATGCGGCGATCAATTGCCGCAGCGACAAGCTGCAGGGTCTGAAGGAGAACGTGATCATCGGCAAGCTGATCCCGGCGGGTACCGGCATCAACCGGTACCGCAACATCCAGGTGCAGCCGACCGAAGAGGCCAGGGCCGCCGCGTACACGATCCCGTCCTACGAGGATCAGTACTACAGCCCGGACTTCGGCCAGGCCACCGGTGCCGCGGTCCCGCTGGACGACTACGGCTACAGCGACTACCGCTAGTCGAAACGGAGAAGCCCCCGCCCCCTTCATTGGGGTGCGGGGGCTTTTTCGTGCGTCACATTTCGCGTGACACAACCCCATATTCGGCGGCGGCGGCATATCGACACTGATGGCGCCGACCACGCCCGGCACCTACCCATTTCATTGCAGGTATCACGCCAACATGCATGGGTCGTTGATCGTCCAGTAGCGCAGGCGAGTCCGCGTCGGTGTGCACGCCTAGACTCGACCCGTGCTTATTGGTTCGCACGTCCACCAAGACGATCCCCTTGCCGCGGCCGATGCCGACGGCGCCGATGTGGTGCAGTTCTTCCTCGGCAACCCGCAGAGCTGGAAGAAGCCCAAACCGCGCGACGACGCGGAGGTGCTCAAGGCGTCGAGCATGCCGCTGTATGTCCACGCGCCGTATCTGATCAACGTGGCGTCAGCCAACAACCGGGTGCGCATCCCGTCGCGCAAGATCCTGCAGGACACCTGTGATGCGGCTTCGGAGATCAACGCGACCGCGGTGATCGTGCACGGCGGCCACGCCGACGACAACGACATGGAAGCCGGCTTCGAGCGGTGGGAGAAGGCGCTCAAGTATCTCGAGACCGATGTGCAGGTGTATCTGGAGAACACCGCGGGCGGCGACCATGCGATGGCGCGGTACTTCGACACCATCGGCCGGCTGTGGGACCACATCGGTGACAGCGGCATCGGGTTCTGCCTGGACACCTGCCATGCATGGGCAGCGGGCGAAAAGCTCATCGACGCGGTCGACCGCATCAAGGCACTGACCGGCCGTATCGACCTGGTGCACTGCAACGACTCGCGAGACGCCGCCGGTTCGGGTGCTGACCGGCACGCCAATTTCGGCACCGGCCAGATCGATCCTGACCTGCTCGTCGCGGTAGTCAAGGCCGCCGATGCACCCGTGATCTGCGAGACCGCCGACGAGGGCCGCAAGGACGACATCGCATTCCTGCGCGAACACATGAGCTAGGCGCGCCTGAAGCACGGTTCTATAACCGAACGGTTACCTAACCAGCGGTAACGTGCTGGTGAACTACGCTGAATTGAGTGTCGGCAGTTGACGACTCGCCAATCGCGTTGGTCCGCTCCGAGGATGCGGCCCAGACGCGCGAGCGCCGACTGACGATTGCCCGTCGCGCAGCGATCGCGATATGGGCCGTCGTGGTGGTATATCGCACGGCCACAACGGGTTTTGCGTTCAATCGTGAGTTGCTGCTGCTCTACATCTGCACGGGATTGATCGCGGCGAGCATTGGTCGAGGACGCCGCATGCTCTACGTCGCCCGCGACTGGCTGCCGTTTGCGGTGGTGCTCATCGCCTACGACCTCAGCAGGGGAGCGGCGACCTTGATCGGCCGGCCGACATTGTGGTCATGGCAGGTTAATGCCGATCGCTGGCTGTTCTTCGGCACGGTGCCGACGGTGTGGCTGCAGGAGCATCTCAAGCTGCCGGACCCGCCGTGGTGGGAGATCGTGATCAGCACCGTCTACATGTCGTTCTTCATCCTTCCCTATGTGGTCGCCGCGGTGCTGTGGCTACGCGACCGCGAGGAATGGAAGTCGTTCGTCCGGTTGTTCGTCGGGCTCTCATTCACAGCCCTGCTCATCTACGCGCTGATGCCCGCGGCGCCACCGTGGGCTGCTGCGCGGTGTTCAGCTGCCGACGTCGCAGGCGGTCCGTCGGCGCCTGCCTGCATGTACGGCTCGCCGCGTGGCCTGCCTGACGGAGGCCTGCTCGGTGCGATGCAGACGAGCCGGGACGGCGCCAACGAATGGGTTGAACGCATCGTCACGCGCGGTTGGGGCAAGCTGAATCTGCAAACCGCCAGCGCGTTGATCGACCGAGTGCAGTCGAGTGTCAATCTGGTCGCGGCGATCCCTTCGCTGCATGCAGGCTTGACGGCCGCCGTCGCGGCCTTCCTGTGGAAGCGGGTTCAGAGCAGGTGGCGGCCGCTGCTGCTGGCGTATGTCCTCGTGATGGCGTTCGGGCTCGTGTACACCGCCGAGCATTACGTCATCGACATCCTGCTGGGCTGGGCGCTGGCCGCTGCGGTCCTCATTCTCGTCGGGCGTCTCGAAACCCGCGCGAGCCCGCTCGTCTCTACTGTGGAGTCGTGACCGCTCGCTTTGCCGCGCTGCTCGCTGTGATCCTGTTGGCATCAGGCTGCGCCGCGCCGGGTTCGGCGGCGCCGCAAGGCTTTACCGAAGGTTCGTCGCAGCACCCGATGAGCTTCGGCGGTCTGGGCCGGTCCTATCGGCTCTACATTCCGTCTGGGTTGCCGACGCCCGCGCCGCTGGTCGTCATGCTGCACGGCGGTTTCGGCAGCGCTCAGCAGGCTGAAAGATCTTACGGCTGGGACGAATTGGCAGACAGCGCCAAGTTCGTCGTCGCCTACCCCGACGGTGTCGGCAGGGCATGGAACGTCAGCGGCGGCTGTTGTGGTCGGCCCGGTCGAGAGGGGATCGACGACGTCGGCTTTGTCACCGCAGTGGTCAACGACGTCGCCAACAACGTCGACATCGACCGCGCCCGTCTGTATGCCACGGGTATCAGCAACGGCGGCATGCTGGCCTATGCCCTGGCGTGCAACACCTCCACATTCGCCGCGATCGGTCCCGACTCGGCCACCCAGCTCGACAAATGTTCAGCGCCGCATCCAACTTCGGTGATGCACATCCACGGCACCGCCGATCCGCGGATCCGCTACGACGGCGGTCCCGGCACTGGTGTGGCGACGCCCGACGGCGGTCCGTCGATACCCGACCTGAACGCGTTCTGGCGCAATGTCGACCACTGCGGGCCCCCGGCAACGGTGACCGAGGGTGCTGTCACCACGTCGACCGCCGACTGTCCCGATGGCCGCGGCGTCGCGCTGTTGACCGTGGACGGCGGGGGACACGAGTGGCCGCCGTTCGCGACGCAGGCGCTGTGGCAGTTCTTCGCCGCTCATCCACGCTGACACCCGGCTATTACACCTCTTGTGCGACTGTTGGAGAAATGTAACATGAAGGGATGTCAGACACGCATGCCGTCACCAATCAGGTCCCGCCGCTGGAGGACTACAACCCGGCAACCTCGCCGGTTCTGGCCGAAGCGCTGGTCCGCGAGGGCGGCGAGTGGGGCCTGGACGAGGTCACCGAACTCGGCGCCCTGTCGGGCAGCCGCCAGGCCCAGCGATGGGGTGAACTGGCCGATCGCAACCAGCCGATCCTGCACACCCACGACCGCTACGGGCACCGCGTCGACGAGGTGGAGTACGACCCGGCCTACCACGAGTTGATGAAGGTGGCGATCGGTCACGGCCTGCACGGTGCGCCGTGGGCCGACGACCGGCGCGGCTCGCACGTCGTACGTGCCGCCAAGACCTCGGTTTGGACGCCGGAACCCGGCCACATCTGTCCGATTTCGATGACGTATGCCGTCGTGCCGGCGCTGCGCCATAACCCGGAGCTGGCCAAGACGTACGAGCCGCTGCTGACCAGCCGCGAGTACGACCCCGAGCTCACGGTGCCCGCCAGAAAGGTCGGCATCACCGCGGGCATGTCGATGACCGAGAAGCAGGGCGGATCCGACGTGCGCGCCGGCACCACGCAGGCCACACCCAACGGCTTCGGAAGCTACAGCCTCACCGGCCACAAATGGTTCACCTCAGCGCCGATGTGTGACATCTTCCTGGTCCTGGCGCAGGCGCCCGGTGGGCTGAGCTGCTTCATGCTTCCGCGGATCCTGCCCGACGGCAGCCGTAACCGGATGTTCTTGCAGCGCCTCAAGGACAAGCTCGGCAACCACGCCAACGCGTCCAGTGAGGTCGAGTACGACGGAGCGATCGCGTGGCTGGTCGGGGAGGAGGGCCGCGGTGTGCCGACCATCATCGAGATGGTCAACCTCACCCGGCTGGACTGCACGCTGGGCAGCGCGACGAGCATGCGCAACGGCCTGGCTCGTGCCATCCACCACGCACAGCACCGAAAGGCGTTCGGCGCGTACCTGATTGACCAGCCGCTCATGCGTAACGTGCTCGCCGACCTTGCCGTCGAAGCCGAAGCCGCCACGGTCGTCGCGATGCGCATGGCCGGAGCCACCGACAACGCGGTGCGCGGCGACGAACGCGAGTCGCTGCTGCGGCGCATCGGTCTGGCGGCAAGCAAGTACTGGGTGTGTAAGCGCGCCACCCCGCACGCGGCCGAGGCGATGGAGTGCCTTGGCGGGAACGGCTACGTCGAGGAATCGGGCATGCCGCGGCTGTATCGCGAGGCGCCGCTGATGGGCATCTGGGAGGGCTCTGGCAACGTCAGCGCGCTGGACACGTTGCGCGCCATGGCAACTCGGCCGGAGTGCGTCGACGTGCTGTTCGACGAGCTGGCCAAGACGACCGGGCAGGACCCACGGCTGGACGCCCATGTCGACGGCCTCAAGCCGCAGCTCGACGACTACGACAGCATTCAGTACCGGGCGCGCAAGATCGCCGAGGACATCAGCCTGGCGCTGCAGGGATCGCTGTTGGTGCGGCACGGCCATCCGGCCGTCGCCGAAGCGTTTCTGGCGTCGCGCATGGGCGGTGCGTGGGGCGGGGCGTTCGGAACCCTGCCCGCCGGGCTGGATCTCGCGCCCATCCTCGAGCGGGCGCTGGTTCAGGGATGACCCCGATTCTGGCCGAGCAGACGCAAAAGTGCCCATTTTCTCCTGTTTTAGGGCAGTTTTACGTCTGCTCGCGGAATGAGGTGAAAGGATGACCCACGCGATCAGGCCCGTCGACTTCGGCAATCTCAAGACGATGACCTATGAGGTCACCGATCGGGTTGCGCGCATCACCTTCAACCGCCCCGAGAAGGGCAACGCGATCATCGCCGACACGCCGCTCGAACTGTCGGCGTTGGCCGAACGCGCCGACCTCGACCCGAACGTCCACGTCATCCTGGTATCGGGCCGTGGTGAAGGCTTTTGCGCGGGCTTCGATTTGAGTGCATATGCCGAAGGCTCGTCGTCGGCGGGCGGTGGCAGCCCGTACAAGGACACCGTGCTGTCCGGTAAGACGCAGGCGATCAACCATCTGCCCGATCAGCCATGGGACCCGATGATCGACTATCAGATGATGAGCCGGTTCGTCCGCGGCTTCTCGAGCCTGATGCGCGCGGACAAGCCGACGGTCGTCAAGATCCACGGTTACTGCGTGGCGGGTGGCACCGATATCGCGCTGCACGCTGACCAGGTGATTGCGGCGGCCGACGCCAAGATCGGCTACCCACCCACCCGGGTGTGGGGTGTGCCGGCGGCGGGTATGTGGGCACACCGCCTCGGCGATCAGCGCGCGAAACGTCTTCTGCTGACCGGAGATTGCATCACCGGCGCCCAAGCCGCCGAATGGGGCCTCGCAGTCGAGGCGCCCGATCCCAAGGACCTTGACGAGCGCACCGAGCGGCTGGTCGAGCGGATCGCAGCCGTGCCGATCAATCAGCTGATCATGGTCAAGCTCGCGATGAACAGTGCGCTCTACAACCAGGGCGTGGCGAACAGCGCGATGATCTCCACGATCTTCGACGGTATCGCCCGCCACACGCCGGAGGGCCACGCGTTCGTTGCGCAGGCGCGTGAGCACGGCTTCCGGGATGCGGTGCGTCAGCGCGATGAGCCGTTCGGCGACCACGGCCGGAAGGCATCCGGGGTCTAGATGCCTGCCCTCAAGCGGATGACGGCCCGGTCGGTCGTGCTGAGCGTACTGCTCGGCGCGCACCCAGCATGGGCCACCGCGAGCGAACTCGTCAGGCTCACAGCAGATTTCGACATCCGCGAGCCGACGGTGCGGGTGGCGCTGACGCGGATGGTCAGCGCAGGCGACCTGGTGCGCTCCGAGGACGGCTACCGGCTGTCCGACCGGCTGCTCGGCCGTCAGCGTCGACAAGATGACGCCATCAACCCGCGGCTGCGCAAATGGGGCGGCACCTGGACCACACTCGTCGTCACCAGCGTCGGCACCGAAGCCCGCACCCGGGCAGCATTGCGAACCGCACTGCAGAACAACCGGTTCGGCGAACTACGTGAAGGTGTGTGGTTGCGGCCCGACAACCTCGACATCAAGCTGACCCAGGACGTATTGGGGCGGGGACGAGTGCTGCATACCCGCGACGACGACCCGGCCGACCTGGCCGCGCGGCTGTGGGACCTGCCGGGATGGGCGCGGATCGGCCACGAACTGCTCGACGAAATGGCCGCTGCCACCGACATTCCGGGAAGATTCGGCGCGGCGGCGGGCATGGTGCGACATCTGCTCACCGACCCGGTACTACCCGGTGAACTGCTGCCAGGCGACTGGCCCGGTGCTGCGTTACGTGACGCTTATACGAACTTCGCCGCCGAACTGGTCGCGCGGCGCGACGGTGTGGAATTGATGGAGGCAACATGAGCAGTGGTGGTGTGCGGGTCGAACGCAGCGGTCCGGTCACGACGGTGGTCATGAACCGGCCGGAGGCGCGCAATGCGGTCAACGGGCCGGCCGCCGCCGAGTTGTACCAAGCCTTTGACGAGTTCGACAAGGATGACGCGGCGTCGGTGGCGGTACTGTGGGGTGACAACGGAACATTTTGTGCCGGAGCGGATCTCAAAGCGTTCGGCACCCCCGACGCCAACCCTGTCCATCGATCGGGCCCAGGCCCCATGGGTCCAAGCCGGATGGTGTTGTCCAAGCCGGTGATCGCCGCGGTGAGCGGCTACGCCGTCGCCGGCGGTCTCGAGTTGGCACTGTGGTGCGATATGAGGGTGGTCGAGGAGGACGCGATCATGGGTGTCTTCTGCCGACGCTGGGGCGTCCCGTTGATCGACGGTGGCACGGTGAGGCTGCCGCGGCTGATCGGTCACGGCCGCGCGATGGACCTGATCCTGACCGGCCGCGGCGTCGACGCCAACGAGGCTTATGCCATGGGACTGGCCAATCGCGTTGTGCCCAAAGGGCAAGCGCGCCAACGCGCTGAGGAACTCGCTGCCGAACTGGCGGCGCTGCCGCAGCAATGCATGCGCTCGGATCGCCTGTCGACGATCCGCCAGTGGGGGATGTCCGAATCCGAAGCGATGGACTTCGAGTTCGCGAGCATCTCACGCGTCGCGGCGGAATCACTCGAGGGCGCAGCACGTTTCGCCGGCGGCGAAGGCCGGCACGGCGCGAGCGCCTAACCCTTGCTGATTTTGTTGCCCGAGCCGGTGTCGTTCACCTTAGGGTCACCGTCTTTGTAGGTGACGGTGTTGTTCAGGCCGACGACCGAGAGTTCCTTGTCGACCTTCTCGAACGTGACCTTGTTGTCGGCGCCGCCGATGTTCACGTTCGCGCAGGTGCCCTTGACGGTCAGCGTGTTGTTGGAACCGCCGATGTTGAGCGATTTCCCGTCGGCGCAATCGATGTCGGCAGTGGTGCCGAACGACCCGTAGTTGATCGTGTTGCCGACCTCGACCTGTGCGCCCGATGAGCCCGCCGTCGCCGTTGGGGTGTTGGTGTCCTTGCTTTCCGACCCGCAGCCCGCCATGGCCAGGGCCGCGGCAGCCACTGCTGCGATGGCATACATGCGCATGGTCATGCGGGTACCCGATCTATGCGATTGGTCATGCCTAATTCGCGGCCACGATCCCACACGACCGGGTCGCCGCTCTTGTAGAACACGGTCTGGTCGTTGCCGTACACGATGACGTTGTCGACGATGTTGTCGGCGATGATGACGTTCGACGAACCTTGGACGGTGATCGCCCAGCACGAGCCCAGCGCGTTGATCGTGTTGCCGGTCCCCATGACGAAAAGCGTCGACTCGTTGCAGTCGATCGTCTGCGCGATGCCCTGGCCGGTGATGTGCGTGTCACCGTTCTTCGCCTGGGCCCCGGGGACTCCCACGCCGAGCGCCACCGGGAATGTGATCGCGCATGCCGCCAGCGACCGGCCCACAGCTTTCGATATCACTGTTCCGTCCCCTCCGCGTGCTGTCCGATGGACGAAGCGTACGTGGCGGACAGATGTCTCGACAGTGCTTCGCACGAGTCGCCTTTGCCAACGGTGCTGGGTAGCGTGATGAGCGATGCGTTGGCGTGTCAAACCCGTTGCTGTCGCGGCGGTCACAGCGGTAGTGACCGTCGCGGGGTGTACTCAGACCGTCGGCGGCGCCGCGCGACGGGCCCAGCCCGGCGTACCCGATCCCAACCGCAGCTACGGCTATGTCGACGATCGCTGCGGGCTTTTGGTGGACAGCACCATCCAGGAAGTGATCGGTGCCGACAATGTCGTGCGCCCCTATAGCGGCGCCGTCTGCCAATACGTACTGGCGCGTGGTTCAGGCCCGGGCGCGGTTGCCCCACCGGCGATGATCGACGTCACGTTCGCCTGGTTCGAGGCGGGCACCCTCGACCGTGAACGAGCGCTGGCCAGCGAACGCGGCGCGAAGGTCACCGAGAAGATTGTCGAACGCCACCAGGCGTTCCTCGCGCGACGGGATACCACCGGCGCGGCGTGCTCGGCCACCGCCGCAGCCGGCACCGGCGTGCTCAGTTGGTGGGTGCAATTCCGCGGTCAGCAGAGCGGCGACCCCTGCACGGACGCCGAAAAGCTGCTGTCGGCGACCCTGCAGTCGGACATGTGAGCATGGGCGCCGCACAGCCGTTGTTGAGGTACTGCGCCGCGGCCGCGGCCGGTGCAGCACTGCTTTCGGGCTGCGGGCCGTCCGACAAGCCAAATACTCCGGCGTCGCCGGTGCCGGTGACCAGCGGCTTCCGCAGCGTTGACTGCAACGGGGTCACCGATGCCGACGTGAACAAGGCGGCCGGGTCGTCGATGTTCACCAAAGCCGTTGTCAGCGACGCCGGATGCTTCTGGCAGGAGAACACCGTGCTTGGCACGTTCGGCGCGGGTATGGGCATCTCGACGTGGTGGTATCGCGGCAGCGACATGGACACCGAACGTTCGCTCGAACAGCAGGCCGGCCGCACACTCACCGAGCTGTCGATCGACGGGAACAAGGGTTTCAAGGCCCACGACGCCAATGCATGCAGCATCTACGTGGCCAAGGGCGGTGATGTGATCACCTGGTCGATTCAGACCATGAATCCGGCCATGCTCCCAGACCTCTGCTCGGTCACCGAGCAACTCGCCCAGCTCAGTCAGGACCGCGTGAACTGACCAATGCGAAACTAGAGGTGTTAGTTTTTCGCTGACCCAATCGCGGGTCCAACGACCGACCCGAAGGGCGAATCGCATGGCAGCTCGGCCGGCGACATCGAGCACCGGAGCCGCTCGGCCGGCGACATCAAGCACCGGAGCCGCTCGGCCGGCGACATCAAGCACCGGCGGGCGACGTCCTCCCAGGCTGAGCCGCGACTCCATCGTCAACGCCGCGCTGACGTTCCTGGATCGTGAGGGCTGGGACGCGCTCACAATCAACGCGCTGGCCACCCAGCTCGGCACCAAGGGCCCGTCGCTGTACAACCACGTGCATAGCCTTGAGGATCTGCGGCGCACCGTCCGGATGCGGGTGGTCGGCGACATCATCGACATGCTCAACACCGTTGGCCAGGGCCGCACCCGCGATGACGCGGTGATGGCAATGGCCAGCGCCTACCGCAGCTACGCCCATCACCATCCCGGGCGCTATTCGGCGTTCACCCGGATGCCGCTCGGCGGTGACAACCCCGAATTCACCGAGGGCACGCGGGCCGCTGCCGCCCCGGTCATCTCCGTGCTCGCGTCTTACGGGCTGGAGGGAGAGCACGCGTTCTACGCGGCGCTGGAGTTCTGGTCGGCGATGCACGGGTTCGTGCTGCTGGAGATGACGGGTGCGATGAACGGGATCGACACCGACGTGGTGTTCACGGACATGGTGATGCGGCTGGCGTCCGGCATGGAGAGGCGATGAGCGCTTGCGCGAAGAGCGGAGGGCTTGAGCTAGCGCTGACCTGCGAATAGACCGTCCGCGACGGGTTTGGAGCGCTGCGGCCGCCCTGGTATTGTGGACGATCGTGCCTGGCAGATAAGGCGCATTGCGGACTTGACTCAACGAAAATTCCGCAAGCATGCCTGCACGCCGGGCCAATTCGCGTGTCCACGAAGCCTAGAGAAACTCTTCGCGGCGGACGCATGCGACACACCCGGTCGCGGGGTAAGCGAGCGGGACATAACTGCAGTACAGAGACTTAACAACAGAGAAGCAACACAGGAAGCCGGTAGATGCCAACCATTCAGCAGCTGGTCCGCAAGGGTCGCCGCGACAAGATCGCCAAGGTCAAGACCGCGGCCCTCAAGGGCAGCCCGCAGCGCCGCGGCGTGTGCACCCGCGTGTACACCACCACTCCGAAGAAGCCGAACTCGGCGCTTCGCAAGGTCGCACGCGTCAAGCTGACGAGCCAGGTTGAGGTCACCGCTTACATCCCCGGTGAAGGCCACAACCTGCAGGAGCACTCGATGGTGTTGGTGCGCGGCGGTCGTGTGAAGGACCTGCCGGGTGTGCGCTACAAGATCATCCGCGGCTCGCTGGACACCCAGGGCGTCAAGAACCGCAAGCAAGCCCGCAGCCGCTACGGCGCCAAGAAGGAGAAGAGCTAATGCCGCGCAAGGGGCCCGCGCCTAAGCGTCCGTTGGTCAACGACCCGGTCTACGGGTCCCAGCTGGTCACCCAGCTGGTCAACAAGGTGCTGCTGGACGGGAAGAAATCGCTTGCCGAACGCATTGTTTATGGTGCGCTCGAACAGGCCCGCGACAAGACCGGCACCGATCCGGTCGTCACCCTCAAGCGCGCCCTCGACAACGTCAAGCCCGCACTCGAGGTTCGCAGCCGTCGTGTCGGCGGCGCGACCTACCAGGTTCCCGTCGAGGTCCGTCCGGATCGTTCGGTCACGCTGGCACTGCGCTGGCTGGTCAGCTTTTCCAAGGCCCGCCGCGAGAAGACCATGATCGAGCGCCTGGCGAACGAGATCCTCGACGCCAGCAATGGCCTGGGTGCCGCCGTCAAGCGGCGTGAGGACACCCACAAGATGGCCGAGGCGAACCGCGCCTTCGCGCACTACCGCTGGTGATTTAGACACCCGCGGCAGCGCTGCCAGGGTGCACTGACAACAGCAACTACTTAGCGAAAGAGAAGACTTCTGTGGCACAGAAGGACGTGCTTACCGACCTGACCAAGGTCCGCAACATCGGCATCATGGCGCACATCGATGCCGGTAAGACGACGACCACCGAGCGCATCCTCTACTACACCGGTATCAGCTACAAGATCGGTGAGGTGCACGACGGCGCCGCCACCATGGACTGGATGGAGCAGGAGCAGGAGCGGGGGATCACCATCACCTCCGCCGCTACCACCTGTTTCTGGAATGACAACCAGATCAACATCATCGACACCCCAGGACACGTCGACTTCACCGTCGAGGTGGAGCGCAGCCTGCGCGTGCTCGACGGTGCCGTTGCCGTGTTCGACGGCAAGGAGGGTGTCGAGCCGCAGTCCGAGCAGGTCTGGCGCCAGGCCGACAAGTACGACGTCCCCCGCATCTGCTTCGTCAACAAGATGGACAAGATCGGCGCGGACTTCTACTTCTCCGTGCGCACCATGGAGGAGCGCTTGGGCGCCAACGTGATTCCGATCCAGCTGCCGATCGGCTCTGAAGGTGACTTCGAGGGCATCGTTGACCTGGTCGAGATGAACGCCAAGGTGTGGCGCGGTGAGACCAAGCTCGGCGAAACCTACGACACCATCGAGATCCCTGCCGATCTTGCTGAGAAGGCCGACGAGTACCGCACCAAGCTGCTCGAAGCCGTTGCAGAGACCGACGAGGCGCTGCTGGAGAAGTACTTCGGCGGCGAGGCACTTTCCGTCGAGGAGATCAAGGGCGCACTGCGCAAGCTGACGATCAACTCCGATGCCTATCTGGTGTTGTGCGGCAGCGCGTTCAAGAACAAGGGTGTGCAGCCCATGCTCGACGCGGTGATCGATTACCTGCCCTCGCCGCTGGACGTGCCGCCGGCCGTCGGCCACGCGCCGGGCAAGGAGGACGAGGAGGTCGTGCGCAAGCCGTCGACCGACGAGCCGTTCTCCGCGCTGGCCTTCAAGGTCGCCACGCACCCGTTCTTCGGCAAGCTGACCTACGTTCGGGTCTACTCCGGCAAGGTCGACTCCGGGTCGCAGGTCATCAACGCCACCAAGGGCAAGAAGGAACGGCTGGGCAAGCTGTTCCAGATGCACTCCAACAAGGAGAACCCGGTGGAGACGGCCTCGGCCGGTCACATCTACGCCGTGATCGGACTGAAGGACACCACCACCGGTGACACTCTGTCCGATCCGAACCAGCAGGTCGTGCTGGAGTCGATGACGTTCCCCGATCCGGTCATCGAGGTGGCCATCGAGCCCAAGACCAAGAGCGACCAGGAAAAGCTCGGCACCGCGATCCAGAAGCTCGCCGAGGAGGATCCGACCTTCAAGGTGCACCTGGATCAGGAGACCGGCCAGACCGTCATCGGCGGCATGGGCGAGTTGCACCTCGACATCCTCGTCGACCGCATGAAGCGCGAGTTCAAGGTCGAGGCCAACGTCGGCAAGCCGCAGGTGGCCTACAAGGAGACCATCAAACGCATGGTCGACAAGGTCGAGTACACCCACAAGAAGCAGACAGGTGGCTCGGGCCAGTTCGCGAAGGTGCTCATCTCCATCGAGCCGTTCACCGGCGAGGACGGTGCCACCTACGAGTTCGAGAACAAGGTCACCGGTGGCCGCATCCCGCGTGAGTACATCCCCTCGGTGGATGCCGGCGCGCAGGACGCCATGCAGTACGGCGTGCTGGCCGGCTATCCGCTGGTG
>NZ_DATENY010000117.1:0-60760 GCF_035274705.1 Mycobacterium sp. | reverse complement strand
TCACGCTGGGCCACACCCATCGCATCGAGCAGCTCACCATCCGCCAAACCTTCGAACACATGTTTGATTATCCCGAAACCAAACGCCTCCCCGCCACCACCAACCGCCAACCTGTGAATGAAAACGCGACTGGGGATAACTCAGCTCGCCGCGAACAGCGCAATCGCGACGAGGCAGCGGAACCGGTTCAAGACGACGTTTGCGTTATCGGCGTCGCGACTGCTCGCAATGACGCTACGGGCGTCGCAGGCGCGCGACCGAACACCATCGAATCGTCGATGGACTCAAACGGCCGGCCGATCACGTCGCGCATGAAATTGTGGGTCAGTGCCCATGGCCTGCGGGTGCCCGACTTCGGCAGTGCGTCCGGTGATCGCAGGACATAACCCGCCGACAGATTCAACGCCGGCTGCTCGCCCATCCGGCCCTTGCCGAGATGCGGATACGCATGCGTATAGCCGTGGGAGTCCATGTACGCCAAGAGCTTCGCCACCGAGCGCGCCGTCAAGTCCGCCCCCAGCGTCCACGAGGCGTTCGTGTACCCAATGCACCACGCCGCGTTGGGAACGTCCTCCAGCAGATGCCGTCGATAGATGAACCGGTCGTGCGCGGAGATCTTCTTTCCGTCGATGCTGACGGTAATGCCGCCCAACCCCTGAAGCTGAAGGCCCGTCGCGGTGATGATCACGTCGGCGTCCAGACGCCTGCCGGACTTCAGCACGATCCCTGCGGCGTCCATGTGGTCGACATGGTCGGTCACCACCTCGACATCACCATCGTTGATCGCCTTGTACAGGTCGGCCCCGACGATGATGCACAGCCGCTGATCCCACGGGTTATACGGCGGCGTGAAATGCGTTTCGATGTCGTAGCCCGCGGGCAGGTTGCGTTCGGCGACGCGGCGAAGCAGGCGCTTGCTGAACTCTGGCGCCTTGCGGGCGACCGCCCATATCAGCGACCCGGCGAACGCGTTGCGCCACCGCACAACCCAGTGCGCGACCCGCAGCGGCAACAGCTTGTGCGTCAGGATGGCCGTCGGCTCCACCTTGGCCGCCGACAACATGTATGACGGCGTGCGCTGCAGCATGGTCACGTGTGCGGCCGTGTCGGTCAGCGAGGGGATCATGCTGACCGCGGTAGCGCCGCTGCCGATGACGACAAGTCGCTTCCCGGTGTAGTCGAAGTCCTCGGGCCAGTGCTGCGGATGTACCACCTCGCCCTTGAAATCCTCGATACCGGGAAACGTTGGCGCGTAAGGCTCGTCGTAGTTGTAGTACCCGGTGCCGAAGAACAGGAACCGGGTCCGATAAGTCCTCAAAACACCGTCCTGCTCGGTGTGCACAGTCCATGTGTCGGATCTCGAATCCCAGTCGACTGAGCGGACGTGGGTGTTGAATCGAATATGCTCGTCGATGCCGTGCTTGTGTGCCGTGTCGGCGAGGTACTGCCAGATGTGTTCACCGTCGGCGATCATCTCCGGCCGTGTCCACGGTTCCCAGGGGAAGCACAGCGTGAAAATGTCGCTGTCCGAACGGATCCCGGGATAGCGGAACAGATCCCACGTCCCGCCGAGCCGCGCACGCCGCTCGAGAATCGTGTACGACAGATGCGGGTTCTTCTCACGGATGCGGTATGCGGCGCCGATGCCCGATATCCCTGCGCCGATGATCAGCACGTCATTGAACTCGGACATCGCCAACCTCCTACGCGGACTTCGCCGCCCCCGCCTGAGCCCGGCCGAACACCATCGACTCCTCGATGCGGTCGAATCGATGATCGATCGTGTCGAGCACATAGTTGTGCCGAACGTTCCACGGCCGGTGCGTACCCGACTTCGGCAGCACATGTGCGGCGCGCTGGACATAGCCGGCATTGATGTTCCACGCCGGCTTCTCCGGCATCGGGACGTCCCCGAGGTGCGGATAGGCGTGCGTGTAGCCGTGAGAGTCCATGTAGGCCAGTAGTTTTGCTACCGAACGGGCAGTGAGATCGGCTCGCAATGTCCACGATGCATTGATGTAGCCGACGCACCACGCCAGGTTCGGCACGTCCTCGAGCATGTGTTCCTTATATACGAACCTGTCCTGCGGCTTGACCTCTGCGCCGTCGATGCTGACCGCAACGCCGCCGAGCGCCTGCAGCTGTAGGCCGGTGGCGGTGATGATGACGTCGGCGTCGAGGTGCTGGCCCGAGCGCAGCACGATTCCGGTGGTATCGACGTGGTCGATGGCGTCGGTGACGACGTCGACACGTCCGTCGCCGACCGCGGTATAGAGGTCGTTGTGGAGGATCAGGCACAGCCGCTGATCCCACGGGTCGTAGCGCGGCTTGAAGTGGACGTCGACCGGATAGCCTTCGGGCAGGCTCTTTTTCGCCATCGCTCGGATCAACCACCGGCTGAACTTGGGCGCCTTGCGCGCGACCACGTACGTCATCACGGTGAAGAACGTGTTGTACCAGCGCACGACACGGTTAGCAGGCTTCACCGGCAACACTTTTCGGATCGCCTGCACCACCGGGTGGATCCGCGGCATCGACAACATGTAGGTCGGTGAGCGCTGCAGCATGGTGACGCGCCCCGCCTTTTCGCTGAGCGACGGGATCATGCTGACCGCGGTTGCGCCGCTGCCGATCACCACAACACGCTTGCCGGCGTAGTCGAAGTCCTCGGGCCAGTGCTGCGGGTGCACCACCTCACCGGAGAACTGTTCGATGCCCGGGAATTCGGGCTTGTAGGGCTCGTCGTAGTTGTAGTAGCCGGTGCCGAAGAACACGAACCGGCCGCGGTACGTCTTGGGCACACCGTCCTGTTCGGTCTCGACGGTCCAGCTGTCGGTCGTCGAATCCCAATCCGCCGAGACCACGAGGGTGTTGAACCGAATGTGCTCACCGATGCCGTGCTTGCGGGCGGTCTCGGTGAGGTATTCGCGGATATCGTCGCCGTCGGCCACGTTCTCGGGCCGCCGCCACGGCTCAAACGGAAAGCTCAGCGTGAAGATGTCGCTGTCGGACCGGATGCCCGGATACCGGAACAGGTCCCACGTGCCGCCGATCCGGGCACGCCGCTCCAGCACCGTGTAGGTCAGGTTCGGGTTCTTCTCGTGGATCCGGTAGGCGGCGCCGATCCCGGAGATTCCCGCGCCGATGATCAGGACGTCGGAGTATTCGGCCTGCTCAAGACTCACGAAGAACCTCCCTTGGTCCGCCTGGGTACCACGATAGGGCGCGGCGATTACGCGCGTCGATGATCCGCGCCAATCGTGAGAGCCTGGTGGTGTGACCATCCCAGCCAATGCCGACGTCGTCGTGGTGGGCGCTGGATTCGCGGGGCTGTCGGCAGCTCGCGATCTGGTGCGGCTCGGCTACGACGTCGTTGTCCTCGAGGGCCGCGATCGCGTCGGGGGCCGGTCATCGACGACGACGATCGCCGGCACACCGATCGACCTCGGCGGCACATTCGTCGGCCCCACCCAGGACGCCGTCATCGCCCTGGCCAAAGAACTGGGCTGCCAGACCGTCCGAACCCATAACCGCGGCAAGAACCTGATCCGCTGGCGCGGCCGGGTCCGCGCGTACCGCAGCACGATCCCGCGGCTGTCCATCATCGAACTGGTCGACGTGTCCCGCATCCAGTGGCGATTCGAACGTGTCTGCCGGCGGGTTCCGGTCGACGAGCCGTGGACGTCGTCGATCGCCGACAAACTAGATTCCAAGACCCTCCAGGACTGGCTGCTTTACGTGCATGCGAGCGCGGGGGCCCGCGACCTGATGGCGATCATGGCCCGGGTGACATGGGGTTGCGAGCCCGAAGAAGTGTCGATGCTGCACGCGGTGCGCTACATCAAGGCCGCGGGCGGACTCGGTCGGATGCTCGACGTCGAGGGCGGCGCGCAGCAGGAGCGCTTTCCCGGGGGCACCCAACAGATCGCGCTGCAAATGGCCGACGACCTCGGCCCCCGCGTAGTGCTCAACGCGGTCGTGCACAGCATCGAACGACGTACCGACGGCACGCTGAGCGTCGGCTCCGACAAAGGCAACGTGGCTGCCAAGGCCGTCGTCGTCGCGATTCCGCCCGAGCACAGGAGCGGCCTCACGTTCGATCCGGCTCTTCCTCCGGAGTACGAAAAGCTTGCGCAACATTGGCCACAAGGTTCCTTGAGCAAGGCGTACGCCGCGTACGAGACGCCGTTCTGGCGAGCCAATGGCTGCTCGGGTGAGGCGCTTTCTGACGAGGGCCCGGTGTTCATCACGTTCGACGTCAGCCCAAGCGACGACGGCCCCGGAATCCTGCTGGGGTTCACCGACGCGCGATCGTTTGATCCATTGTCCGCCGAGCAGCGCCGCAAGCGCGCCCTGGATGGGTTCTCGGCGTTATTCGGCGATGCCGCCGCGAGCCCGATTGATTATGTCGACCATTGTTGGGGCACAGAGGAATTCGCCCCCGGCGGGCCGACGGCCGCCGTGCCGCCTGGGTCGTGGACGACCTACGGGCCGTGGCTGCGCAAGCCCGTCGACCACATCTTCTGGGCGGGCACCGAAACCGCCGACGAATGGACCGGTTTTCTCGACGGCGCGGTGCGGTCGGGCAAGCGTGCGGCCGACGAGGTACATCGGGCGCTGTCTTAGGCCGACTGCTCCTGGTTGACCGTCTCGATGAGTAGGCGCAGGTGTTTGTTGACCTCGTCGGGGCGCTCGACGATCGCGCAGTGACCGCCGGTCAGCTCGACGAATTGCGCGAGGTTCGGCGCCATCTTCGCGATACGTCGCGAGGACACCATCGGCAGCAGCCGGTCCTTCTCGCTGCCGATCACCAGGGTCGGCACGGTCAGATTGTCCAGCCCGATGTGCTCGGGCCCGAGCGCGTCGACGAGGGTGCGAGCCCAGCCGCCGCGGCCTGCGGGCGGCGTCGAGGTGAACAGCTCGTGGATGAAGTCCACGACCGACGGGTCGGCGTCGTGGCCGACGGCGATCATCGACACGAAGCGTCGGCTCGGCCGGTCCACGGCGCGCAGCAGCGGCGCCGCGCCGAATGTCTTCAGCAGGGTTCCCGCGGCTAGGACGCGGACGTCGGCCAGGGGCCCCGGCATGGGCAGTAACCGCACATGGCGCAGCAGGTCGCCGGTGGTGGTGTTGATCAGCGCGACGGCGTCGGCGCGCTGCGGCACGCGCTCGGGATGGCGCTCGGCCCACGAGGTGATCGCGATGCCGCCCATCGAGTGGCCGGCGATGACCGCCTTTTCGCCCGGCTTGAGTGTCGCTTCGAGGACGGAATCGAGATCGGCCGCGAGGTGGTCGAGACTGTAGGCGTGACGCCGCACGGGAACGGCGCTGCGGCCGTGGCCACGATGGTCGAACGCAATGACGCGGTAATCCTTGGAGAGGTCGGCTATCTGGTGTTTCCACACGCGGATCGCGCAGGTGATGCCGTGTGCTAGGACGATCGGATACCCGTCTTTCGGCCCGAAGACCTCGGTGTGCAGACGGATACCGTCTCTAGAGCGAACGGGAACGGCGCGCCCCTTTGGCATCGCCTCGGCCGCGGCGAATCGTTTGGCTCTCGGGCCGTTGGCCTGACCACCTGCCATGGGGTGCTCCTGTCGGATGCGGCAACGCTGCCGTTAACACCCAGTTTATCGGTCGGTAACCGCCTGCCGTTGCACATACTGCGGCGGGTTAAATGATGCGATGCGCGCGATACAGATAGCCCGGCTTGACGGTCCGCAGGCGGCCGAGGTCGTCGAGATCGACGAGCCGGATGGCGAGGGCCTGGTCGTTATCGATGTGCACGCGGCGGGTGTGGCGTTTCCCGACGCGCTGCAGTCGCGTGGGCTCTATCAGTACAAGCCGGAGATGCCCTACAGCCCGGGCGGGGAGCTTGCGGGCGTGGTGCGGAGCGCCCCGGCAGGCGCGCACGTTGCTGCGGGTGATCGGGTCTGTGGACTGACGATGCTGTGCGGGGCGATGCAGGAAGTCGTTGCGCTGCAACCGGATCGGGTGTTCAAGCTGCCGGACTCGGTGTCGTTCGAGGCGGGCGCAGGGCTGTTGTTCAACGACCTGACGATGCATCACGCGTTGCGGACACGGGGCCGGCTGGCTCCCGGTGAGACCGTGCTGGTGCACGGCGCGGCGGGCGGCATCGGCACGTCGACGCTGCGGCTGGCGCCGGCGTGGGGCGCGTCGCGGGTGATCGCGGTGGTGAGCACGTTCGAGAAGGGTGAGGTGGCCAAGGCGGCCGGCGCGACGGACGTGGTGCTGGCCGACGGCTTCAAGGATGCGGTCAAGGACCTGACGGACGGCCGCGGCGTGGACATCGTCGTCGATCCGGTGGGCGGCGACCGGTTCACGGATTCGCTGCGGTCACTGGCGCCTGGTGGGCGGCTGCTGGTGATCGGGTTCACCGGTGGGGAGATCCCGACGATCAAGGTGAACCGGTTGCTGCTGAACAACGTCGACGCGGTGGGCGTGGGCTGGGGCGCATGGGCGCTGTCGCATCCGGGATATCTGCTGGAGCAATGGGCGGAGCTGGAGCCGCTGCTGGCGTCGGGGCGTGTCTCAGCGCCGGAGCCGGTGGTCTATCCGCTGGAGCGCGCGGGCGATGCAATTGCGTCGCTGGAGGATCGGACGGCCAAGGGCAAGGTCGTCGTCAAGCTGCGGTAGTCACAGGTAGGGGTCGGCCCAGGCGCTGATGATCCGGGCCGCGCGTGCCGCCTGATTCTTCTCGGTGAGCAGATGGTCGGCGCCTTCGAGCGAGACGAAGCTGCGGGGATGCCTTGCGGCACGGAAGATTTCGCTGGCGTTGGCGATGCCGACGGTGTTGTCGGTGGGTGAATGCATGACGAGCAGCGCGCGTTTGAGTGTGCGGATGCGCTCGTGAAGGTCAGCGTTGCGTACGTCTTCGATGAAGTGGCGCTTGAGCGTTAGAGCCTTGCCGCCGATGAGGAATGGCGCCTCTCCCTCTTTCTCGATGCGCTCGCAGAGGGCGTCGAAGGTGTGCTCGACGTGGGCGGGTTCGTAGGGCGCGCCGACGCTGGCCACCGCCTGTACGGTCGGACATTCGTGGGCGGCGGCGATGACGGCCGAGCCGCCGAAGGAGTGGCCGACGAGTAGGTGTACCTCGCGGCCTTCTTTGTTCATGTATTCGACGGCGCGGACAGTGTCGGCGACTTTGTGGGAGAAGGAGCCGTCGCCCCAGTCGCCTTCGGAGTCGCCAAGGCCGAGGTTGTCGAAGCGAAGCATGCCGATGCCCTCGCTGGCGAGCTGCTTGCAGATCCGGCTCGCGGCGGGGCTGTCCTTCCCGAGCGTGAAGCCGTGGGCGAAGACGCCCCAGCCGCGCACTTCGCCTTCGGGCAGGTCGATGATGCCCGCCAAGGCGGGGCCGCTGGTACTCGGAAACCTGACACGCTCACCCACGCGCGTCATCCTGTCACTGATTGGCGGATGCGTTGTCGTCCGCGTGCGCCGCAGTCGTATCAGAGGCCGCCGGACTGTCATGGTCCGTTAAGCCCGATTTGTCCACGGCAGGCGTGTCCGCCGCTGGGACGGCGCGGATGGAAGGGCGCGATGTTGAACGCTTGCAAGGCAGCGGTCTGAAAGACCTGCGTGTAGATGCTGATCGGGTCCGCGACGAGCTGCACGTCCTGTTCGCGGATCGGTGGTGCCTCGTCGGGTATTGCGATCGGACTCACGGCATCACACTGGCTCCGACCAGCGCTATACCTGCGTTGAAACACGACGTCACTGATGCGTGCATGTCGACGCTCCCCCTTGCCCTGGCGTAGACAAGGCGAAGAACATAACGCTTACGTCAATTCTTTGGCGTGTATCGGGAGGATCACACGCGAGATACCCCCGCTGCCATGGGCGACCGTGTGCGTCGAACGGACCATCTCACTCGCGGTGTGCGCGGGATCCGCGGTGCCGAGATTCCGGGCGAAACGGGGATGTGAGCCGCCGGCGACTAAAAGGCGGATTCGGGTGCCGGCTTGGAAACGGTGCGCGATTCCGTCGAGTTCGATGTGTAGTTGCTGCTCTGTGTGTCCTTGACCGAGCCGGACGTAGCCGTCGCTGACATTGCGGGAGCGTCCCTTGGCATCGACCTCACTGAGCCTGACGAACACGTCGGCGTGGGGAATGTCGGTCGTGTGGGCGAGTTCGACGCGCGGATAGCCGATCACATCGAGGTCGTGGGCAAGGACGGGTCCGGTGAAGGCGAGGACATCGTGGCGTTGGGCGAGCCGGCTGTCGTTGCGGTATCCGGCTGACAGCGATAGCAGGCGGCCGCCGACGGTCGGTGTCGGGTCGGCAGGGTCGTACACGAAGGTTGACGGTTGCGCGTCTGGTGGCGGAGGCCGGTCGACGAGCTTCGAATTCGGTTGCAGGTAAAGGGTTTTCTCTTTTGCTGCCGGCGGCCAGGTGTCAAGTACGCGCCACTCCCCTGCCCCGGTGAGGAAGATCCGAACGGGCGCCGCTCTGTTCGATGGCTGAGCGGCGAGGTGGTGATTGAGCCAGTCGAGGGATTCGCGGGCGGTCAGGCCGGCGGCGTTGAGCCCAACTTGGCCGTGAGTCCAGGGCCCGACGGTGAGGGCGACGTTGGTACCGCGGTCGCGCAGCAGGCGGTACTGGTGGAGCGTCTGATTGAGGAAGACGTCTTGCCAGCCGGTGATCAGGAGGATGGGCACGTCGATGCGGTCGAGTGCGCCATGGAGACGGACGGGCTGCCAATAGTCGGCGGCCATGTCGGGGTTGGCGACCCAGTCTTGGTACCACTGGGCTTGCTCGCCGAGCAGGGCGCGCCCGGCCGTGCCGAGGGGCAGATCGTGCATGGCCGGGCCGACGCGCCACCTCGCGGTGGCCATGCTCAGCAGGGTCCTCCAACGGCCGTCTTCCTGATGGGCGACGGTGTCGCTCCAACCGAGGAAATCGTTCAAGGCGAAAGAGCCTGAGCCCCAAACGGCTTCGCTCAGGTCATGAGGGCCAACAATGATGACGGCGGCCGCGAGCTCGGGCGGCGGATCGTGGAGCAGGGCCCATTGGGTGAAGCCGAGGTAGGAGGCGCCGAGAGTGGCGAATCGTCCTGTGAACCAGGGCTGTTGGCGAAGCCAGGAGACGGTGTCGACGCCGTCATCGATCTCGTGGCGGCCGGGGTTGAACTCACCGCCGGAGCCGAAAGTGCCACGGGCGCTTTGCATCACGACGTGGTAACCGCGTGCGGCATAAACCCGGCCCGTGAAGAGGCCGGGAATGCCGCCGCGGCCGTAGGGTCCGCGGAACAGAATCGTGCCGACAGGTGTGGACGTCGTCGGGGCGTAATGGTCGGCGAGGAGTTGGACACCGTCACGCATGGGAACCGGGATGTCGTGGCGCACGGCGTAGTCGGTGGTCGGCGGCGGCAGCCGCAACAGGCGCGTGGCAGCGCGGTCAGACCATTGCTGCAGTTGCGCTGTCAAGCTCTCCCCAATGGCGAAACGGCTTTTGCGAGAAAGTGTCGTCGACTCCCGCCAGGGTAAACGACGGATTGACGCGGGGATCTTCTGCGAAGTTGGCCGTCGCTCGACTGCTTGAGTTCGTACGATCGCTGACGTGTCGGCAGCAAACACGACAGCTAGTTGTTGTGATCGGTAGCTGATCGGATGTTGGAGAACTTCCAGCACGACGACGCCACCGAGGCGCCGCGCAGAACCCAGAGGCGCGAGCATGAACCCTTTGTCAGACGGCGAGTCGCTACTGGACCACCAGGCTGCAACGGTGGCAGCATCCGTGCTCTCCGAACCGGTCGAAGCTGCCGCGCCGTGTCAGCAGTTGACGCGTGACATGCAGCGGAAGGCCTCGGGCTTCGGCGGAATCGCCCGCGGCGTGATGCGCTTCAACGACGCGGTTGGGCGGGCGACGCCCGGAACCATGGGCCAGATGTCGAGACAGATGGAGACGGCGGGGCTGCCGAACCGCTTCATCCTCGCGGTGACGCGTAGCCACGTCCACGCGCTTGACGAAAAGCGAGAGGGCGACGATCTCGTCGCCGGAGGCGTGCTCAAATCCTGGGACCGCGCAGGGTTTCAAGCACGCCGTGGCAACGACCGCTCGAACGCCTTCCGAGGCTGATATCCCGAAAATGGCTGCGCAGGCAGGACGACCAAGAAGCACTCGGAGAGACTTAATGACTTTGCTCCGGGCGTCCGCCGCACATCAGGTGTGGTCCATCGCAGCCACCGCATCTGCGGCGCGGCAGCAGAAGCCCCAAGTAGTCCTCACCGAGTTCGAGATCGCGGCCAGAGAAGCCCGCAACTAGTAGCGGATGCTCGGCGAAAATGCGTGACAGCCAGGCTCTCACAAGAGGTGGCACACCCCGCGCTTTTTGGCTGGCGAGGTCCACCAGTGAGCTTGTCGCGCTGACTGATCCATGGATCTTTATCAGGCGGCAAGTATGTGCTGACAGTGGGACCGGGCGAAGATCTGGCGTGACGATGTCGATATCGATCGGGATGCCGTTGCCTTCGAATGCACGCTCTATGAGCGTGTCGAATTCGTCGTAATGATTGCAGCGAGCCGACCCTCTGAGGCAAGTCCCGCGAGGCTGTCATGGCTTGGGCTAGGCACCGAACCGTCAAGACGCGCCACGAGATCGACCCATCGCGAGCCTGCGAAGGCGCTGTGTACAACTTCACTGAACAGAGTGACGTCGATATCGTCGAGAGTGATTCGCTTGAGGGCCGCTACAAGCGGCAGGTCGAGGGGATTGCTTGCGATGGGGGCGCTACGGATACCGTCGAGTACGGCCTTGTTGAAATGCCACCAGTCAGGATGGTCGCTCGGCGGCACCGCAGAAATGCCTGCTCCGGCAAGGACGACCAAGCGCCGATCGCCCCACACGGGGGCCGCTGGGGCATGGGCCCCAGACTAGATGCCGAGCGTCGTTCGGGCGTGGTGGTTGAGCATTACCGCAATTAGGCCGAATGGGTTATGTACAACTTCGCTGCGCGCCGAGCCGGCGGTCTCTTCAATCCGTCCCAGCGGCTAAGTTGTTGCGCGGGCTAGAGACTGGCCCACTACTCGGGGCCTTCATTTCCGCTTGTAAAGCGGAGCATCCTTGACGCACTCGGCAGCCTTTTCCGGGTCAAGTTCGAACGAGGAGATGCAAACCCGCGGGTCGAGCCCGTCCTTTTGCACCTCACTAATCCATTTGCTCGGCTTCGTCTGGCCGAGGCGAGAGACAAGATTACGCCCCGGTTTTGTGTGCGGGAGACCGCCGCCGGCGACTGCGATACCGCCAGCGATTGCCAAACCCGCCAGGCCCGCTGGCAAGAATGCGGTAAATGCGCCGATTGCAGCTCCAACACCTACCGCCGCGAATGCAAGGTCGACAGCAGTCTTCGCCTTCTCCTCCTGGCCAAACATTGCTGCGAGACTCTTCGAGTAGGCCTTCGCGCTGGCCTTCATCTCCTTATCCGTGATTCCCGTGCCGCTGTAGTACTTGTCCAAATCTTCCCGAAACTTTGACTTGGCCTCCGCCGCCGGGCTACTCCGACTCGCGACGTCGGCTAGACGTTTCCAGTCCGTACGGATGCCTTTGCCGGCAACCTCCACGTTGGGGACGAAGACCCGAACCTCGTCCGGTCGGGATTCGATAGGCGCGTTGCCGACCGGACGATTCAAGTCATCCAAGAACCGGCTAGCCCGCGTCTGCACGCTCGTCGGGTGGTTCTTGTCGTTCAGATTGCAGCCCCACGCGTACTGGTATGCCTCGTTAGCCGCCGCCATCAGACTCGCCTTCTTCTCCTGCGACAACTGCCCCTGATTGTGGAGACTGTCAGCCGTGTTCTCCCAAGCAGTGCGTGATGTCACGGAATTTCCGAGAGCCTCCTTGAAGCGTGTCAGCTCCTCATCCTCGTTGTTAGCTTCAATGAGCTCTTCCAGCACACGACTCGAAAGCTTGCCATAAATGAAATCAGTTTTATGTGCCGGCCAAGAGCGTGACCAGTTCGCATCGAGCGAGTTCAGGTGCTTAGACCAATTCTGGAGGGCACCCTCATACTGCTCCGTGTAAAAGGAACTCGCGAGAAGTGTTTGTGCAGTTGTGATTTTGTCCTCTGCCATGTACGCACAAAGCCCAGGGAGGTCGCCCCCGTTGCGCGATGCGATCATGATGAACTCGCTCTTGAACAAGCTCCGAAACGGGCTTTCGTCCGGGCGCAGGATGGCCTGTTGTATCGCAGGATTCAGCAGGACGTGCCCGTCGTTGATGATTATCCGATCACCCATGAGGACTGCACGAATCAGGTGATCGTTGAGCTCATCGAGCGTCTGGATCGTCAGTCCGTCTTTATTTCGTATGGCGAAGTCGTCCACAAGCCCGCAGTAGGCGTACCGTGCATTCACCATCGAAGCGTAACGCGAACGGCCATTCTTATTGCCCGAGTTACTGCTGCCGGCTGCCCAAGTTACTGCTGCCGGTCGAATCGCAATTGACCGCCCTCGCCATCGACGCCCTCGCGTTGCACTTCACGCCGAAGACCAATTTCGCCAGGTAGGCAGGATCCCCATTGCCGTTGTAGCACCCTGCGAAACATCGTCGAGACGCCTACAGGATCATCTGAATTTCGTCCGATATTTCAACTGAGATTCTTGACAAAGCTCGATTTGAAAACCTGTATCGTCGCCGCGCGCGCTGCCGGCAGCGAGTGTTCGTGCCATCCCAAACGCGCACGTCAGTGCCCGTCAACCTTCTCGACCGCCAAAGTCGCAGCGATAGGACGGTGTTTCGCGGAGTTTGGTTCCCAAATATGTTCCCAATCCGATCGGCCGTCAGGAAGCTGCCGAATCGCCGCGCCCGCGGAGCCGAGTTTGTTCATCCACTTGGGCACCGCTGCGCGCGCCGCCGAGCCGAGCAGCCGGAATCTATCGAGGGGCGTCGACCTCGTCGAATTGCCTTACCAGTGCCGACAATTCGGAGCGCGACGAGATGCCGACCTTCGTGCTGGCCTGGTAGACGTGACCTTCGACCGTGCGGACCGACAACGACAATGCCTCTGCGATCTCCTTGTTCGATAGCCCGTGTGACAGCAGGCGGGTGATCTCGTGCTCGCGTCGCGTGAACGGCAGCGGCAGTTTCGCCGCGGAAAGTGCAGGGCTCACCGCTCCCCCGCTCTGTTTGGCAAGCAACTGCGCCCGGCCACTCGAGGTAAGCGCACTTCCGCGATGCCCGTCGCGGCGGTGCAGAGTGGCCGCCTGGGCCGCGGCGTCGGCGGCGGCCAACACGTCGCCCATTGCCTCGAAGTCACGCGACGCCGCATCCAGACCGGCGGCGTCGGCGCTAGCCAGGGCCCGCGCGTAGCGAGCCGACAGCGGCGCCCGGGGTCCCTCCACTTGCGTGGCCAATTCAGCAAGGCGGTCGGCGCCGTCAGCGTCGCCGAACTGAACCGCCGTCTGCAGGCACAACACCTCTCGCGCCGGCTGGCCGTGAGTACGCGCGAATTCAGCGGCGCGAGCACATATATCGCGTGCTTCGGAAACACGGCCCTGCACCGCACTCACCCAGGCAGTGGCCAACAGATAGGTGGATTCGAGATACCTCCATGTCGGGTGTCGGCTGATCGCCGTCGATGCCGCGACGGCGGCGCCGACGTCGCCGGATCGGGCAAGGGCCTCGATCTGCGGAATCCTGATCCGGTAGAACACACCACCGCTGTCACCCGAATCGCCGAAACCATCACTCGCCGAACGCAAGTACCGCAATGAGGCGTTCAGATCACCACTGCCGATCGAGGTTATCCCCAGCGCTGCAAAGGCCATCCACTGCGACATGCCGGGGAAGTCTGCGCACCGCTGAAACTCACGCTTTGCGACCGTGACCGCATCGTCCACGTAACCCGCGGCCAGCAGAGCGTATGCGTGGAATTCTGCCAAGCCGGTGCCGTGAATCGCATCGTGCGGCGATTCGGCTTGCACCCTGTACCCGGCCGAAGCACTACGCGTGGCCTCCTGGGCAAGACCTAAGTCGCCGAGTGCGATGGTCTCGACGGTGTGGCCTACCACCCGACCGACGTCGTCCAATCGGTCGTAGTCGACCGCCGCCATCGCCTGGAGCGCCGCCGCCGGTTCGGCTGCCATCACGTGTCCGATGGCGCGGAACGTCCGCAGCGAGTTGTTGCGGTCCTCATCGCCGGATGTCATCGCGGCTTCGATGAGAGTCACCGCTTCGTCGGCTTTCTGAAGTGGCCACATAAGCACTGCCGCGCGCAGGATCACGCCATTGAGGAAGCCGGGCACCGCCAACTCGTCCGAGTCGAGGGTGTCGAGGATTTCCTGGGCTGCCTCTGCCTTTTCTTGAAGGAAGAGGATGTGCGTCAGAAGAAGTTTCGCCTCTGGGCTTGGCTGCGCAGCGATAGCCTCCCGGCACAGACGCTCGGCGAGGCGAAGATCGAGCCGCGCCGCGGCCACTCTCGCGGCCCGCGACAGCACTGCCGCATCGGGTGACAGATCCGACTCCAGCCACAGCAGTCCGAGCCGAAGCGGGTCGCCGACGTCAGCTTGCGCCATCGCGGTCGCGACCCGTCCGCGCAGCCGGCGCAGCCGCATCGGACCGCAACGACTCAAGCGGATCTCGCTATATAAGGGATGGCCGACACAGACCGCGTCGCCGGTGGAAGCCACGTTGACGAGTTCACGTTGTTCGGCCGCCTCGATCGCCTGTGGATCGGCCAGCGTCATCAAGAGCTCGCGGCCGATGGGCTCGGCGATGGCGACGAGGTCGACGACGTCGCGCACTTCGTCGGGCACCGCACCGATCTCCTGCTCGACGAGTTCGACCAGCGACGGCGACGCCGAATACGTCCCCTTCCAACGCCATTCGCCGTCCACCCTGGCCAATCTGCCCGTCTCACGTTCATGGTGGACGAGGTGCTGCAGGAAAAGCACATTGCCGCGGCTCAATCTCCACATGCGCTGCGCGCAGCCGACGGCCAGCGGCCCGTCGAGGACGGTCGTCAACAGGTGATCGGATTCGTTGCGCGACAACGGTTGCAATTCCAGCCGCCGCAGCAGGCCGTCCTTCCAGAGCGCAGTCACCGCATCAGGCGCGGGCTCACCGGTGCGGATCGTCACGATGACGCTGGCCATGTCCTGCAACACCAGTTGGTGCACAACCAGAGCGGACAAGTCGTCAAGAAGATGCGCATCGTCGACGACAACCAACAACGGAGCGCCTCCACTGCCGGCTGCCAGTTCGACCAGCACCTTGCGGGCCAGCGCCAATGGCGACGTGTCGCTGTCATCGGCCCACCGGGCGAACGCGCCCAGCGGGACGTGGCGTCCGGTGGCGGTCCCGGCGACGCGGCGCACCACCCATCCCGCCTGTGCGACCACGTCGGCCGCCGCGCGCGCCAGCCGGGTCTTACCGACGCCCGACAGCCCAGCGAGGACCATTCCCTTACGCTCGTCGCCGGCGAGCGCCTCACGGATGACGCGAAGCTCCTCCGCACGGCCCGTCAGCGGCCACCGCTCCAGCACGCAGCAAATTCTAGCGAGACAGTTAATTATTCGGGCTAGGCTTTCCCAACGCTGAGTCCAGTTTTCTCCTGGCCAAATCGAGAAAAGTCGACAGGCATTCCGGTTCGATGTCGAGGTACGTGCAGATCACGTCGTCAGCGACGCCGGCATCGGCCAGGCGCAGGGCCAATGAATGGGATTCCGGCAGGCTGCGCAACGCCGCCTCGTACTCGCATTCGGCACTCATATGGCTACGACCAACGCCAGACCTTCGGGCCGTCGAGTGCGGACATCGCGATCCCCCCTCTGCATCGATTGCCTTGGGGTGTCGACGCTGACACACGCGGGGGCTACCGCACCGGGTAGCCGTCTACCTGGATTCCGTGAACCGGCCGCACCCGACTACTTGGGTTTGACCCGTTACCTTCCTGACTTTGATGACGATTCGCTGGATTCGTTAATTTGCCTGTCCGCTGCGTCGGTTTCGCCAATAACCTGCGGTTGTTCTTTGGCAGGTGCGTACCGCCGACCGACAGGAGGATGGCGATGACGAGCTATGGGATGTATGTGGGCCGCGTCGGGGCATTAGCGGTCGCGTTGGGTGTGGGGATGGCGGTCGCGACGAGTCCTGGCGTGGCGTGGGCGACTCCAGACGCCGGCACCGACGCCAACAGCGCGACGGGTTCGGCTGATTCGACCGCTTCGGGTAGCACCGCCAACGCGACCGGCACCGCGACAGAGCCGACATCGTCGACAACTTCAGGCAGCACCGCGACCACGACCACGGGCACCGCGACGGCGTCAACAACCACGGGCAGCACGACAAGTACGTCATCGGCGCCGAGTTCGACCCCATCGACCGCTGCGGACACGGAACCGCCCAGCGGCACCACAGAAACCAGCTCGGTCGTCGGCGATGGTGTAGTGGTGCGCAGTTCCGGAGGGGCGCACACCTCCACTGGCACAACGCCGCCGACTCAGGCGACGGCGGCCACCCCGACGCTGACGGCACCGACGACTGCTCCCGCACGCCAACAACTCTGGTCGGTCACACCGACGACCGAAGCGAAACCCACTGTTACACAAAGCTTATCGCCAAAGATCAGCACATTATTATCGCCCGGCGTCGATACCAATCAGATCGATCCGCAGCCAACAACGCTTCGGGTGAGCACGTTCGCAGCTGCGGCGCCAGCGCCGGTCCCAGCGCCACCGGACCCGATCAAAGCGTTTCTCGCGTTGCCGGCCGCCATCATCAACACGGCCGCCAATGTGGTCAAGACGGTGTTGGCGTCGTTCGCCGCGCCGACACCCGGCGCCCCTGCGGATCCCCCGCTGTTATGGGCTGTGCTGGCCGTGGTGCGCCGCGAGTTCTTCAACCAGACCCCGGAGGTCAACTACACGGCCTCCAAGCCAGATGCGTTGGGCAACATCACGATCAGCCTCGATCAAACCGACGCTGACGGGGACACACTGGACTACACGGCGACCAACGGCGACAAGGGTACCGTCGCGCTCAATGCCGACGGGCACAGCTTCACCTACACACCGACCGCCGGCCAAACCGGAACTGACACCGTCACTATCACCGCCAGCGACGCGCGCATGGCCTACATCCACGGCCTGCCGGGCCTGCTCAACGCGCTGAGCTTCGGGCTGCTCGGCGACGCCGGGCAGACCGCGACCGCCAACGTCACCGTCACACTCAACACCCCGCCCACGCTGACTCTCACGCCCAGCGGGCCCAATCAGAGCACTGGCGCGGTGACGGTGACCGCGGTGGCCGTCGACGCCGATGGCGACCCGCTCAGTTTCACGATCACCCCGCCGGCAGGTGGCAGCGGCACCGTGGGCACTGCGACGCTGATCGACGGGGCCACCGGCACCTATGCGATCGTCTACACGCCGAGTGAGCAGGTACGCCACACCGCCTCGGCCGACAACGCCGCACCACAGACCGACAGTTTCACCGTCACGATCAGCGACGGCCACGGTGCGACGGTCACCAAGACCGCCGATGTCGCCATCGCCCCAGGCAACGCCGCGCCGCAATTCTCGACGGTCAGCTCGTCCACCGATACGGACGCAATAGTCACCGGCACAATCGTTTTCACCGACAGTGACAGTGATTCGTTGACCTATTCCGGCAGTGTGACCACTTCCAAGGGCAGCGCGGTGGTCCATTCCGACGGCAGCTTTAGCTACACCCCCTCCTCGGGCGAGCGCTATGTCGCGGCCGCGATCGACGGTGCCGACACCGACACGTTCACGATCACAGTTACCGACGGCCATGGCGGCATCGGCACCCACGCCGTCACCGTGACCATCACCCCGGCCACGGTGCCATCGAATCCCAGCCCGGACGACGTCGCGTCTGACCCGCAAACCGCGCTGTCGGTGGCGCAGTCGATCGTGATGGCGGACTCTGCCGCATTGACGACAGCCAGGGCAACCCTCACGAGTACATTGCTGCCACGTTTGACGGCGGGCCAGCAGGCTCAGCAGGACCAGCTCATCGCTCAGGCACAACTGTTGCTGCAGGCCGCCAGTCAAGCAAACGCACAAGCCATCACCGACCTCAATGTGGGCATAGTCAGCTCAGCCGTCAGCACCTTCGGTCTTACAGATGGAGACCTGTCGGCGCTCAAAGCACAAGGTGCCGCGATCACTGCGAGCCAGACGGGCCTGTGGCAGTCGCTCGTCACTTCGGCCGAGGCCAGGGCGCGCATTGCCGCCCAGTCGGCCAGCGCGCCCGTCTTCGACAGGATCGAGTACACCGTCGGCGCAGACCTCAGCATCACCGGTCGGGTGTACTTCGTCGACAACAATGGCGAGTCGTTGACCTACCACGGCGTCGGCGACACCGTAAACCCTTGGTTCGACCAGTCCGGATCTGGCGCATTTTTCATCCCCGCACCCACGGCATCGGACTACACCCGCACCCTCACCTTCCTCGTGCAGGCCAACGACACGAGCGGCAACGTCACCAGAACCCAAGTCACGCTTGACCGTTCAACACGGACAGTGCCGCCGGCGGACACGCCAAGAGATCAGCTCCTCGCCGCCTTCGCCTCAATTGGCCAGGGTCTCGGCTCCACCGCAAGCGCGGGGTTTTCGTCGATGGACGGCATTTCGCAGCAACTCGACGCACTCAGGGCGCAACGAGCGGCGACGACAAACGAGTCGATTCTCCAGCAACTCGACGACCAAATCGCGGAGCAGATTCAACTGCTGACCAACGTTCAGACGCAATTGCTGACGACCCTCGATCAGATACAGACGTCACAGACCGCCGCCATTGCCCGGATCACTCAAGTCTGATAGCAATACCGATGAACCCGCGACGTGACGTTCACGCAGGTGTAACAAGCAAATTGTGGGTGATCATCGATGAACCTGAGTCCTTTTCGAAACCTGGCAGCCCGACGGGTGGCGAACGGGCGATCGGTATCACGCTGAGCGTCCTGCTACACGGCAGGACCGGCTCGCCGCTCACGTGGGTTTTTACAGGCGAGGGCGGACCCCACGGATTGGAGATCAGCAGCGAGACGGCATGGCTGCTCATCGACGCCGCGAAGGTATTGCTCGACGAATTGCACTGAGCCGGATTCGGATTCGTACGCCGGGCGATGGGCGTCCTAGGCGACGGTCGAACCGACCGCAACGAGTCCAACTCATGGGCGAGCATCGGCGCTACTGCAATTGCGCAACCACATCAACGAGCGTCGTGCCGAGCGCCTCGGCGACGTGGCGCAGTTCGACCACGTCCAGCCGCCGCTCCCCCGACTCGTACTTGCTGACAAACGATTGCGACATGTCCAGCCGCTCGGCGATCTGCACCTGGGTCAGTCCGGCCCTCCCGGCGCAAGCGACGCACCAGCGCGCACAGCTGCTGGTACTCGGCCGAGTAGATGGACTTCGCCACCCATCAACCGCACCTTGCGAGGTCGAACTCGACTACGGCGACTGCGCAATCGAACGGGTCAGCGTCCTCGACCTGATCGCGAGCAGCCGATCGACACGGGTCGAGACCACGCCTGAGTCGGTGCCCGGCAAGTCGGTGCGAATGTCCTTCGACGGATGGGTCTTCCCGCGAAGCGGGGTGGGATTTGTGTGGATCACCGACTCCAACACTTCAGCTGCGCATCCACGCAGTGTCCACCGCTGAAATGCTGTCGCGACCATGCGATGACGGACGGGCAAGGATCGCCGATCGGTAAAATTGGCGCTTTAGAGCTCTCAACATCGCCTTTGCGCTGCAAAGTCCTTTCGAATGTCGGCTAACTCCTACGATTCAGCAATGCGGCCACCCTTCGAGCCGTATGGCTTGACGCGCATTTGCCTTGAAAGATCAAAAATCCCGCAACCAGATGGATGAGGGACAGCCACAACCGTACCGCGTCAACTGACTCGCAAAGGGGTCCCGAAGGCCGTCGACAACGATCGCCGCTCGTCCATTTTCCCAGTTCAGCGGCATGGGCAGCGGCGGATGGCCTTGACACTGCGCGGCGCGAAGCCCATAGTAAAGACACAACAAACTTAACATTCGTCACACTGGCCACACTGTTACGTGTTCGTATCCGATCGCACCCTCATCGGCGAAACGGCGACACAAGTAGTAGTGTCTGACCGCAACGGGCCCTCTAGATGTTGGGGTACTCTCGGTCGTGGCGAAGAGCCGTGCGTAAAGATCGCGGCGAAAGGAGACCCCACATGGGATTTAACACCGAAACTCGCCACGGGTACGCCCAAGTTCTGGAATCACTCCGCGAACACGCGGACGACAGCGAACTCACACCAGAGCAAGAAGCGCGAATTGATACATCAACCGACGCCGCGATTGCGCATCGTGAGGCGCGCGCGCGCATGACGGACGCGGAACGATCGGCCGCCCGCGTGGCGGTGAAGGAAGCCCTCGAAGACGCCTACTCGGACACCATCTAGCGACGTTGGTTTCAACCCTTCATTGCGGGTCAAGCAGAGAACCCAAAATGACTTCCATTACCTCGTGGATGAGCAAGCTTTCAACTCGATCCTGTAAATGGTTGGAAAGCACTCCGTAGGGATCACCGATTTTGTCGGCGATGTCGCGCAGCATCTCGCCTGCGGATTCTCGATGGGCTTTGCTAAGGATACGTCGAACCGTGTCTCCTTTTCCATCATCGCCCGACCGGAGGCTTGCAATCAATCTTTCCGTGTACCAGGCCTCCGCTTGCGCTAATTCGCCTTCACTATAGTTTTTGCCTGACAACTCGCATGCAGTTCGGAAATCACCCATTAGCGCAGCGAGTGAGAGAGGAAACTGCGCGCAGTAGTCTGACAAATGCTTGTCGCGAAAGCCAATAGATACCGCGAGGATGCTTATGGCCAGCTGCGTGCCGTTCATCATCCAGCGCTTACGGATCTTCGTTGCGTCGATATCAACTGCTATCTGAATATTGGCGTGTTGACAGATGTTGTCAAACGACAAGTGCGCGGCTGGATCGACCGTTTCGAGTTCTGCTGCCCATTCGAAGTCGCGCTCGGTATCCACGTACACAATTTCGCCCGACACGCCGTAGCTGGACCCTGGTAAGCACTTCGGTTCGGGGCAGATCCTGTCGACCATAGTGTCGACGTACGCGAATCCGGTACCCCGAAGATCAGCCTTCAGTTGTGAGATTGAGCGACTCACCGAGTTCTCGCAAGGAATGAGGAACAGGACGCCGCGGGTATCGTGACGTCGACGATCTCGTACGGCCGTCTCGACCTCACTGGCGGCCCACGGTTGCCCGCTTCTCAATGAGTGAAAGTACATAACATCGCCATCCGCGCGCAATGCTGACCGGTACTCATTAAGTCCCGCAGGGTCAGAAGTCACGATCATATCGGGCACTTCAATTGTTGTGGCGCGGTCAGGATGCTCGCCAGAAAGATATAGGCGGTGCATGTTGAGAGATTCGGTTATTTGCCGACGCCTGCTGTCATCGCCGAGTCGGCCAACAAGCGTAAAGGGACAATTCCCTAGTCCCAGTTGACGACCGATTAGTCCTAATGCGAGACCGCCAGTGCCATGAACTACAATCGACGGATCCGCCATGCTGGTCTACCTCGCTTTGCATTGCCTGAGTCGCGCGAAACAGACAGCCAATCCCGCTGCGATCAATCTGATCAATGAAATGAGTGACAACCACGCCTTTAGTTTCGAGACCGGACCGCATCCGGGACGAATAAGGTAGCACAAAGGGCGTTGCCTATCATTCTGCATCGCTCAAAGGCGTGACAAGCACTCGCTATGCCCAGCGCGCAGTTCGCAATTCGACACGTATCAAGCGAAGTGACGCACAACGTCACTGTCACCGTCGATCTCAAGTTATTGATGCGATGGTGACCGGAGGCACGGGCTTAAGGCACGCAGTAACTGCAACGGAGCACTTTGAGCGTGTCTATTCAATCGCGCCTCACTCACATGTGGACTCAACCTCAAGTCACATGCTGGCAGCCCCTCCGAATCCTGTCAACTCCAACATAGAATTGACTTCATAGTGAACCCACCCTCTAAGTGATAGTCTTATGAAGTTGACAGAGATGCGATAGGAATCAAGGTGGGTCACGTCATGTGCGGTGCTTTGCAGCCGAGTGACGTATGACAGCGCCTGGCGACAACGGCCCACGTCAGCGCTCTGGACGAACGCGGACTCGTCGCACCCGGTGGATGATTTTCTTTCACTTCGTTCGCTTGGCGCGCGCTGGCACTGAGTTGCCCCTCACCGCGGCCGCCGTGTGCGATGCAGCAGGGGTAAGTCAAGCCGCCTTCTACAAGCAGTTTCCCGGCGGCCTGACCGAATTGGTGGAGCAGATGGCGGCGTTCATGGCGTACCGCGTCGAGCGTCAGGTCCGATCCGATCTCGCGGTACACCAGGAGGAGCAACCTCTGGAGGTCGCCGTTACCACGATTCGACTGGTTGAGGAGACAATGCGCTTCTCAAACATGTTCCGAACCGAGCACATCTCCCAATCCGCACGGACTCAGTTGGCAGCACCACTATTGAGCGCGATTAGTCATGATCGCAGGAGCTCGATGTTCTTGAGTCCCACCCGGGCGAGCACCATCGCTCAGTACCACACCGACGCGCTTCTGGGGATCATAGGGTCAGATAGCCACGTCAGCGTCAAAGAGGTAGCTGAGACGATGGTGTCTCAGGTCGTGCCGGTTGTGATCCTTGATGACTACACCGTGTTGCTCCAGTGCCTCGAACTCCTGGATCTCGTGGAAGGCAGCCGCTTTCGCGCGACAGGTGGTGCCGACCGCGTCCCCAAGCTATGGCTGTCAACTGACGCACGAATTAGGCACGAGCTAGATCGACTACGCGAGGGGAAGACCGAGGTGCACCCAATCGGCGACCCCGCTGGGGGCAGCAGACCCATTCAATAGCAAGGTTGGGCAGCCGAACGTTCCCAATCCGTTCCCCAAAACTCGTTAGCTTTGCGAATGTTCCCAAACGTGTTCCAACCGGCATGAGAACGGCCCCCGGAGAGATCTCCGAGGGCCGTTTTCATTTCGTAGCGGGGACAGGATTCGAACCTGCGACCTCTGGGTTATGAGCCCAGCGAGCTACCGAGCTGCTCCACCCCGCGTCGGGTAAACGCAAGGTTACCGAAGGTACGGCTCCACTTCCAAATCGCCTGTTGCCCGCCGCGAGCGTGCGCAAAATGCCCGCTCGATACGGCGTGTCTGCGTACAGACACGCACGCTCGCGGGGAGGGGTGAGGGGCTCGCGGGAGAGGTGACGGGACCGGTCACTTCGCCGACGTGTACTTCGTCATCGCGTCGTCCAGCCGTTGCAACGCCTGGCCGTACTCCGCGAAGTTGCCGCTCTGCTGCGCCTGCCTTACCGCATCCAGCGCGGAGTTGACCTCTTGCAGCGCTGCGGCTTTGGCCGCCGACAATTGCGTCCCGCCACCGGGTCCCGGTGGCACCGCCGCGATCGGCGTTGGCACCTCAGGCGCTTGACCCTGAACTGGCGGCGCCGCAGGCGGCCCACCATCCGTCGGCGGTGGCGCTGCCGGCTGTTGCCCGCCCGGCAGGTCCGTCGGCGCCGGACCCGTCGCCGTCGCACCCGCACCCTTACCGAACAGCTTGTCCAGCGCGTCACTCACCGTCGGGCCGTACCCGACCCGGTCGTTGTACATCATCGCCACACGGATCAACCGCGGGTACGACGACGCCGCATCACTGGCCCCTGGCGACGCATACACGGGTTCCACATACAACAGGCCACCCTGCGCCACCGGCAGCGTCAGCAGGTTGCCCCACCGGATCCTGTTCTGGTTGTCCCGGCCGATCACGCCGAGGTCCTGCGACACCGCCGTATCCGTGGTGATCGCGTTGTTCGCCAACTTCGGACCGTTCACCTGACCCGGGATCGTCAACACCGTGATCTTGCCGTACGTCGCCGGATCGGAACTCGCGCTGATATAGGCCGCCAGGAAGTCTCGCCGGAACCTGTTCATCGCACTCGTCAACTGGAACGACGACGAACTGTCATTGGCCGCAAGGTCTTTCGCGACGATGTAATACGGCGGCTGATAGCTGCTCGCTGTCGGGTTCGGGTCCAGCGGAACATCCCAGAAATCCGACGTCGAGAAGAACGTCACCGGATCGTTCACGTGATACTTCGCCAGCAGCTGCCGCTGCACCTTGAACAGGTCCTCGGGATAGCGCAGATGCTCCTGCAGCTCCGGCGAGATCTCGCTCTTCGGCTTCACCGTGCCGGGAAACACCTTCATCCACGCCTGCAGCACAGGATCCTGCTCGTCCTGCGCATACAGCGAGACCGTGCCGTCATAGGCGTCGACAGTGGCCTTCACCGAGTTACGGATGTAGGACACCTGCTTGTCGGGCGCGAGCCGGTTGAACGCGACCTCGTTCGAGTCAGCCGTCGCACTCGACAGCGACGTCAACTCCGAATACGGGTAGTTGTCCAGTGTGGTGTAGCCGTCGACAATCCACACCATCCGCTTGTTGACGATCGCCGGGTACACACTGGTGTCGGTCGTCAGCCACGGCGCCACGGCCTGCACGCGCTGCGCCGGGTCACGGTTGAACAAGATCTTGCTGTTCGACCCGATCACGTTGGAGAACAAGAAGTTTCGCTCAGCGAACTTAGCCGCAAACACGGTGCGGGCCAACCAGTTCCCGACCGGCACTCCCCCGGTGCCGGTGTAGGTGTAGTTCTTGGTCTCCGTGTTGGTCTCGTAGTCGTATTCGCGGTCGGCGCCGTTGCGGCCGACGATCGCGTAGTCCGCCGCCGTGTTGGCGATGACCGGCCCGTAGTAGACCCGCGGTTGATCCAGCGGCGCTGGCCCGGGCGAGATCACACTGCCGTTCGCGCCGACCACACTGGCCAGAAACTCCGGGTATCCGCCATTTTGGTTGGGGTCGTTGGCAATACCGCGCACGGTGTTGGCCGGCGAGGCGATGAAGCCGTTGCCGTGGGTGTAGACGGTGTGCCGGTTGATCCAGTCGCGCTGGTTGTCGATCAGCCGGTCCGGATTGAGCTCACGAGCGGCGACGACGAAGTCGCGCAGGTTGCCGTCGGGACCGTTATAGCGGTCGATGGAGAGCTGATCGGGGAAGTAATAGAAGTTCTTACCCTGCTGGAACTGGGTGAACGCCGGGCTGACGATCGTCGGGTCGAGCAACCGGATGTTCGACGTCGTCGCCCGGTCGGCGGCCACCTGCTGCGGGCTGGCTTGGGTGTTTCCGCTGTAATCGCGGTAAGTCACCGTCTGCTCAGTCAACCCGTAGGCCTGCCTGGTCGAGGTGATGCTGCGGCTGATGTATTCGCTTTCCTTTTGCGCCGCATTGGGTTTGACACTGATCTGCTCGACGACCAACGGCCAGCCGGCACCGACGATCAGCGAGCTCAACAGCAGCAGCACCACGCCGATCGCCGGAATCCTCAAGTCGCGCAACACAATCGCCGAGAACACCGCGGCCGCGCAGATCACCGCGATCGCCATCAGGATCAGCTTGGCGGGCAACACGGCGTTGATGTCGGTATAGCCCGCGCCGGTGAACGGCTTGCCGCCGCGGGTGTGGCTGAGCAGCTCGTAGCGGTCCAGCCAGTACGCGAGGGCCTTGAGCAGCACCAAGATCCCGACCAGAGTGATCAGTTGAATGCGTGCCGAGCGGCTCAGGGCCCCTGTGCGGCCCGCCAGCCGGATCCCGCCGAACAGGTAGTGGCCGAGCAGGTTTGCGACGAATGCCAGGAACGTGGCGACGAACAGGTAGCTCAACACCAGCCGGTAGAACGGCAGGTCGAAGGCGTAGAAGCCGAGGTCCTTGCCGAACTGCGGGTCGGCGATGCCGAAGCTGCCGCCGTGCAGGAACAACTGCACGCGCACCCAATAGCTCTGCGCGACGGCGCCAGCCAGAAAGCCGACGACCGCCGGCACGCCGATGCCCACCAGCCGCATGCGGGCCATCACCGCGGTGCGATAACGGGCCACCGGATCGTTGGGACCGTTGGTCGGCACGAACACCGGTCGCGTGCGGTAGGCCAAGGCGAGCGCGGCGAACACGATCGTGCCGATCAGCGCCCACACCACCAGGAACACGATGATCCGGGTCGCCAGCACCGTGGTGAACACATTGCGGTAGCCGAGCTCGCCGAACCACAGCCAATCCACGTAGCCGTCGATGAATCGCGGTCCGGCCAGCAGCAGCACCACGACGGCCAGGGCCACCACGATCAGAATCCGGCTACGTCGCGTCAGCTTCGGCATCCTCGCCGCGGGCCGCATACCCACTCGTTAACTCCAGTCTTGGATGTGGAATGTCGTCGGATGACGTGCCACAACTCTACGCACCGCTTTCACGGCAATTCCTCAGCAACGGGGAGGTTCGCCACCAGCGGAAATCGCATGCAACGCGTCGACCGCCTGGCTGAGGTTGTCCACCTTGACCAGTTCCAGGTCGTCCTCGTGCGCCGATTTCGCCTCGTCACAGTTGTCCGCAGGAACCAGGAAGACCGTCGCGCCTGCCTCCTTGGCGGCGAGCATCTTGTGCGTGATCCCGCCGATCGAGCCGACCTTGCCGTCGCTGTCGATGGTTCCGGTGCCCGCGACGAACTTGCCGTCGTTGAGGTCGCCGGTGGTCAGCTTGTCGACGACAGCGAGGGAGAACATCAGCCCGGCCGACGGCCCGCCGATGTTGGCCAGGTTGAAGTCGATTTTGAACGGCGCCCATGGCGCGTCGAGCACGGCGATGCCGAGGTATCCGCTGTCGCGCTCGGGATTCTTGCCCAGTGTGATTGTCGCGACGCCTGCCGGGGCATTCTTGCGGCGGTAGTCCAGCACCACGTTGTCGCCCGGCTTGGTGTTCTTCATCAGCTCCTGGAACTGGTCGAGGCTGGCGACGGGCTTGCCGTTGACCCCGTCAATGGCGTCGCCGGCCTGCAGCTTGCCCGCCGACGGGCCGGGGTCGTTGACGGTCTCGACGGTGACGGCCGACGGATATTTGAGGAAGCCCAGCGCCGCGTATTCGGCGCTGTCCTCGGAGCGTTTGAAGTCGGTGGTGTTGGCCTTGTCGATCTCGTCCTTCGACTTGTCCGGCGGATAGACCAAGTCATGTGGAACCAGCTGCTCGCGGCCGGACATCCACAAGGTCAGCGCCTGGCCCAGCGTCAGGTCGTCGCGCTGCGACACGGTCGTCATGTTCAGATGCCCCGATGTCGGATGCACGTCAGGACTATCGATATCGACGACCTTCTTGCCGTCGACCTCGCCGAGAGTGTCGAACGTCGGGCCGGGCCCCAGCGACACGTAGGGCACCGTCACGACCGACAGCATCACGCCGAACGCCAGGATCGGCACCAGCGCGATCAGCAGCGTCAAAATCCGCCTGTTCACGGCGACCACAGTAAAGGTTCACGCTATGTGGCCTTAGCTGGCGACCCGCTCGCGAACCGACGGTTCACTCACAGCGTGACCCGCGGTCCCGCATGTCCGGCCGCTGGTGAGTACCGTTGAGGACATGGCTGACCTGCCTTTCGGCTTCAACCCCGGGGACGACCCCGAGCGTGACAAGCGCAAGAAGGACCCTGATTCGGGTTCGGGTTCGGACCCGTTCGGTCTGGGCGGCGGGTCCGAATTCGACATGTCCGATCTCGGGCAGATCTTCACCAAGCTCGGCGAGATGTTCAGTGGCGCCGGCAACGTGATGACCGGCGGTAAGCAGTCCGGCCCCGTCAACTACGACCTGGCCCGGCAGCTCGCATCGAGCCAGATCGGCTTCGTCGCTCCGGTCCCGGAAAAGACGAGCGCCGCTATCGCCGACGCCGTACACCTGGCCGAAACGTGGCTGGACGGCGTGACCGCGCTGCCGGCCGGCACCACCAAGGCCGTGGCGTGGACGCCCACCGACTGGATCGACAACACGCTCGAGACCTGGAAGCGGTTATGCGACCCGGTGGCCGAGCAGATCTCGACGGTGTGGGCCTCGGCGCTGCCCGAGGAAGCCAAGAGCATGGCGGGCCCGCTGCTGGCGATGATGTCGCAGATGGGCGGTATGGCGTTCGGGTCTCAGCTCGGTCAAGCGCTGGGCAAGCTGTCGCGAGAAGTTTTGACCTCCACCGACATTGGGCTACCGCTCGGCCCGAAGGGCGTTGCCGCGCTGATGCCCGAGGCGATCGAATCGCTGTCCGAGGGACTCGAGCAGCCACGCAGCGAGATCCTGACGTTCCTGGCCGCACGCGAGGCCGCGCATCATCGGCTGTTCAGCCATGTTCCGTGGCTGGCCAGCCAGCTGCTCAACGCCGTCGAGGCCTTCGCCAAGGGCATGAAGATCGACATGAGCGGAATCGAGGAAATCGCCCAGGGATTCAATCCCGCGTCCCTGACCGACCCGTCGCAGATGGAGCAGCTGCTCAATCAGGGCATCTTCGAGCCGAAGGCCACGCCCGAGCAGACGGCAGCATTGGAACGGCTCGAGACTCTGCTCGCCTTGATCGAGGGCTGGGTGCAGACCGTGGTCTCGGACGCGCTGGGCGAGCGCATCCCCGCCGCGTCGGCGCTTTCCGAAACACTGCGTCGACGGCGCGCCACCGGTGGGCCCGCTGAGCAGACGTTCGCGACGCTCGTCGGGCTGGAGCTGCGGCCGCGCAAACTGCGGGAGGCGGCGGTGCTGTGGGAGCGGCTCACGCAGGCCGTGGGCGCCGATGCGCGCGACGCTGTCTGGCAACACCCCGACCTGCTGCCCAGCGCCGAGGATCTCGACGAGCCGGCCGGTTTCATCGACCGGATGATCGGCGGCGACACCAGCGGCATCGACGAGGCACTGGCCGACCTGGAAAAGGGCTCCGAAAAGGGCGACGACGACCCCAAGGACTGAGCCCTGTGGATAACTGAGCGGGGACTCCCGCCGTCCGTGGGAGAGTCGGTCCATGAGGCGCTATGCGCTCAATCCGGCCATGCCGGTGCTGTCGCGTCCCGACGGCGCGGTGCAGGTGGGCTGGGATCCGCGGCGCGCGGTGCTGGTGCGCCCGCAAACCGGATTGACGCCCGCGACGCTCGCGGAGCTGCTGCGGACCATGCAGTCGGGCGCGACGCTAGCCGAGCTGAACGCGCGCTTCGGCATCGACGCCGGCGAGCTGGTTGCCTCACTCGTCGACGCCGGGCTGGTGACCTCCACCGGCCGCCGGCGCACGCGATCGGCGTCGATCCGCATTCACGGGCGCGGCCCGCTGTCCGATCTGCTGGCCGGAGCGCTGCGCTGTTCGGGCGCACGAGTGACTCAGAGCAATTTGGCCAAAGCGGCGCCGCCCGACGCAACGGATTTGGTTGTGCTGTCGGATTTTCTGGTGGCCGATCCCCGTGTGGTCCGCGAGCTGCACGCTGCCCGGGTGGCGCACCTGCCGGTTCGGGTGCGTGACGGCGCGGGTCTTGTTGGGCCGCTGGTGATCCCGGGCGTGACGAGTTGTCTGGACTGCGCGGATTTACATCGCAGCGATCGCGACGCGGCATGGCCTGCGGTCGCCGCGCAGCTGCGTCGGACCGTCGGCAGCGCCGACCGCGCCACGGTGCTCGCGACCGCGGCATTGGCGCTCAACCAGGTCGACCGGGTCATCCGCGCCGTGCGCGACGGCCGTGGCGTCAGAGATTCGGCGGAACCGCCGCCAACGCTGGACACCACGCTCGAGTTCGACGTCAATGCCCGTGAAATCGTGGCGCGCCGATGGACACGTCATCCCCGCTGCTGGTGCTGACGCCGAAAACGTTTGTTTCCAAGTCGTTAGGGTTTGCTCAGATCCGTCATGGATGATGGTCTGGTGACTGACATCAAACGGGGTCGGGCCGCCCGCAACGTCAAGCTGGCGAGCTTGCCCGTCGGCATGGCAGGCCGGGCCGCGTTGGGCTTCGGTAAACGGCTGACCGGCAAGTCGAAGGACGAGGTCAACGCCGAGTTGATGGACAAGGCCGCCCAGCAGTTGTTCACCGTGCTCGGTGAGCTCAAGGGCGGCGCGATGAAGGTCGGCCAGGCGCTGTCGGTCATGGAAGCCGCGATTCCCGAACAGTACGGCAAGCCCTACCGCGAGGCGCTGACCAAGCTGCAGCGCGAGGCCCCGCCGCTTGCCGCGGCCAAGGTGCACCGCGTGCTGGACGCGCAGCTGGGCACCAAGTGGCGGGAACGGTTCGGCTCGTTCGACGACACACCGGTAGCGTCGGCCAGCATCGGCCAGGTGCACAAGGCGGTGTGGTCGGACGGCCGCGAGGTCGCGGTCAAGATCCAATACCCCGGCGCCGACGAGGCGCTGCGCGCCGACCTGAAAACCATGCAGCGCATGGTCAGTGTGCTCAAGCAGCTCTCCCCGGGCGCCGACGTGCAGGGTGTGGTCGACGAGCTGATCGAGCGCACCGAGATGGAGCTGGACTACCGGCTGGAAGCTGACAACCAGCGTGCGTTCGCCAAAGCCTATGAGGGCCATCCGCATTTCGTCGTCCCACACATTGTGGCCAGTGCGCCGAAAGTCGTTATCCAGGAATGGATCGAAGGCATCCCGTTGTCCGTGATCATCCGAGAGGGCACGACCGAGCAGCGAGACCTGATGGGCCGACGCCTTTTCGAGCTCACCTACGACGCGCCACGCCGGCTCGAAATGATGCACGGCGACGCCCATCCGGGGAACTTCATGCTGCTGCCCGGCGACAAGATGGGCGTCATCGACTTCGGGGCGGTGGCTCCCCTGCCCGGCGGGATTCCCATCGAAATCGGTCTGGCGACGCGCTACGCGCTCAACGACGACTACGAGAACCTGCTGACGACCATGCAGAAGATCGGGTTCATCCAGAAGGGTGAGCAGGTATCAAAGCGCGAGATGGACGAGATGATGAAGCAGTACGTCGAACCGCTCGAGGTCGAGGTGTTCCACTACACGCGTAAGTGGCTGCAGCGGATCACCGCCATGAACATGAAGCCCGACCGTGCCGCCGGCCAGATCAGGGCGGCTCGGCAGATGGATATTCCGGCCAAGCTGGCTATTCCGCTGCGGGTGATCGCCTCAAACGTCGCGATCGCCTGCCAGCTCGATGCGCATATCCCGACCAAAGCCCTTGCGACAGAACTGATCCCTGGCTTCGCCGACGAAGCGGCCTAGCGGTCCCGAACGCGGGAAAACCCGGCAGCTACGCGGCTGCCGGGCTTTCCTCGGTGTTCTTGCGCGGGCGTCCACGCGGACGCTTCCGCGCGATGATCGTTCCGCGCTCGATGATCTCGCCGCCCCAAACGCCCCACGGCTCCTGGCGTTCCAGGGCCGCGGCAAGGCACTCGCGCCGGATCGGGCAATCCATGCACAACGCCTTGGCGCGCTCGAGGTCGACAGGGTTTTCGGCGAACCACAGATCGGGTTCACCGACATGACACGGCACCGACAGCATCGTTCTCTCACGGCATGTCTGGACTGACATGTCTGTCCTCTGCTTCCTGGTCGTTGATTTCGTTGTCGGCCATCTGTCTTGGATGGATCTGCGACCAGGTTTTCGGTGTCCGAAAAAAACTAAGGCCACGGATCCTTGACTGCGGGTCCGTGGCCTTTCGGCTAGATCGAGGTTCTACCTAGGTGGTGCCCCAATCCACGGACTTGCCAGTCGCGGCGGCGGTGCGGCGCTTGCGCTGCGTCGGAATGTCAGCGGCGGCCCAGCCGGCGTGCGCCATGAACGCGGGATGCGCCGCCGCGGCGGCAGCCTCGGCGACGTGGAGGGTCCGCGACATGCCGGCAACGCCTACGCCGGTGAACGCGTTGATGTTCGCCATGATCTCGGACCCCTCCTTTCGTTGACTAGTCACGCAACTACGCGATCTTGAGGCTAGAGCCTAACAGCTAGGTCAGACAAGCGATTTTCTGACCAGCGGCTTTGGCGCGATCTTTACGAGGTTTGGCAGCTTGGGTCGCTGCTGTCCGGCGGACAGGCCGGCGCGACGGTCACCGCTGGCATGTCGCCGGGAATCTGCGGCTTGATCGGGAGCGACGGAGCCTGTGTCACGACTGGAGCCGTTTCGATTCCGGACGGGACCTGCCGTGAGCCCACTGAATTCCCGGACGGCGCCACACAACCCCCGTCGCCTTTCCACACACCGCCGGAGTCTTCACAACACCATTTGAGCCGAGAGTCAATGTCTTCGAGACTGCCCCCCTGGCCCGGGTTGTATTTCTTCAAGCAGTCGTCATATTTCTCGATATCCCAGGTTCCGCCGCCGTTGTTCGGCTCAGCTACCGCGACCGGCGCCGTCGCCGCACCTCCGAACGCAACAGCAGTAGCCGCAAGTGCGGTACCCGTGCTCAACAGTGCACGTCGAACGTGAATGGTCCTTGCCATGGCACTTCCCCCTGATATTCGCGACGCGGCCACCTTCAATGCCTTCCCCGCAGGCAACCGATCCCCGCACTCCTCCTCAGTGACAGGAAAATTGTGCGCTGGAATCCAGGACCAGGTGAGCGTTTTCGCAGAATTCTTCCAGGTCAGACACTATTTTTGGACGCAAAGAAATCCGAAAGTTACGTTGCTCGGCCTTTGACCATCGCCAGCACGTCGGGCCCGTACTGCTCGAGCTTGCGCGCGCCGATGCCCGGGATCGCGACCAGCGCCGCGTCGTCGGTCGGCAGCGTCTCGGCGATCGCGATCAAGGTGTTGTCCGTGAACACCACGTACGCCGGCACGCTCATCTCCTTGGAGGTCCGCAGCCGCCAATCTTTGAGTTGGGCGAGCAGTTCCTCGTCGATGTTGGACGGGCACGTCTCGCAACGACGCAGCATGATCGCGGGCGGTGTGGTCAGGGTGTTGTTGCAGACGCGGCAGCGTGGGGTGGCGCCGCGCTGACGGCGCGGTCGGTTCGGGGTGCTGTCGCTCGACGACCGCGCCACGATGCCGTTGAGGAACCGCGACGGTCGTCGGCCCTGCCGCCCGCCGGGTGTCCGCGCCAGCGCCCAACTGAGCGCTAAATGTGTTCTGGCCCTTGTGATTCCGACGTAGAGCAGGCGACGTTCCTCTTCGACCGGCTCACTGTCGGGTCCGTGCGTCAGCGCATGTGAGATGGGCAGCGTGCCGTCGGCCAGCCCGACGAGGAACACCGCATCCCACTCCAGACCCTTCGCCGCGTGTAGCGACGCCAGGTTGACGCCTTGTACGACCGGTGGATGCCGCGAATCGGCGCGCTGGCGCAGCTCGGTGATCAACGCGCGCAGATCCAGTGACGGGCGAAGCGCGACTTCCTCGTCGACGAGCTCGGCCAGCGCCGTCAGCGCCTCCCAGCGTTCGCGCGCCCGCGTACCGGGCGGCGGCTCGGCGGTCAGCCCGAGCGGCTCGAGCACCGCGCGCACGACCTCTGGCAGTGCTCCTTCGACGTCGCGTTCGGCCGCGCGTTGCAGCGCCAGCAGCGCCTGCCGGATCTCTTGACGGCTGAAGAACCCTTCGCCGCCGCGTACCTGGAACGGGACGCCGGCCTCGGTCAGCGCTTCCTCGTAGACCTCGGACTGGGCGTTGATGCGGTACAGCACCGCGATCTCCGAGGCTACGGTGCCGGACTCGATGAGGTTCTTGATGCTCTTGGCCACCGCGGCGGCCTCGGCGACCTCGTCGGGATGCTCGGCGAACGACGGCGTCGGGCCCGGGTCACGCTGGCCGACCAGGTGCAGCTTGCTGCCGGCCATCCGGCCGCGGGCGGCGGCGATGACGCGGTTGGCCAGCGACACCACCTGAGGCGTGGACCGGTAGTCACGTTCCAGCCGCACGACCGCCGCGTCGGGGAACCGCCGCGAGAAGTCGAGCAGATAGCGCGGGGTGGCGCCGGTGAACGAGTAGATGGTCTGGTTGGCGTCGCCGACGACGGTGAGGTCGTCGCGCCCGCCCAGCCAGGCGTCGAGCACCCGCTGCTGCAGCGGCGTGACGTCTTGGTATTCATCGACGACGAAACAGCGATACCGATCGCGGAACTCCTGCGCCACCGCGGCGTCGTTCTCGATCGCCGCGGCGGTGTGCAGCAGCAGGTCGTCGAAATCCAACAGCGCCATGCCGTCGTTGCGCGCCTTGAGCGTCTCGTACCCGGCGTAGACCGTCGCGATCTTCGTCGCATCGAACGGGATGTCACGGCCGGCCTGCGCGACGGCTGCGGCGTATTGCTCAGGGCTGATCAAAGACGCCTTGGCCCATTCGATTTCGCCGGCGAGGTCGCGGACGTCGTCGGTGCTCGTCGACATGCCCGCGCGGTTCGCGGCCTGGGCGACAACCGAGAATTTCGTGTCGAGCAGCTGCCATCCGGTGTCGCCGACGACCCGCGGCCAGAAGTACGCCAACTGGCGGCGCGCGGCGGCGTGAAACGTCATCGCCTGTACTGATTCTGCGGAGACACCGGCCAAGTCGTTGCTGAGCGCACGCAGCCGGCTGCGCATCTCCCCCGCCGCGCGCTGCGTGAACGTCACCGCGAGGACCTGGCCCGGCGCGACGTGACCGGCCGCAACGAGGTTCGCGATGCGTCGGGTGATCGTGCGCGTCTTTCCCGTACCGGCGCCGGCCAGCACACACACCGGACCGCGGGCGGCGAGCACGGCCTCGCGCTGCTCGTCGTCGAGGTCAGCCGTGATGAGTTCACGCGCGCTGGAGGGCGCCTCGACCGACATGCGCTACATCATGTCAGCGCCGGCCGACAAAACCGGGGCGTGCGGTGGGCATGTTGGTGTGATCCGATACGTTGGACGGCTTATGAGCGCTCTGACCATGTACAGCACCTCGTGGTGTGGCTACTGCTTTCGCCTGAAGAAGGTGCTGAAGGCAGAAGGCATCGAGTTCGCCGAGGTCGATATCGAGGCCGATCCCGCCGCCGCGCAATTCGTGGCGTCGGTCAACGGCGGCAATCAGACGGTGCCGACGCTGAAGTTCGCCGACGGGTCGACGCTGACCAATCCGAGCGCCAAAGAGGTCAAGGCGAAGCTCGCCAGCTAGTCTCCGGAGCCGCTACGGCGGCGACATCAGTCCAGCGCGGCCCAGGACTCGATGATTTCCCGGGCGATGGATATCGATCCCGGCAGCAGTAGCCGTGATGGTGAATCACTGCTCCAGTCGCCGTGGTCGAGCGCTTCGCGAACCTCACCGCGGGTGAACCAGGCCGCCTCGGCGATTTCGCCGTCGTTGAACGAGAACTCCTGCTCCGGGTCACCGATGGCGTGGAAGCCGACCATCAGCGACCTCGGAAACGGCCACGGCTGGCTGCCCAGATAAGTCACGTCGGTCACCGTCAGCCCGATTTCTTCGGCGATCTCGCGGACCACACAGGATTCGAACGACTCGCCGGCCTCGACGAACCCGGCCAGCAGTGAGAACAGCCGCTCGGGCCAAACGGTCTGACGGGCCAGCACCGCGCGGTCATGGCCGTCGTGGATCAGGCAGATCACCGCCGGGTCGATACGGGGAAACTCTTCGTGGCCGTTGACCGGATTGACCCGCGCCCACCCGCCCTTGACCGATTTCGTCGGCGAGCCGTCCACGGCGCTAAACCGTGCGCTGTCATGCCAATTCAGCAGCGCGCTGGCCGTCGCGACGAGCTGGGCGCTGACGTCGTCGAAGATGTGCCCGGCGCGGCGCAGATCAAGCACCTCTGTTTCGGCGTGGGTGTCCTCGGGGCCTTCCAGTGCCGCCCGGATCGCCCACACGTGGCGGCCATCGGCCACGCGGCCCAGGAAGACGGCGTTCTCCGGCGGTTTGTCGCCGAGCGTGGCGGCCTTGCCGAGGACGACCTGGCCGCCGGAGATCAGGACCTGGTTGCGCCGGTCGATCCGCAGCAGCAGCGCGTCCGGCCAACCGGCGACGGCAGCGTCGACGTCGGTGCGCAGCGCGTCGGCACGGTCGGCACCGACACGGGACAGCAGCGGGACGTTGCGAAGCTGAAAGCCGAGCGTCATCGCTCGGCGTCCGCACTGCGGATGTACAGCAGCCGGTCCCCCTCCTCGAGGGCATCGACGGCGGGCTCGTCCACCCGCAGCAGGTGACCCTCGCGCACCACGCCGAGCACGATGTCGGTCAGGTGCCGCGGCGAGCCGCCGGTTTCCTTCGGAGTGACTTCGCGCTCGGCGATCGCGAAGCCGGCGTCGGGTGTGAGCAGGTCTTCCATCATCTCCACAACGCTCGGGGTCTGGGTGGCTATGCCCAGCAGGCGGCCCGCGGTTTCTGACGAAACGACCGTCGAGTCCGCGCCGGATTGGCGCAGCAGGTGCTGGTTTTCGGCTTCGCGCGCCGCGGCGATGATCTTGGCCTTGGGCGCGAGCTCCCGTGCGGTCAGGGTGACGAGCACGGCACTGGCGTCGTCGTCAGTGGCGACGATGATCGACTTCGCGTGCTGTGCGCTGGCCAGCCGCAGCACTTCCGACTTGGTGGCGTCGCCGTGCACGGTGACCAGCCCGGCGCTTTTCGCCCGCTCCAGCGACGTGGCGTTCTCGTCGACGACGACGATGTCGGCCGGTGCCACCTCGTCCCCGACCATCGCGGCGACGGCGGACCTGCCCTTGGTGCCGTATCCGATGACGACGGTGTGGTTGCGCACTCTGTTCCTCCATCGCTGGATCTTCAATGCCTGGCGCGACTGCGTCGTCAGCGTTTCGACCGTGGTGCCGATCAGCACGATCAGGAATGCGATCCGCAGCGGAGTGATCACGAGCACGTTGATCAACCGCGCTTCAGGGGTGAACGGGGTGATATCGCCGTATCCGGTCGTCGACAGGGACACCGTCGCGTAGTACAGGCAGTCCAGGAACGACAGCTGGTTGTCCTGCACGTCGCGGTAGCCGTCGCGGTCCAGGTACACGATGAGCACCGCAGCGAACAGCGCCAGTGTCGCGTAGATCACGCGACGGAAGATGCGCTGACCTGGGCTGACGAACGGTTCGGGGATGCGAAGGATGTCGACGAGCGCAGCGTCGGGCCGTGAGGTGAGATTCTCCTCGACCGCGTCGAGCCGTCGACGCAACCTACCTTCGGCCACGAGAACCGGTCACCGATCCGACTGGGCGCACGCCACAATCAAATCATGACCTCACCCCCACCCGAACTGCAGCAGATCGCCAGCCCCACAATCGCCTACCGCCTCGCGGCACTGCTGCTCGGCTCGGGCGTCGCCCACTTTGTGATACCCAAGCCGTACGACACGATCGTCCCGGTCGAACTGCCCGGCAGCCAGCGGTTCTACACCTACGCCTCGGGCGTGGCGGAGCTCGCGAGCGGTGCCCTGTTGCTATCTGCGCGCACCAGGCGGCTCGGCGCGCTATCGGCGGTTGCGGTGTTCATCGGAGTATTTCCGGCCAACATCAATCTGGTCCGGCTGTGGCGCGACAAGCCGCTGTTCATGCGGCTGGGCGCAATCGCCCGGCTGCCGCTGCAGATCCCGATGATCACCTCCGCGCTGAAGGTCTACCGCAACTCCTAGGCGGCGTCGATCAACGCCGTGAGTTCGTCGGCGCCGGGCAACGAGTCGGGTGCGACCGTCTGCCCGCTGCGCACGTAGTGGAATGCGGCGTGTACCGATTCGACGGGACAGCCCTGCAGCGCCGCCCACGCGAGCCGGTATACCGCCAGCTGAATAGCGGCGTGCTGCTTGGCTTCCGGGGTGTCCGGCGGTTCGCCGGTCTTCCAGTCCACCACCGTGGTGCCGCCATCATCGTCGGCGAAGATGGCATCGATGCGGCCGCGCACGACGCGGCCGCCGATCACCATGTCGAACGGGACTTCCACGTCGACGGGTGTGCGGGCCGCCCACGGCGAGAGCGCGAACGCGGCCTGCAGTTCGGCGAGTTCTTCGGCGCCGCCCGTATCGTGGTCGACCGCGCCGGGCAGGTCGTCGAGGTCGAACAGCCGCTCGGCGTGGAAGAACCGCTGCACCCAGTCGTGAAACGCCGTGCCCAACAAGGCATGTGGATCCGGTCGAGTTGGCAGGCGCCGGCGCAGTCGCCGGGCGACGGCCTCGGGGTCGCGGCCCAGCTCCACCAGGGTGCTGACCGAGACCTGCGCGGGCAGCGGCGGTACGGGTTTGTCGGCGCTGCGGTCGCGTTCGGCCAGAAGGGCGTCGACATCGGCGGCCCACCCGTCGACGTCGACGGTGCCGCTGGCCAGCTCGCCCGACAGCGCCCGTCCGACCAATGCCGCACCACGTTCGACGTCGAGGCGCTGAGACCCCGCGGGATCGGCTGGCCAGACCGCTTCGATCGTCTTGTTGCGCAACGGGTTCGGCTCGCCCTCGGCCGGAGGCGGAGCCCACAGGTCGACGACCCCGCACGGGTCGCCTGCGGCGCCGGACTCGTCGATGATGGTCTTGAGCTCGCAGAGGAAGTCCGACGGTCCGCGAGGCTTGGATTCGGCGGCGCCCCAGTGATGACCGGACAGCAGCAGCGTGTTTTCGGCGCGGGTGATCGCCACGTAGAGCAGCCGGCGTTCTTCGTCGATGCGGCGCCGGTCCAGGCTGCGCTTGTGATCATTGATTTTGTCCGACAATCGCTTTCGGTCGTTGACGTCGGACGTGTCGAGCACCGGAACGCCGCGCTCCGATTCGGTGGCGCGGTCACCGCGCAATAGCGGCGGCAGATCGCCTGCATCCGTGAGCCATGTCCGCGTCGACGCCGTCGACGGGAACACTCGGCCACTCAGGTGCGGCACAGCCACCACCTGCCACTCCAGTCCTTTGGCCGCGTGCACCGTGAGGATCTGCACGCGGTCGGTGGCGACGACAACCTCGGCGGGGGCCAAGCCGTTCTCCACCTGCTCGGCGGCGTCGAGGAACGCCAGCAGACCACGCACCGTCGCGCCCGGGCGGGACGCGACGTCGGCGACTACATCGCTGAACGCGTCGAGATGCTCGGTTCCCGCCCAGCCGGCCGACACTGGCTGGGTCGCACGGACTTCGGTGTCGACGCCGAGAACCCGGCGCACCTCGGCGACGAGGTCCGGCAGCGGGTGGTCGAGATGGCCGCGCAGCGCGGTCAGCTCGCGGCCGAGCGCGACGATGCGCTCGTATCCCGTTGCCGAGTACGCCGCGGCGGGCCCCGGATCGCAGATCGCGTCGGCCAGACATGCCGCATCGGCATCGGGGGCGGCCGACGCGACGATCCTCTCCGTGGAAGAGCCGGCCGCCGTCACCTTCTCGACGAGTTCGACGGCGCGGCGCCACAGGGCGGAGATGTCGCGGCCACCCAAGCGCCACCGTGGGCCGGTGAGCACACGCATCGCGGCGGCACCGGCCGTGGGGTCGGCCACCAGCCGCAACGTCGCGACCACGTCGGCGACCTCGGGCACCGCGAGCAGACCCGCCAGGCCCACCACCTCGACCGGTACGCCCCGTGCGGTGAGGGCTTCGGCCATGGGTGCGGCGTCGGCGTTGCGGCGCATCAGCACCGCGGCCGTCGGCGCCGCCACCCCGGCTTCGCGCGAGTCGTGGTACAGCCGCGCCAAATGGTCTGCCACCCAATCGCGTTCGGTCGCGACATCGGGCAGCAGTGCGCATCTGATGGTGCCCGGCTCGGCGTCGGGCCGAGGCCGCAGTGCCCGCACCGCAACGGATCGACGCCTCGCCTCCGCGGAGACCGCGTTGGCGACGTACAGCGCGCGCGGTGGATTGCGCCAGCTCGTGCGTAACTCGAGCGTCGGCGCCGGGGTGCCGTCCGAGCGAGGAAAGTCGGTGGTGAACCGGGGCAGGTTGGTCGCGGATGCGCCACGCCAGCCATAGATCGACTGGATCGGGTCACCAACGGCGGTCAGGGCCAGATCGTCGTCGACTCCGCCGCCGAACAGCGACGACAGGGCGACGCGCTGCGCGTGGCCGGTGTCCTGATACTCGTCGAGCAGCACCACCCGGTACCGCTGCCGCAGCTGCTCGCCGACTTGCGGGAACGAAGCCGCCAGCCGCGCCGCCGAGGCCATCTGCATGCCGAAGTCCATCACCTTCTCGGCCCGCATGCGTGCATGCAGCGCGTCGATGAGCGGCACGAGTTGCGTGCGTTCGGTCTGCGTCGCGAGCATCCGCAGCAGCCACTGGCTCGGACCGCGGTCGCGCTGATACGGGCCGGCCGGCAGCGTGTGCACCAGCCGTTCCAGTTCGACATGGGTGTCGCGCAGCTGCTCGGTGTCGACGAGGTGTTCGGCCAGCTGGCCGGCCAGGCGCAGCACCATGGCCGTAACGGCCGCAGGTGTCTTGTCGGTATCCAAGTGGTCCGGATGTTCGCAGACGACGCGAAACGCCAACTGCCACAACTCCGTTTCGGACAGCAGCCGGGTGTCGGGCTCGACCGGAAGCAGCAGGCCATGCTCGCGCAACAGATTCCCGGCGAAGGCGTGATACGTGCTGACGGTCGCCGGATCGTCGGCGGCGTCGCGGCCCTGGGGAACCAGGCCGGTGCCGGCGAGGCGGGCCAGCCTGGTGCGGACCCGCCGCAGTAGTTGCCCGGCCGCCTTGCGGGTGAACGTCAGCCCGAGCACCTCGCCGGGCCGCGCGTAGCCGTTGGCGACCAGCCAGACCACACGTGCCGCCATCGTTTCCGTTTTGCCCGCACCCGCGCCTGCGATGACGACGAGAGGCCCCGGCGGGGCGGCGATCACCGCAGCCTGCTCGTCGGTGGGCGCGAAAAGTCCCAACGCCGACGCTAGTTCGGTGGGGCTGTAGCGCGGGGTCATGATCGCCCACCGCTGACAGTCTGGGCAGGGCACATCGCCCGCACGGGGCAGTGCGTGCAGCCGTCGTTGACGCGCGCGAGGAATTGCGGGCCCTGCGTCGCGGCCGCGGCCTGCTGCACGACCTGCTGCCACTGCGCGCGAGCGTCGGGTGTCAGCGCGTCTTGCTCACGTTCGGTGGCGCCCGCCGAACCGGTCTTGCCGAGGTAGACCAGGCGGCCGCCGCCGGGCGTTTCGCCCTGCGGCACAAGACCTTCGGCGATGGCAAGCTGGTACATCGCCAGCTGGGCGTGCCGTTGCGCGTCGTCCTTTGTCACCGGCGTCTTGCCAGTCTTGAGATCGACTACCACCAACCGTCCTGCGCCGTCACGTTCGAGGCGGTCGAGGCGTCCACGAACGCGAACCTTCGGCGAGTCGCCCTCTCCGATCACGCCGTCGACGTCGATCTCGGTGCCGACCTCGGTGAGATGGTGTCGTGTCTGTGCGCGCCACTGCGCGAACGTCGACAGCATCGCGCGGTGCCGTTCCAGCTCGTTCTCCGAATACCAGCGCGAATCGAAAGGCAGCTCGCTCCACACCTTTTCGAGTTCGTTCAGCATCTGGCTCTCCGTCTTGCCGGCCTCCGACACCAGCGCGTGCAGCAGTGAGCCGATGACGGACCGTACGTCACGTCCGTCACTCCCGCCGTGACGTTCGAGCAACCAGCGAAGCGGGCAGTCAGCCAATGTCTGCAGCGTCGACGGCGACAGTGTGACGACGTGGCCGTCGCCGCCCCACAGCGGCTCGTCGCTGGACAGCGGCATCAACCCGTACCAGCGGGCAGGGTCTGCGCCGGGCACGCCCGCCTCGGCCAGTCGCGCCAATTGTGCTGCGGCGCAAGCGCGGGTCGCATCGTCGACGGCGTCCGGCGCGGCACAGACCACCGCACGCAACCGGCCGACGACGGCCGGTTGCGCAAGGAGGCGCGGCGCCTGAATCGGTGCCGGCGGTTCGGGGTCGCGATCTGTAGCCAACGCGGACAGCTCGTAGCAGAACGGCGACGGCAGCATCGAATCGTCACCGTTGTCGCTGTCGACCGCGGTCACCAGCAGCCGGCTGCGGGCCCGTCCCATCGCAGTGATCAGCAGCCGGCGTTCCTCGGCCAACAGCGGGGCCCTGGTTGACACTCCAGCGGTGGCAACGCCGTCCATCACGTCGACGAGCTGCTGAGTGCCCAGCACTCCGCCACGCGGAACGGTGTTGGGCCACAACCCTTCCTGCAGACCCGCGATGATGACGAACTCCCACTGCTTGTCCAGCGCCGCGTGAGCACTGACCACCGCGACCGCGTCAGCCTGTGGACCGCGGTCGCGGGGTGCGGCCGGTGGCCCGAGTGCGGCGATGTGGTCGATCAGCCCAGGCAGCGATGCGCCCGCAGTGCGCGATACGTACTGCTCGGTCACATCGAAGAGCGCGGTCACGGCATCCAGATCACGGTCGGCCTGCGCGCCTGCCGGCCCGCCGCGTTCGCTGGCCGCCAGCCAGCGCCGCTGCAGACCGGAACGATGCCACGCCTGCCACAGCGTGTAGCGGGGGTCCTGACCGCTGGCCGCGCTGTGGCGCGCAGCCGTCAGCACCGCACCCACCCGGCGCAGCGGACCTGCCAGGTTGACGGACAATCCGTTGCGGCCCCGCTCGAGCGCCTCGACCAACAGGTCGCCGAAGTCCAGTGGCGGCTGGGCGCCGTCGGCGCGGCGCAGCGCGCGTCGCAGCTGCCGCAGTGTCACCGGATCGACCCGACCGATGGGACCGGTCACCAGTGACAGGGCGTGGTCACCGTCGAGACCGTGTGCGGTGGCGTCGAGCACGGTCAGCAGTGCGCGCACCGCGGGCTGATCGGCCAGCGGCGCGTCGGGTTGCGGCGAGTCGATGGGAACGCCTGTCGCGGCCAGCGTGCGCGCGAGCGCCGAACCGAGCCGTGGCACCGAGCGCACGATGACCGCCATCTGCGACCACGGCACTCCGTCGACGAGGTGTGCGCGGCGCAGCGCATCGGCGATCAACGCCGATTCCGCGTGTGGCGACGCGGCTATCCGCACAGCCAGCGAGCCCGGCCCCACATCGGCGCCGGTCAGCTCACGGGCCGGATCGGCACCGGGCAGCCTGCGCGCGATGCCGGTGATGGCGTCGGCGATCGCAGGTGCGCAGCGGTGCGACTGCGCCAAAGTGAGTGCCGGCTCGTCGCCACGCAGCAGCGAGGGATCCGCCCCGCGATAGCCGAACACGGCTTGGTTCGCGTCTCCTGCGATCACGGCGAGCTCCGCACCCGCTGACAGCACCCGCACCAGCCGCGCCGCTTGGGGATCGAGGTGCTGCGCGTCGTCGACCAGCAGCAGCTTTATGCGCGCGCGTTCGGCGGCCAGCAGGTCGGGGTCGGTCGCGAACGCCTCGAGCGCGGCCCCGACGAGTTCGGCAGCGCCCAGAGCCGGGACGGTTGCCTGCGGCGCGGCCATTCCGACAGCCGAACGCAGCAGCATGATCTGCTCGTAGGCTTGCGCGAACCGGCCGGCGGCGACCCACTCCGGGCGACCCATTGTTCGCCCGATGCGTTGCAGCGCAAGAGGATCCACGCCGCGTTCGGTGCAGCGGGCCAGCAGGTTGCGCAGCTCGGTTGCGAACCCCACGGTGCTCAGAGCCGGACGCAGCTGCGCCGGCCAACCCACCGGAGACGCGTCGCCGTCCTCCACGTCGCCGGCGAGCAGTTCGCGGATGATGCCGTCCTGCTCCGCGCTCGTGATCAGCCGCGGCGGCGGGTCGCCGTTGCGCTGCGCCGCGAGCCGCAGCACCGCGAACGCGTACGAGTGCACGGTGCGGACCAACGGTTCCCTTACCACCGCGCGGTTGCCAGAGCCGAGCAGGACAGACGTGATCGCGGCGCGCGCCTCACTACCGAGCCGCGCCGAACCCGTCAGCAGCAGAATCGATTCCGGATCAGCGCCCGCGGCGATATGCGCGGCGGCGATCTGCACGAGCAGGGCGCTCTTGCCGGTGCCCGCGCCGCCGAGGACCCGCAGGACGCCTCGCATGCCCAGGTCGGTGAGCGTGGCCGGGTTGAGATCGGTGTGCGGTGCGGACATGTGGGCATGACACCACGAGGGTCCGACAAGTCACGTTATGCCAGGTGGGAGCGGCGTCTAGAACAACGAGTCGTCGGAGCGTGGTTGCGGCGGCGGCAGACGCAGCAGCAGCCGCGCGCCACCCAGCGGACCTGCCTCCAGAGACGCTGTGCCGCTGTGCAACTCGGCCTGCTGGGCGACGAGCGCGAGCCCCAAGCCGGATCCTGAACGTGCTGCCGTCGACCCGCGCGAGAACCGCTCGAACACCTCGGCGCGCTCCTCCTCGGGTACACCGCTGCCGTTGTCGTCGACCGCGATCTCCACGCCGTGGCTGGAACTGACCGCGCTGAGCATGATTTCGGTGGCACCGCCGTGCTTGATCGCGTTGGCGATGGCATTGTCGATCACCAGCCGCAGGCCCGCAGGCATGCCCAGCATCAACACGGTCGGCGACGGCATGAGCGTCACCTTCACGTCCGGATAGGTGCGCATTGCGTCGTGGGCGGCGCGGTCCAGCAGCTCGGTGATGTCGACCGGCACGAAGTCGTCGACAGTGGTCAACTCGCCCTGCGCGAGCCGCTCCAGCGCCGTCAGCGTCGCCTCAATCCGCAGCTGGGTGCGCATGACGTCGTCGATCACTTGTTTGCGTTGTTCGGCCGGCGGGTCGAGCGTCGACAGGACTTCGAGGTTGGTGCGCATGGCCGTCAGCGGCGTGCGCAGTTCGTGCGACGCGACGGCGGCGAAGTCGCGGGCCGACTCCAGCGCCGCTCTCGTGCGTTGTTGCTCGGTGCCGATGCGATCGAGCATGCCCTCGACGGAGTCCGCGATCTCGACGGCCTCACGCACCCCGCGCACGTGCACTTCGTCGGGCTTGGACTGGGCGTTGATCGCGCGGGCCTGCTGGGCCAGCACCCGGAACGGGTTGATCATGATGAACCACATCACCCAGCCCACCAGAACCGTGGCCACCAGCGCGCTGCCGCAAATTATCAGCACCCGCATGTGTAACGCGTCGACCCGGCGCTGCGCTTCGGCCACCGGCGCGCCGAGGGCGATCGATGCCATCCCCGCCGAGAAGGTGCGCACCCGGTATTCGACGCCGTTAATGGTCGTGTTGGCGTAGCCGTTGTCGAAATGCGGCAACACGATGTCGCTGGGTACCGACACCGTCGCAGGGCCAATGCGTGCCGTGCGGACCAGGCTGCCATCCGGCATGGGCTGATCGGAATCGGCGTTCTGTGCGCTGCTCAACAGTGTGTTGATGTCGCCCAGCCTGCTGAGTGAGTCCAGCTGCCGGTCCAGCTGGCTGTACTGGTCATTGGTGACGCCGATCCAGACCCAGGTGCCGAGCGTGATGACGACTGCCACTACCCCCAGCGCGGCGACGACGACGATTGTGCGCAGCGAAAGCACCCGCATCGGCAGCCAGCGCAACAGCCTGTCCATGCCGCCATACTGCCTGATCGCCGAGAACGGCCTCTAGCATCGACGCCGTGAGCGACGTCCTGCATGTCCACCGCTACGGGCCGGCAGACCCGCCTCGGGTCTTGGCCGTCCACGGGTTGACCGGGCACGGCCGGCGATGGGAGACCATCGCGACGAGACATCTGCCCGAGATCGCGATCACCGCGCCGGACCTCATCGGGCACGGACGGTCGTCCTGGGCGGCGCCATGGACGCTGGACGAAAACGTCGCCGCGCTTGCCGGCCTGCTCGACGCCGAGGCGGACGGGCCCGTCGTGGCGGTCGGGCATTCGTTCGGCGGCGCGGTAGCGCTCGGTCTGGCTGCTGCGCGGCCCGACGTGGTCGGCGCGCTGGTGCTGCTCGATCCCGCGGTGGGCTTGGACGGCGGCTGGATGCGTGACATCGCCGACGACATGTTCGCCTCACCGGACTACACCGACCGCGAGGAGGCCCGCCTCGAGAAGGTCAACGGCTCCTGGGGCGAGGTCGACCCGGATGAGCTGGACCGCGAACTCGACGAGCATCTGATCGACCTGCCCAATGGGCGGGCCGGCTGGCGGATCAGCATCCCGGCGATGATGTCGTACTGGAGCGAGTTGGCCCGGCCAATCACATTGCCGCCCAATGAAATACCCGTAACACTGGTACTGGCGACGAAAACGAATCCGCCGTATGTCACCGACGAGCTGCTCGCAGGACTGGGCGGCCGAACCGATTTCACGCTGCTCGAGTGGGATTGCGATCACATGGTTCCCCAGGCGCGCGCGGCCGAAACCGCGGCGGTGATCCGCAAGATGCTTTCGGAGTCGTAGCGGTGCCGGCGGTCACTGACGAGCAGGTGGAGACGGTGCGCGCGCTGGTCGCCGCGATTCCAGCGGGACGCGTGTCGACATACGGCGACATCGCCGACGCCGCAGGGCTTTCCAGCCCGCGGATCGTCGGCTGGATCATGCGCACGGACTCGTCGGATCTGCCATGGCATCGGGTGATCAGGGCATCCGGCCGGCCCGCGCCGCACCTGACGACGCGGCAGCTGGAGCTGTTGCGCGCCGAAGGAGTGCTCGCGCACGACGGACGCGTGCGGCTCTCGGAAGTCCGCCATGAGTTCTAGGCGCGAGCAGACATAAAACTGCCTAAATTGGGCGAAAATTGGACAGTTTTGCGTCTGCTCGCGCGTCTAAAGCACCAGGCGGACCAAAGCCGCCGTACGCGCCAAACCGGGGAACGCCGCCGCCGTCGAGCGCGGATGCAGCGCGTGCACTGCGAGCCTGAACATCAACGCGCGCAACAACATCTGCGGCCACTCCGGCAACGGGCTCCATCGTTCGATCAGCCCGTCATCGGCCTCGCCCCATGACAGCGCGTCGACCACCACCACCGCGGCCGCCCACGCCGCCGGCCGCCAGTAAGGGGTGATGTCTGTGATGCCCGGCGCCGCGGTGCCCGCGAAAAGCACTGTGCCGTAGAGATCGCCGTGCACCAGCTGGCTCGGACTCTTGGTCGGCCGTCGCAGCGCGGCGAGCTGGTTGATCAGCTCGATCGAACGCTGTCCATCCGCCGAACCCGGTGACACCCGCGCACCCGGCGGCAGCGAGTGCAGCGGCCGCTCCTCCCACGCCGCCCGGTCGGCGGCGATGAACACGTCGACGTCAGACCACGGCGCGACCGGCGGCTGCGTCAGAAAGCGCGGCCGCTCGAGTTTGGCCGTCGCCTCGTGCAATCGAACCGCAGCCGAAACCACTTCGTCATGGCGCGGTTCCGGAGTTCCCGCGACGTACGTGTCGGCCCGCCAGCCTGCGACCACGTAACGCCCGTCGGTCGAGCGCACCGGCCGTGCCAGCCGAACACCGTCGACGAACAACGTCTCGCGGACCTTCGCCGACCATGCGGCGCGGGCGTGATCGGCCACCATCGACAACACGACTTCGCCGCAGCGCCAGCCGCCCTCCCAGCTCGAGCCGAGCGGAACCGGCCGCACGCCAGACAAACCGAACGCGGCCAGCACATGATCCGGCGGCCGTTCGACAGTCACCACCTCAGCCTAAGCCGAGTTACGGCAAACAAGCCGTTAGTACATCACCATGTCGGGCTCGAGTTGCTTGCCCCACGCGACGATTCCGCCCTGGACGTGCAACGCGTCGGAGAAGCCCGCCTTCTTCACGATGGCCAGCACCTCGGCCGAACGCACTCCCGTCTTGCAGTAGAACACCGGTGTGCGGTCGACCTGCAACGTGGCCAACGCCTCGCCGGACTCGAAGGCCCCCTTCGGGATCAGCTCGGCGCCCTCGATCCGGTTGATGTCCCACTCGACGGGCTCGCGTACGTCGATCAGCGCCAACGGCTTACCGGAGTCCAGCAGCTCGCGCAGCTCGCGCGGCGTGATCGTCGAATCGGCGGCCGCCTCGGCGGCGGCTTCGGACACCACGCCGCAGAACTCCTCGTAGTCGATGAGTTCGGTGATCTTCGGCGTCGACGGATCCTTGCGGATCTTGATCGTCCGGTACGTCATGTCCAGTGCGTCGTAGACCATCAACCGGCCCAGCAGCGGCTCACCGATTCCGGTGATCAGCTTGATGGCCTCGGTGCCCATCACCGACGCGATCGATGCGCACAGAATGCCCAGTACACCGCCTTCAGCGCAGGACGGCACCATCCCCGGTGGCGGCGGCTCGGGATACAGGTCGCGGTAGTTCAGGCCCAGGCCGTCGGGAGCGTCCTCCCAGAACACGGATACCTGGCCCTCGAAGCGATAGATCGAACCCCAGACGTAGGGCTTACCGGCCAGCACCGCGGCGTCGTTGACCAGATAGCGCGTCGCGAAGTTGTCGGTCCCGTCGAGGATCAGGTCGTACTGCTCGAACAGGTCGACGGCGTTGTCGGGCTCCAGCCGCAGCTCATGCAGCCGCACCTCGACCAGCGGGTTGATCTCACGGATCGAGTCACGTGCGCTCTCCGCCTTGGATCGGCCAATGTCGGATTGCCCGTGGATGATCTGGCGCTGCAGGTTGGACTCGTCGACCACGTCGAATTCGACGATGCCGATGGTGCCCACCCCAGCGGCGGCCAGGTACAGCAGCGTCGGAGAGCCGAGGCCGCCCGCTCCGATCACCAGCACCTTGGCGTTCTTGAGCCGCTTCTGCCCGTCGACACCGAGGTCCGGGATGATCAGGTGGCGGCTGTAGCGCGCGACCTCTTCGCGCGTGAGTCCTGCCGCCGGCTCTACCAGCGGCGGCAACGAGGTTGACACCGAATACTCCTTGATTGACTTCTTATGTCCATCACATCAGTTGTCCATAGCTACTGCAATCAACAGCAACGAGGCCCTGCTACTTCCCGCGCCGACCTACGCGATCGGGTACGGCCAGGGATTGAACCGGCAGGTCTTGCCGTCTGGTTTGACGGACTCCGGGTCGAAGCGGGCCGCATCGTTGTTATTGGTGGAGAACGTCTGCTGCATCATCACCGGGGCCAATTCGCCGTTGACGCCGCACGGCTCGTGGCGCTGATAGCCGATCGCGTGACCGACCTCGTGGTTGACCAGGTATTGCCGGTAGCTGCCGACGTCGCCCTGGAACGGCACAGCGCCGCGGACCCAGCGCGCCTCGTTGATGAACACCCTCGGCTGGTTGTCGGTATAGGCGGGGTTGTAGCACGACGCCTCGAGCTGGATGTCGTAGCCGCAGCCCTCCCGCACGGTCATCGGCGAGCTGAGCGAGACCCGAAAGTCGGGCTGGCCGCTGTCGATGCGAGTGAACGCGAACTGCGGATTGTGCGTCCAGCTCTTGGGATTCGCGAGCGTTTCACTGACCATTCGGGCGAACCCGTCGTCGCCGCCGAACGTCGTAGTGTCGACGCCGTCCTCGACTTCGACGGTGTAGGTGAACACCTTGGCGGTGCCCTCACCGACCTTCGGCGTCGAGCCGGGAACGATGTGCCACGTCTTCGCGCCCGCCTCGCTGAACGGCCCGCCGTCGGGCAAGATGCCGGTCGGCAGGTTGGCGTCGAACTGAGTCAGCCCCTTCGGCGGCGCGCCGATGATCTGTGTGCTCGCTACGCCGATGGTCGGGGGCCCCTGCACCGGGCCCTCGGCCTCTTTGGGCGCCGACGCGCTGGTACCCGTGATCGTCTGGTACACGACCACCGCGGTCAGCGCGACCAACACGGGCAGCGCGTAGGCCCGCCACCCATAAGTGGAGATGAAGCGGCCCAGCCAAGTCTGCTTGCGCACGCGGCGATGCTCATCGCGATTGGACCTCGCCCTGCCAGAGTCGCCGGCCAGCGGGTCGCGCTGCGCGCGCAGCGGCTCTCGCCACTCATCGCGCAGCACAGGAACGCGACCGCCCCCGCGACGCCCCGGGTCGTAGGTCACCGCAACAGGATGGCACAGTCCAAAGCGCTTGGGTTTTCGGCGCGCCACCGCCACCGCGCGATGGCGTGGATACGCGCACGCCCGAGCAACGGTAGTAATGTCGTTGCGAAACGAGCAGACGAAGGAAGTAATGAGCGATCTCGCCAAAACCGCCGCCAGGAAGCAGGCCAACGGCGGCGCAGTGACCGGCGTCGGCTCTGGCGCGGGTCGGCGCGGGAACAGACTGCCCCGCGACGAACGCCGTGGACAGTTACTCGCTGCTGCCAGCGAGGTTTTCGTCGACCGCGGCTATCACGCCGCAGGCATGGACGAGATCGCCGATCGCGCCGGCGTCAGCAAACCCGTTCTCTACCAACACTTCACGTCGAAACTCGAGCTCTATCTGGCCGTGCTGGCGCGCCATGTCGAGAATCTGGTGTCGGGTGTGCGCCAGGCGTTGCGCACCACGACCGACAACCGCCAGCGCGTGCGCGCCGCGGTGCACGCTTTCTTCGACTTCATCGAGCACGACGGCCAGGGCTACCGGTTGATCTTCGAAAACGACTACGTGACCGAGCCCCAGGTCTCCGCACAGGTCAAGGTCGCCACCGAGGCATGCACCGACGCCGTGTTCGACTTGATCAGCCACGACTCCGGGCTGGAACCGCACCGAGCCCGGATGATCGCCGTCGGACTCGTCAGCATCAGCGTTGATTCAGCGCGGTATTGGCTGAACGCCGAACGGCCGATCTCCAAGGACGACGCCGTGGAGGGCACGGTGCAGTTCATCTGGGGCGGCTTGTCGCACGTCCCGCTTACCCGCTCTTAACGGCCTCGGAGCCGACTGCACCGACACCAAAGCCGACGCGGCGCACGTCCGCCGCGCCGATCTCGACGTAGGCAATCCTGTTGGTCTGCACCAAAAACCGCCGGCCCTTCTCGTCGGTCAGCGCCAACACGCCCGACTCCTTACCCAGCGCATCGGTGACCGACTTCTCCACCTCGCTGGGTGTCTGCGCGCTGTTGAAGATCAGCTCGCGAGGGCTGTCCGTGACACCGATCTTGACCTCCACGCTGAACCCTTTCCGTTCGTCCATCTCTTGCCATGAAGGCTAGTGGACGGGTTGGGGCCAGCGCCCGGCCGGCCACTACGCGACGAGCGAAACGGCTCGGTTGAGAGAAACTCGACCGAACCGAGTCCGGACCGTGACCGAACGTTCAGCGCGTCAACCTCATTCGTCACACCTGCATCGATAGCATCAGGCGCGGCACACGATGAAACGACTGGGATAGCTGGATGAACAGGCCATACACCGCACATTCGCCGTATTCACTGACGCCGACCGAACGGATCCGAAGCCCTCGGGACGACGATGAGCTGGACCCCGAGTATCCGGGCCTCGACGACTACGAGGATTACGAGGACTACGACGACGAGCCGATCGACCGGCGCTGGATCTGGATCGCCGGCGTGGCAGGCGCGATCCTGCTCGTCGCGGTGATCTGCACCGTGGTGATCCTCGGCGGCGGCGACAGTGGTTCGGTTTCGACGACGGTTGCGCCCCTGACCAGTAGCCAGGCCGCCGCGACCACGTCGGCGCGACCAGCCCCGACGACACCGGCGGCTGCTCCCCCACCGGCCGCGCCGCTACCGCCTGAAACGGTTACCACCCTGACGCCCTCTGCCAGCGCGTCACCCAGCGCCGCACCGACCGAGGCTGCTCCGGCACCCAATGCGGTCACCTACCAGGTGACCGGCAACCGGTCGCTTGTCGACCTGGTCACGGTGATCTACACCGATTCCCAGGGTGCGCTGCAGACCGATGTGAACGTCGCGCTGCCCTGGAGCAAGACCGTCGTGCTGGACCCCGGCGTCACACTCAGCTCTGTCACCGCGACCAGCGTCATCGGTCAGCTCAACTGCAGCATCACCGACGGCTCGGGCGCGACACTCGCCGCGCAGAACAACAACTCGATGATCGCGACCTGCACGAAGTAGGTCAGGCCAAGCCGAGTTCGTGCATGCGCGTGCTGTGGGTGTGCTGCAGCCGGTCGAAGAACTCGGTCATCTGTGTGAGGCCCTCGCCGCTGGATACCACGAGGTCGACGAGTTCGTCATGATCGGCCAGCACGTACTGCGCCTGGGTGATGGCCTCCCCGAGCAGCCGTCGCGACCACAGGGTCAGCCGGTGGCGCTGTTTCTCGCTGGCCGTCACGGCAGCCTGCACCTCGGAGACGACGAACTGCGAATGCGCGGTCTCCGACAGCACCGCGCGGACCACATCGGCAACCTCGTCGGGCATGGTGTCGGCGATCTCGAGATAGAAGTCGGCCGCCAGCGCGTCGCCGATGTAGGTTTTGACGAGAGCTTCCAACCATGTGCTCGGCGTCGTCAGCCGGTGATAGTTCTCCAATATCGAGGCGTATTTCGTCATGGCGGGCACGACGTCAACTCCCCTGCGCTCCAACGCATCTCGGAGAACTTCGTAGTGGTTCATCTCCGCGGCGGCCATGCTGGCCATGTTGATCCGCCCGCGCAGATTGGGCGCCATCCGCGCCTCTTCTGTGAGCCGGTAGAACGCCGCGACCTCGCCGTAGGCCAGCAGCGCGAACAGCTCTTTGACGCCGGGATGGTCGGCCGACACGCCTGGGGTGGTCTGCTCGGGAGTGGCCGCAGGCTGCGTCGAATTCATGGCCCAACTCTAGACGCCGACCGGCGCGTCGACCGGCGGGCAAACCCGACCAGGTACCATGGGTCCAGGCGGTGGTTCGCCACTACCCAAGAAATGTGCGTGCACGCAGCCGGCCCGCCTACCTCAGCGCAGGGCCCCGGACGCAGCTTTGTCGAACTCGTGCGCGCGTGGTCGCCATGAGGAATGACAATTGAAAGGCTACGGCTCTCGCGTATGACGCATCTTAATCCAACATTTGCTGAACTCGGAGTTCGCGACGAAATAGTGCGCGCACTCGCCGAGGACGGCAAGGAACACCCCTTTGCTATCCAAGAACTGACAATGCCGCTCGCCTTGGCGGGCGACGACCTGATCGGCCAGGCACGCACCGGCATGGGAAAAACCCTGGCATTCGGTGTGCCGCTACTGCAGCGGATCACCACCGACCCCGAACGTGAGCTTTCGGGCATCCCACGGGCGCTGGTCGTCGTTCCCACCCGCGAGCTCTGCCTGCAGGTGTCCAGCGACCTGGCGACCGCGGCTAAGCACCTCGCCACCGGAGGCGGCCGCAAACTGACCGTCACCTCCATCTACGGCGGCCGCCCCTACGAGCCGCAGATCGAGGCGCTGGCCAAGGGCGTCGACGTCGTCGTCGGCACGCCCGGCCGACTGCTCGACCTCGCGCAGCAGGGTCACCTGCAGCTCGGCGGGCTGTCGATGCTGGTGCTCGACGAGGCCGACGAAATGCTCGACCTCGGCTTCCTGCCCGACATCGAGCGCATACTGCGCCAGATCCCCGAGACCCGGCAGGCCATGCTGTTTTCGGCGACCATGCCGGACCCGATCATCACGCTGGCCCGCACGTTCATGAACCAGCCCACCCACATCCGGGCGGAGGCGCCGCATTCGGCGGCCACCCACGACACCACCGAGCAGTTCGCCTACCGCGCACACGCGTTGGACAAGGTCGAACTGGTCAGCCGGATCCTGCAGGCCAACGGCCGTGGCGCGACGATGATCTTCACCCGCACGAAGCGCACCGCGCAGAAGGTCTCCGACGAGCTGGCCGAGCGCGGCTTCAAGGTCGGTGCCGTCCACGGTGACCTCGGCCAGGCCGCGCGCGAGAAGGCGCTCAAGTCGTTTCGCACCGGCGACATCGATGTGCTCGTCGCCACCGACGTGGCCGCCCGCGGCATCGACATCGACGACATCACCCACGTCATCAACTACCAGATCCCCGAGGACGAGCAGGCCTACGTGCACCGCATCGGTCGCACCGGGCGTGCCGGCAAGACCGGGATCGCGGTCACGCTGGTCGACTGGGATGAGTTGCCCCGCTGGGAAATGATCGACAAGGCGCTGGGGCTGAATAGCCCGGACCCCGCCGAGACGTACTCCAGCTCGCCGCACCTCTACGAAGAGCTCGACATCCCGACCGCCGCCAAAGGCAACATCGGCGAACCGCGCAAGCCGCAGGCCAAGCGCGCGCCGGCGGAGAAGTCCGCCGATCGGCCCGCCCGTACCCGCAACCGCAGGCGCACCCGCGGCGGCAAGACGGTCTCCGGGCATCCCGAGGCGACGGCCGACCAGAGCGCACCCACCGAGGATGACCCCACCGCCGACGGCGCGGAGGCGAAGCCGTCCGGCCGACGTCGTCGCCGTCGGCCGCGCAAGTCCGCGGCGGCCACCACCGGCTAGGTCCTGCCCGACGGATGGTCAAACCCGAACGCCGCACCCGAGCAGACGTGGTGGCGGCTGTGGTGATCGCGGTAGTGGTCGCCGTCGTCGCGGCGCTGATCTGGTGGACCAGTGACGCGCGGGCGACGATCAGCCGGCCCGCCGCGAACGCCGTACCGAACCTGACGCCTGCCAAGGCCGTGCCCGCCTCGCTGCGGGAGCTGTGGACCGCCAGCAGCCCGAAGACAACCATGCCGCTGGTGGTCGGCGGTGCTGTGCTGACCGGTGACGGCCACGAGGTCATCGGCCGTGACCCGGCGACCGGGAACCCGCTGTGGAGTTACGCCCGCGATGTCGACTTATGCGGTGTCACATGGGTTTACACCTACGCGGTTGCGGTTTATCCCGACGTCCGCGGCTGCGGGCAGGTCAGCACGATCGACGCCAAGACCGGCCAGCGGGGCGCCAGCCGAACCGCGTACGCCGACCCAGAAGTGACGCTCTCGTCCGACGGCACCACGGTGCTGTCGGCCGGTGACAGCCGGCTGGAGATGTGGCGCTCGGACATGGTCCGCATGCTGTCCTACGGTTCGCTCGACGCCAGGATCAAACCGGGCACGCCCGCCTCGCCGACATGCCGGCTGGCCTCGGCTGCGGCCAGCTCCGCTGCGGTCTCGGTGCTGGAGGCCTGCCCCAACCAAGCCGACCTGCGCCTGACGCTGTTGCGGCCGGCCAGCGAAGAGGACACGCCCGACGTGAAGTACGTGCCGCAGCCAGGCGTCGCGGATGACTCCGGCGCCCGTGTGGTGGCGGTGTCTGAAACGACGACGGCGGTTTACGTGCCCACTCCGAAGCCGACGGTCAACATCGTCGACGAGACGGGCGCGACGATCGCCAGCACGCTGCTACCGAAGCCGGCGGCACCGAATGCGACGATGTCGCGGGCCGGGGACCTCATCACCTGGTGGACCGGTGATTCCGTAATGGTGTTCTCCGCCAACGGTCTTCGCTACCGCTACACGGTCAGCCCGTCCGGCGCCAACATCCCGCTCGGACCCGCGACGATGATGGCCGGGCGGTTGATGGTCCCCGTCACCGATGGATACGACGTGTTCGACCCGGTCAGCGGCAGCGGTGAGCGACACATCGTGCTGCACCGGCCGCCAAGCACGGCCGCGGTGGTGCCGGCGGTGGCGGGTTCGACGCTGCTCGAGCAGCGCGGCGACGAACTCGCCTCTTTGGGCTAGACCTCCGGCGTGAACGTGGCCAGTCCCGTGCCGTTCTTCCAGTGCTTGAGCAGCGCGCTGGCCAACTCCCGGTAGGCGTGGGCGCCCTTGTTCTTGCGGCTTGCCAGCACAGAAGCACCTGACGCGCTCGCTTCGGCGAAGCGCACAGTGCGCGGGATCGGCGGGGCCAGCACCGGCAAGTCGTAGCGGTCGGCCACGTCGAGCAGCACGTCGCGGCTGTGCGTCGTACGCGAGTCGTACAGCGTCGGCAGCGCACCCAGCAGCTTCAGGTCGGAGTTGGTGATCTGCTGGACGTCGGTGATCGTGCGCAGGAACTGTCCGACGCCGCGGTGCGCCAACGTTTCGCACTGCAGCGGCACGATCACGTCGTCGGCGGCCGTCAGCCCGTTGAGGGTGAGCACGCCGAGCGACGGCGGGCAGTCGATGATCACCACGTCGTAATTGCCGCCGACCTTGGCGAGTGCGCGTTTGAGCGCGTACTCCCGGCCGGCCCGCATGAGCAGCATCGCCTCCGCGCCGGCCAGGTCGATATTGGCCGGAAGCAGCGCCATCCCCTCCGACGTGTCGACGAGCGCGGCGTCCGGCTCGACCTCACCGAGCAGCACGTCGTGGATCGACACAGCCAGCTTGTCGGGATCCTGTCCCAGCGAAAACGTCAAACAGCCTTGCGGATCCAGGTCGACGAGCAGAACCCGCCGGCCCTTCTCCTCCATTGCCGCACCCAACGACGCCACCGTCGTCGTTTTGGCAACCCCACCCTTTTGATTGGCGACAGCTAATACGCGCGTCACGGTGTTCATCCTGGCACGTGTACCCACGCCCGGACGGGACGTGCGGCAGAATCGGTCGGCGTGAGCGTCTTGCAGCATCGGCTGCTACTTTTCCGGCACGGCGAGACCGAATGGTCTCGATCGGGCCGCCATACCAGCCACACCGATCTCGAGCTCACCGACGTGGGCAGGGAGCGGGCCAAGTTGGCCTCCGAAGTGCTCGCCGAGCTGGAACTCGACAACCCGCTCGTGATCAGCAGCCCGATGCGGCGCGCGCTGCAGACCGCCGAGCTGGCCGGGCTGACCGTCGATGAGGTATCCCCGATCCTGCAGGAATGGGACTACGGCAATTACGAGGGCCTGACCACTCCTGAGATCCGCCAGACCGTGCCCGACTGGTTGATCTGGACGCACGGCGCCGACGGCGGCGAGAGCGTCGCGGCGGTCACAGAGCGAGCCGACGGCGCCGTCGAATTGGCCCTGAGACACATGGTGACGCGCGACGTGGTTTTCGTCGGTCACGCGCACTTTTCCCGCTCGGTGATCTCGCGCTGGGTGGAGCTGCCGGTGCCCAAGGGAATCCGATTCGCGATGGCACCCGCGTCGATCGCGGTGCTCGGCTTCGAGCATGCAATCCGGCAGATCATCGCGCAGGGACTGACCGGCCACCGGGATCCGTGTAAGCCACGGTGACACGCGAACCGGTCTTCGTGCTCGCAGGGCGCAACGGCGCCGTGGTCGCCGACGGCGTGCACACGGCCTTCCCCCGGCTCGCCGATGCGCGCGCCGCGCTCGCTTCACACAGCACGCCGATTGTGTTGGGCGCCCTGCCTTTTGACATGACAAAACCGACAGCGCTGATGCGTCCGCAGTCGGTGCAGTTCGCCGAGACGCTGCCGGACTGGCCGTTGCGCCACCTGCCGACAGTGCGGATCACGCAGATGGTCCCCGACCCCGAGGAACACCGCGCGCGCATCGGCGCCGCGCTGCGACGGCTGCAGGATCCGAGCAGCGGTCTGCACAAGGTAGTGCTGGCCCGGGCGTTGCGGTTGGCCTCCAACGGCCCGCTGGACGCGCGCACCGTCCTACACCGGTTGATCGCCAACGACTCGGGGGCCAACGCCTATCTCGCCGATCTGACGGCGGCAGGCGGCGGCTATTCCGGGGCGGTACTCGTCGGCGCCAGCCCGGAGCTTCTGGTCGCCCGCCGCGGCGAGGTGGTGACCTGCCGACCGTTCGCCGGATCGGCGCCCCGGCTACCCGACCCGCAGGCCGACGCGGCCAGTGGCGCCGCATTGGCCGAATCGGCCAAGAACCGCCACGAGCACCGGCTCGTGGTCGATGCGATGCGCGACGCGCTCGATCCTCTGTGCACCGAATTGGAGATCGCCCCCGAACCACAGCTGTCCAAAACTGCAGCAGTGTGGCATCTCTACACGCCCATAACCGGACACCTGCGCGAAAGATCCACGACGGCACTGGATTTGGCCGTCGCCCTCCATCCCACTCCGGCGGTGGGTGGCGTGCCGGCAGCGGCCGCCGCGGAGTTGATCACCGAGCTCGAAGGCGACCGCGGCTTCTATGCCGGCGCGGTCGGCTGGTGCGATCAGCGCGGCGACGGACGTTGGGTGGTGTCGATCCGGTGCGCGCAACTGTCTGCCGATCGCCGCACCGCCGACGCTCATTCGGGCGGCGGCATCGTCGCCGAATCGGAGCCGGACGACGAAGTCGCGGAAACCACAACGAAATTCAATACCATCCTGTCGGCCCTAGGAGTCGAACCGTGACCGAAGTCATCCGCCTCGCCAAGCCTGGCGACGAAACCGAACTGGCCGCCATGATCCACGAGCTCGCGGAGTTCGAGCACGCCCGCGAGGACTGCACGGTGACCGAAAGCCAGTTGCGCGAAGCGCTTTTCGGCGATCAACCGACGGTGTACGGACATATCGCCGAGATCGACGGCGCGGCCGCCGCGGGCGCGCTGTGGTTCCGCAACTTCTCGACATGGGATGGCGTTGCGGGGATCTACTTGGAGGACCTCTACGTGCGCCCGCAGTTCCGCCGCTGCGGCCTGGCCCGCAAGATGCTTGCGACACTCGCCCGCGAATGCGTCGACAGCGGATACACGCGGCTGTCGTGGGCGGTGTTGGACTGGAATACCAACGCGATAGCGCTCTATGACGCGGTCGGCGGGCGCCCGCAGAGCGAGTGGATCACCTATCGGGTGTCAGGCCCGGAGTTGTCTGCACTCGCCGAATCCTGAGCCCCCAGCCAATGCAACGCAGAAGGGCTGAACAACAGCCCCAGCGTGATCAGCGCGACGGCCGCGATCGGGATCCCGTAGAGCCACTGATGTGACCCGACGGCGACGTACCACGTCACCGGCAACAGCAGCAGCTGCGCGAACACCGCGAGCCCGCGGCCCCACCGCCGACCGGTCCACAGCGCCCATCCCGCTGCGAGCACGCCCGCGCTGATGATCGCGAACCAGGCGGCGGTGCCGAACTTGTTCAGCCCCGGCTCGTCAGGACCGGCCAGGCCGCTGACCACGTAGACCACCGCCGCCACCAAACCCGCGGCGCCTTCGAGCGCCACGAGAACAGCGGCCTGACGCACGGTTGCCGGCGAGGGAACGCTCACGACCACGAGCGTAAAGGTCGTTAGGCTCAAGCCTCGTGCGCGCCGTGCTGATCGTGAACCCGAATGCGACGTCCACCACCCCGGCCGGGCGCGATCTGCTCGCCCATGCGCTGGAGAGCCGGGTCAAGCTGACCGTCGCGCACACCGACCATCGCGGTCATGCCGTCGAGATCGCCCGCGACGCCGTTCGCGACGGCATCGACGTGCTGATCGTGCATGGCGGCGACGGCACGGTGAACGAGGTGGTCAACGGGATTCTCGGGGAGGGCGGCCCGGACGCGGCGGCGCCGGCCGTCGGGGTGGTTCCGGGCGGATCGGCGAATGTGTTCGCGCGCGCGCTGGGCATCAGCCCTGACCCGATCGAGGCGACCAACCAGCTCGTCGATCTGCTCGGCGACTATCGCCGCCGCAAGGCATGGCGGCGTATCGGGCTGATGGACTGTGGCGAACGCTGGTGCGTGTTCACCGCGGGAATGGGAGTCGACGGCGACGTGGTGGCGGCCGTGGAGTCGCAACGCGACAAGGGCCGCAAGGTGACGGCGTCACGCTACATCCGCGTCGCGATCCGCGAGATGCTGACCAGTGCTCGCAAAGAGCCGTCGCTGACGCTGGAGCTGCCCGACCGCGACCCGGTGCCGGGTGTGCACTTCGCGTTCGTCTCCAACTCCAGCCCATGGACGTATGCCAATGCCCGTCCGGTGTGGACGAATCCGACGACCACGTTCGAGACGGGGCTGGGTGTGTTCGCGACGACCAGCATGAACGTGTGGGCCAACCTGGGGCTCGTGCGACGGATGTTGTCAAAGAAGCGGGATATCAGGGCCAAGCACCTGATCCGTGAGGACGATCTGCCGTGGCTTCGGGTGACGAGCGACACGCCGGTGGCATGTCAGATTGACGGCGACTTCCTCGGTACGCGCGAGACGATGACGTTCACTGCTGTTCCGGATGCGCTGGGCGTGGTGGCTCCAGCACCAAAAAAAGCGCCCTGACCTGTAGTGACGGTATTCACAGGTTGAGTTAAGGGCGCAGGTGAGTTGAGTGTAGTACAAACGAGTAAGGGTTCTGCTAACGACCCTCGTTAGTGAGATTACCCACTTGTTAACTCGCGAGTATTGACATCTGTTCAGCCTGTGAAACCATCGGAAGCAACAGTGCAGAAACATTTCGCATGCACGCGTTAACAGCCGAAGAAAAGCTCGTGCGCCCTGCTGCGCACATAGTGAGGAGATTAGAACTATGGATTGGCGCCACAAGGCGGTCTGTCGTGACGAGGATCCGGAGCTGTTCTTCCCGGTCGGGAACAGCGGGCCGGCGCTCGCGCAGATTGCTGACGCGAAGCTTGTCTGCAACCGCTGTCCGGTGACCACTGAGTGCCTCACCTGGGCTTTGGATTCAGGCCAGGATGCCGGCGTGTGGGGCGGAATGAGTGAAGACGAGCGGCGCGCGCTCAAGCGGCGCAACGCCCGCACCAAGGCCCGCACCGGGGTCTAACCGCTACCCACCGTTCTAAATTAGCTACGGCCTCGGCAAATTTTGCCGAGGCCGTAACTGTGTGCAAATGCAATTTGTACGAATTGCGTCAGCGAAGTGAATTTGTGCATTTGGTCACACTCGCGACTTACTGCGCGAGTCGCGCTTTGCGACCGATCGGCACTCGCAGCACCACGTCGGTGCCACCGGTCGGGACGTCGTGCATGCCCAGTGAGCCGTCGAGTTCGGCCGACACCAGTGTGCGCACGATCTGCAGACCGAGCCGGTCGGATTTTTCCAGGCTGAAGCCGTCCGGTAGTCCGCGGCCGTCGTCGTGCACGACGACGTCGAGCCAGCGTGCAGAGCGCTCCGCGCGGATGGTCACGCAGCCCTGCGCAGTGTTGGCGTCGAACGCGTGCTCGATCGCGTTCTGTACCAGCTCGGTGATCACCATGATGAGCGCGGTGGCGCGGTCGGCGTCCAGCACACCGAGATCGCCGACCCGGTTGATCCTGATCGGGGTGTCCACTGTTGCAACGTCATTCATGATCGGAAGGATCCGGTCCACCACCTCGTCGAGGTTGACCTCCTCGTCTACCGACATCGACAGCGCGTCGTGCACCAAAGCGATGGACGACACCCGCCGCACCGATTCGATCAAGGCCTCGCGGCCCTCGGCATTGTTGGTACGCCGGGCCTGAAGGCGCAACAGCGC
>NZ_DATENY010000116.1:0-15269 GCF_035274705.1 Mycobacterium sp. | reverse complement strand
TCACGCTGGGCCACACCCATCGCATCGAGCAGCTCACCATCCGCCAAACCTTCGAACACATGTTTGATTATCCCGAAACCAAACGCCTCCCCGCCACCACCAACCGCCAACCTGTGAATGAAAACGCGACTGGGGATAACTGGGACCTTTGGCCCCGCCGCAGGGCCCGCTGGCCCTATCGACCGCCCCCCGAATGCGACGACGATCGGAGCATGACGTCGTTAACAGACCAACCTGTGGTCGAACTCAACGAGGACGAAAGCTGGAAGCTGTTGTCCAGCCTCGCGCTGGGGCGGCTCGTCACCATCCTCGGTGGCCGAGCCGAGATCTTCCCGGTCAATTTCGTCGTGCAGCACCGAACTCTGCTGTTCCGTACTGCCGAAGGCACCAAGCTGTTGAGCGCCATCATGAACAACCAGGTGGTGTTCGAGGCCGACGACCACACCGTCGCGGAGGCCTGGAGCGTCGTCGTACGTGGCACCGCGCGGGTGCTGACGACCACCTCCGAAATCCACAATGCTGAGCGTGCCGGGCTTTACCCGTGGATCGCGACGGAAAAGTTGCGGTTTGTCCGCATCACGCCGACCGACGTCAGTGGCAGGCGGTTCATCTTCGGGCCAGAGCCGGACCGCGGCGGCGTCCCCGGCTGACTACGCCCAGTAGGACTACACCCAGTACGGCACACGCGCTCGGTACTGGCGCATCGCGAACGCCGCCAGCACCCAGCCGATGACAGTCAACGCAATCACGACCAGCCAGTGCCGCAACTCCTGATCGGCGCCCAGCAGCGGCGCCCGCACGATGTCGAGGTAATGCAGCAGCGGGTTGAGCTCGATGATCTTGGCGTATGAACCCGCGCCTTGCTGCTGCAGGGTGGCCTCGTTCCAGATGATCGGCGTCATGAAGAACAGCAGCTGCACCAACGAGAACAACAGCGGGCTGATGTCGCGGTAGCGGGTGGCCAGGATGCCGAAACACAGTGATACCCAGACACAGTTCAACACGATCAGGCCCAGGGCCGGGATGACCGCGAGGTCCGTCCACTTCCACGGTTTCGGGAAGATGATCGCGATGATCACGAAGATGATGATGTTGTGGGCGAACAGGATCATCTGCCGCCACACGAGCCGATAGACGTGCACGGAAAGCGGCGTCGGAAGCTGTTTGATCAAGCCCTCGTTCGCAACGAACACGTCGGCGCCCTCGAGAATCGAGGCGTTGATCAGATTCCAGATGATCAGCCCGAGGGTGATATAGGGCAGATGCTCGGCGAGCGGCAGTTTGAACAGCTTCGAGTACAGCAACCCCATCGCGACCGCCGTGGCACCCGTCGCGATCGTGATCCAGAACGGCCCCAGCACCGAGCGGCGGTAGCGCTGCTTGATGTCCTGCCAGCCCAGGTGCAGCCAGAGCTCGCGCTTGGCGAACCCCGCCGCCAGGTCGCTCCACGCGCGGCTCATCGTCTTCGATTGAGCGGCAGCGTCGGTGAACGTCATCGGCCGAACCTTTCGCGTCGTCCCATCCGCCGCAAACGGACCCACTCCATCAATCCCGCCGGATCGCGCCTCGACACCAGGAAGAACCAGCCGAATCGAATCCACTCCTGCGGCAACAACTTCCGCAGACCCGGCTGCGAAAGGAGATAGCCGCGATTGCGGTAGGTGAAGAACCGTTTGGTTTCGTCGTCCGGATACTGGGTGTGCATCCTCCCGCCGAGGATCGGTTTGAATTCGTCACCACCCTGCGGATGTAGATACACCGCGTCCAAGCAGGTGCCGAACGGTAAACCCGAACGAACCAGCCGACGATGCAGTTCGACTTCGTCCCCGCGCACGAACAACCGAAGGTCCGGAACGCCGATCGCCTCCAGCGTCGACGCGCGAAACAACGCCCCGTTGAACAGCGATGCGATGCCCGGAAGCAAATCCGAAGCGCCGGTTCGTAATTCGGAAACGTGCCGCCGCCACACCAGTCCGCGCCGCAACGGAAACGCCAGCCGCGACGGATCGGCCATGTCGCACACCATCGGCGACACCTCAGCCAGCCTATGGTTCGAAGCGCAGCCGAGCAGCGTGCCCAGCACCGCCGCATCCTGCGGGCGCCCGTCGTCGTCGGCCAGCCACACCCAATCGGCGCCCAATGCCAATGCATGCAGCATGCCGAGCGCAAAACCGCCTGCACCACCGAGATTTCGGCGAGACGACAGGTACGTCGTCGGGACAGATTGACTACTCACTATGTCGCGGACACGTGAGTCGTTGTCGTTGTCGACGACCACCAGATGATCCGGCGCACGGGTCTGGGCCGAAACCGCGTCGAGTGACTTCGCGAGGTCGTCGGGACGCCGATGCGTGACCACCACGGCGTAAACCGTCTCAGTCATCGGGCAATGCTGTCTGCTCTTCGCGCGTGGCGCTCATCGTCGTTGCAGACCAGTCGCCTCGGTGCTCCTCGAGGACCTCTCGCACGTGTCGGGCGGCGTCCTCACCCTCATACGCACGCACGACGTCCTCGATGCCGCCGGTCATCTTGATGGTGCCGTGGTCGATCCAGATCGCGGTCTTGCACAGCCGTGCCAGAAATTCGTTGGAGTGGCTGGCGAACACGAGGATGCCGGAGCGCTCGACGAGGCCCTGCAGCCGCGCCTGAGCCTTCTTCAGGAAATCGGCGTCCACCGCGCCAATTCCTTCATCCAAAAGCAGGATCTCGGGGTCGATGCTCGTCACGACGCCCATCGCCAGCCGTACCCGCATCCCGGAGGAGTAGGTGCGCAGTGGCATCGACAGGTACTCGCCCAGTTCGGTGAACTCCGCGATCTCGTCGACCTTGGCCAGCATCTGCTTGCGCGTCTGACCGAGGAAGAGCCCGCGGATGATGATGTTCTCGAAGCCGGAGATCTCAGGGTCCATGCCGACGCCGAGATCGAACACGGGCGCCACCCGGCCAGTCACCGTCGCGACGCCGCGGGTGGGCTCATAGATGCCCGAAAGTAGCCGCAGCAACGTCGATTTGCCTGCACCGTTGTGGCCGACAAGACCCACCCGGTCGCCGAGTTCGAGCGACATGGTGATATCCCGCAACGCCTCGATGACGACGACGTTGTCGGAGTTGCGTCCGATGGCGCCGCCGGCCTTGCCGAGGAACGCCTTCTTCAACGACCGCGTCTTGGCGTCGAAGATGGGAAACTCCACCCACGCGTTACGCGTCTCGATGTGGGGGTGAGAAGGACTAGCCACAAAAGCCCTTATAGATACTGCCCGGTCCCCGGGCCGCCCCGCTGTCCCGGCGCGGCCACCCCGGGCGGCAATTGCCGCATCTGCTCGAGCTGCTGACGGGCGGCCATCTGTTGGGCGAACAGCGCTGTCTGGATGCCGTGGAACAGGCCTTCGAGCCAGCCAACGAGCTGAGCCTGTGCGATGCGCAGTTCGGCATCCGACGGGACGGCGTCCTCAGTGAACGGCAGGGTCAGCCGTTCGAGCTCCTCGCGCAGTTCGGGTGCCAGTCCGTCTTCGAGCTCGCGGATGCTGGTGCGGTGGATGTCGCGCAGCCGGTTGCGGCTGGCGTCGTCAAGCGGCGCGGCCCGCACCTCCTCGAGCAACTGCTTGATCATTGTGCCGATCCGCATCACCTTCGCCGGCTGCTCGACGAGGTCGGTCAGCGACTTGCCCTCGCTGTCTTCGTCCTCGACGGCGCTAGCCTCGCCGTTGATGATTTCGATGTTGTCGTCGTCGGTGTTCGCCGTCATACCCTCTTGCATTCCCTGTTTACGCCGTCCTATGGGTGGGTCCCGCGCCATTCGTAGATGCGGGCCTCGCCGTTGTCGTAGATCTTCTCCCACGACCGCGACCTATCTAGCGACACTAGCCCGTCGGGCATGACGAACCCGCGGACCACCGGTGTGCTGGTCACCACGTAGCGGATGTTGAGCGCCTTGACCGCCTCGGCGACCCGCGGATCGCTATCGGCGTCGTCGGCGTACGCCCAGAAGATGAAGCGGTGATAGCCCGGCCCCTGCTGGACGGGATAGTCGTAGTGCGTCCACAGCGGATGCAGCCCGGTGACCGCGTATATCCAGGCCGTCCCGTCGGTGTTCGCGTCGCCGATCAAGGTGTCGCGTGCGCCGGGCAGCGTCGCCAGATACGCCCATGCCTCCAAGTCCTTCTTGTCGACCATTACCCGGTCGTACTTCTCGCCGAACAAGAACTGCGCCCGCGGCATGTACGCAATCCCAATGCCGAGGCTCACGGCCACACATATGGCCGCGGTGGCCGCATACCAGACCTTGGGGCTACCCCGGTCGACCAGCCGGCGCACACCCGCGACCGCAACCGACGCCAGCGTGAACACCGCGATGCCGACCGCCGCCGTGAGCAGCATGGTCACCACCGCCGACAACCGACGCGGGTCGCTGTAGAACAGGTCGGCGAACTTACCGGTGAGCGCGCCGATCGGACCCAATCCGAACGGCGCGGACGAATGCACGATCGCCACGACCAGCGCCAGCCACACCACCAACGGCCACCAGATCCGGCGGACCAGCAGGATGATCGCGCCGATCGCGGCCAGGATGATCAGCACCCACTGGATCGGGAAGTCGTTGAGGTGGCGGGTGTGCTGCACGACCGCGTCGATCAGCCCGCGCTTCTTGCCCTCGTGTGTGACGAACGCGTGCCCGGCGATGATCTCTGCTTGCCGCAGCACACCGAGAAACTGCGGCAGCAGCAGCGCCACCGTCGGGATCGCGATGAGCAGCAGGGCGACGAAGTCGGCGATGCGGCCCCGAACAGGACGCCATAGCGCGTCGAACAGCCACCACGCCACTACGAACATGACGGTCACGACGCCGCCGGTGATGTGGACGGAGAACACGCCCAGTAGTGCCAGCACCGCCAACGGGATGCGGTCGCGGTGCCGCAGCGCAGAGACGGTCAGCACCATGGTCGGCACAGCGATGCCATATGCGGCGAGGTTGGGCATCGATGCGGTGTCGAACTCGATGTAGGGAATGGCGGTGAACGACGCGGACAGTGCGGCGGCGGTGGCCGCGGCGCCCGCCGTGCGCCACTCGTCAGTTCGCGTTCGCAGCACCTGCCAGGTCAGTGTCGCGGCGCTGACCGGGAACAGCCAGATGGCCGCGGCCAGGGAATTCAGGGTGTACGCAGTCGTCGGCGCGGCGCCGGTGAGCTGGCTGAAAATCGCCGCGAGCGCGTGAAAGGTCGACGGGTAATACAGCGCCTCGTGGGTCTCGACGTTGCGCAGCTCGCCCATGTGCGTGGGTGACGCCTGGCCCGTGTCGACGATGAAGCGAACGGTGTTGGCGTGCCACACGGCATCCCAGTTACTCGGAATGGACTGCCAATGGGGTATGCCGCGAATGGCGGCGATCGCGATCAACAAGGCGCCGAGCAGCACGCCGGCAGCGACGAGCAGCGCGGGGCCGCGCGAAGCGGCCCGCGCCTCGGCGTCGACGTCGCGATAGCGGCCGAGCACCACCCGCAAACCGAGCGCGACAGCGGTCACCAAGGCGAGAGCAAACAACGCCGTCCACGCGTTCCACGGAATGCCGAGTGCGCCGAAAGGAATGATCGCCAACGCGACGACGCCGTAGGTCAGTGGCGGCCCCAACGCGATGGCGGTCGGCCAAGTTAGCCGACCGACACGTGCGATGATTGCCCCGGGGACCACTAGCAACAACAGCGCAATTAGCACTCCGAACCCCAAGCTCACTGGACTAGTATGGCTGCCCAGGTGACCCGGTCCGAGCACGGCGGTGGCTGTCGAGATGCAGAGCCGGGCATCCACCAAAATCGTGTCGGTTTGTGGATTTCACTGACGCTCTAAGGTGGGCTGGCATGGCATACGACGTCGCCCGGGTGCGCGGTTTGCACCCGTCATTAGGCGATGGATGGGTGCATTTCGACGCGCAGAACGGCATGCTGCTGCCGGACGCCGTTTCGAGGGCCGTATCCACCGCCTTCCGCGGTTCGATGCCCACGCCAGTCGGACCGCATCCGTCGGCGCAGCGCAGTGCCGCGGTGCTGGCCGCCGCGCGCCAGGCCGTGGCCGACCTGGTCAACGCCGACCCGCGCGGCGTCGTGCTCGGCGCCGACCGTGCGATCTTGCTGACGTCACTGTCCGACGCGTCGTCCGCGCGGGTCGGGCTCGGCTACGAGGTCGTGGTGACCCGGCTGGACGACGAGGCCAACATCGCGCCGTGGTTGCGCGCCGCGAATCGTTATGGCGCCAAGGTGAAGTGGGCCGAGGTCGACATCGAGACCGGTGAGCTGCCGACCTGGCAGTGGGAGGGCCTGATCACCCGGCCCACCCGGCTGGTCGCAATCACTTCGGCCTCTTCGACATTGGGCACTGTCACCGAGCTGCGCGCGGTGACGAAGCTGGTGCACGATGTCGGCGGGCTCGTGGTGGTCGACCATTCTTCGGCCGCGCCGTACCGGCTGATCGACATCGATGAGATCGACGCTGACGTGGTCGCATTGAATGCGATGGCATGGGGTGGTCCGCCGATCGGCGCGCTGGTGTTCCGTGACCCTTCGCTGATCGACTCGTTCTCCTCGGTGTCGCTGAACCCGTACGCCACCGGACCCGCCCGGTTGGAGGTAGGCGCACACCAGTTCGGTTTGCTCGCGGGCGTGGTGGCCAGCATCGAGTACTTGGCCTCGCTCGATGAGTCGGCACATGGGTCGCGGCGCGAAAGACTAGGTGTCTCAATGCAATCGGCGGCTTCATACATGAGCAGGTTGTTCGACTATCTGTTGAGCTCGCTGCGCTCGCTGCCCGCGATAATGGTCATCGGCAGGCCGGAGGTACGGATCCCAGTACTGAGTTTCGCGGTCAGCGACGTCCCCGCCGAACGTGTGGTGCAGCGGCTTGCCGACAACGGCATCCTGGCCATCTCCAACGCGAGCTCGCGCGTCCTGGATGTCATCGGCGTCAACGACATCGGCGGCGCCGTGACGGTCGGGCTTGCGCATTACACCTCGACGGCAGAGGTGGACCAGCTCGTGCGTACGCTCGCGTCGCTGGGTTGACCTGTCGGCTCAGCCGATGGGTTAATCCGCAACGCGCAGAAGGACTTTCCCGGCCACCTCACCCGAGGACAGCAGCTCATGTGCGGCCCGGGCCTGGTCGATGGGGAATTCCGCGCCGATGATCGGACGCACTTGGCCGTCGGCGATCATCGGCCACACGTTGGCGACCACCTGGGTGCAGATCTCGGTCTTGCCGGCGGGTCCGTCTGTCGGCCGCGACCGCAGTGCCGTGGCGATCACTCCGGCGCGCTTGCCGAGGAGCTTGCCGATACTGAGTTCACCCTTGACGCCGCCCTGCATCCCGATGATGACCAACCGGCCGTCGGCGGCAAGCGCGTCGACGTTTCGGGCGAGGTAGGAGGCGCCCATGATGTCGAGGATCACGTCGGCGCCGCCTTCGCTGCGCACCCGCTCGACAAAGTCCTCGTCGCGGTAGTTGATGGTGATCTCGGCGCCGAGCTCGGCGCACAGGTCGAGTTTGTTCTGCGATCCCGCGGTGACCGCCACTCGGGCGCCGAGTGCGCGCGCCACCTGGATCGCGTGGGTGCCGATGCCGCTCGCTCCACCATGGATCAACACCAACTGGCCGGCGGACAGATGCGCCGTCATGACCAGGTTGGACCACACCGTGCACGCCACCTCGGGTAGCCCAGCGGCGTGGTGCATGGACACATCGTTGGGAATCGGCATGACCTGCCCAGCAGGGACCGCGACGAACTCCGCGTAACCCCCGCCCGCCAGCAAAGCACAGGCATGTTGCCCCGCAGACCACCCGTCGACGCCCTCACCGACCGCCGAGATGGTCCCGGAGACCTCCAGGCCGAGGGTCTCGCTGGCGCCGGGCGGGGGCGGATACAGGCCCGCTGCCTGTAACAGATCCGCGCGGTTCACCCCTGCGGTGTTAACCCTGATGAGCACCTCGCCGTGTCGAGGGGTGATGTCGGGAGATTCTTGCCAGGTGAGTTGATCGGCGTTCTCGGCCACGATCGTGCGCATGCAACTAACGCTACTATCCAGCAAAAAGTGTTGGAATTTCCGTCCCGCAGCAATGCCGGGAGGCATTACCATGGCGAGATGGAGGGGATAATTGCCGGGCGTACCGCAAGTGATATGCCCGGCCTGGATATTGCTGAACAGAGGTCGTGGCAAAACTTCCTCGACTCGGCACTGCGGTTGTACGCGACCCTGAACCGGTCGCTGGTGGACGCCCATCATCTGACACTCAATGATGTGCGGCTGCTCGACATGCTGGACAAGTCCGCGACCGGCTCGGCGCGTATGGGAGATCTCGCCGATGGTCTGATGTCACTGCCAAGCCGGGTGACCCGGCAGATCCGCCGGCTGGAGCTGCAGGGCCTCGTACGTCGCGGCGCCAGCCCCGACGACGGCCGGGGTGTGCTTGCATCGATCACCGACGAGGGCCGCAAGGCGGTGAGCGAGGCGATGCTGACCTACGGCCAGGGGGTGCGCACGCATTTCCTCGGCAGGTTGTCACGCGCGCAGATCGCTGCGATGGGGGAGAACTGCCGGCGGATCAGCGTGGGTCTGAAGACGGAGACACCGCCGGCGAAGCTCGGCCGCGTCTAGGCCGTACTCTTGTCGGCGGTGGCGTGGCAGAGCGGCCTAATGCACTCGCCTTGAAAGCGAGAGACGGCTAAAACCGTCCGGGGGTTCAAATCCCTCCGCCACCGCTGTGTGGCGGCGTCACCGCATAGCGCGGGCCAACGCCTGAACGCCCGTCTCGATCTGTGACTCGGTGAGATTGGCGTAGCCGAGCATCAGGCCCGGCGGCGCCGCATCCGGCTCGGCGTAGCACGGCGCCAGCGGGTCCACCCGTACCCGCATCTCAGCGGCCCGCCGCACCACCTCGTCGATCGGACATCCGTCCGGAAACCGCACCGTCAGGTGGACGCCGGCCGCGGCGCCGAGCACCTCGGCTTTCGGTAGATTTTGAGACAGGGCCCTTAGCAACGTGTTTCGCCGTGTCAAGTAGCGCCGTCGCATCTGGCGCAGGTGCCGGTCGTATCCGCCGGAGGTCAGCAGTTGAGCGAAGGCCATCTGGTCCATCACGGAGCTGCCGGTGTCGGCCAGGCCCTTCGCCAACGCGACCGCGTCGACCAGATGCGCGGGCAGCACCATCCAGCCGATGCGAAGCCCAGGCGCCAGCGTCTTACTTGTCGAACCCACATAGACCACGCGGTCGGGCGCGACGCCTTGCAGCGCTCCAACTGGGGCGCGGTCGTAGCGGTATTCGGCGTCGTAGTCGTCCTCGATGACGAGGCGACCGCCCCGCGCCCACTCAAGCAACTGCGTGCGGCGCGCGGCGGACAGCACAACGCCCGTCGGCGATTGATGGGCCGGAGTGGCCAGCACCGCCGTCGCGTCGCTATCCGCCAATGTGGCGATATCCAGGCCGTCGTCGTCGACTGGAACTGGAACTGGCTCGATTCCGTTGTGCCGCAGCACCATCCGGTGCAACCAAAAGCCGGGGTCCTCCATCGCGAACGTCTCATCCCGAAGCACGGACGCCAGCAGGGCGATTGCCTGCGTCGCCCCCGAGCACAGCACGATGTGCCGCGGGTCGGCGAGTACGCCGCGGGTACGTCGCAGATAATCCGCGACGGCAACGCGGGCGGTGTCCAGTCCCTGCGGCGCGACGTATCCGAACGCGTGCGATTCGATTTCCGCGAGCCCTTGCCGCAGGGCCCGCAGCCATGCATGCCGCGGAAAGCTGCCGAGATCCGGTGAGCTCGGGGCGAAATCGATGTCGAACTGCTTGGCGGCCTCACTGCCGTCGGGCTCTTCGGCGTTCGCGGTGTCAACCGTCGCGACACGGGTCCCGGAACCATGCCTGGTGTGCAGAAACCCCTCGGCGCCCAGCTGGCTGTAGGCATCGACGACAAGCCTGCGTGAGACACCGAGGTCGGCCGCCAGCACCCGGGTCGACGGCAGCCGGGTCCGCGGCGCCAGGCGGCCGGTGCGGATCGCGTCGCGCAGACCGTTGGCGAGCTGACGGTGTAGAGGTTCGCGACCGCTGCGATCCAGCTCGACCAGCAGCTCCGGACCGGAAGTGGTACCCGAAATCGTCATAAGAGTGGAGCCTGTCTGGGGGCCATTAACGAATTACCGTGAAGGTATGTCAACGACACCCACACGCACAAGATCCCGCTTCGTCGAGGTGACCCTGATCGCGTTCGGGGTGTACTCGGTGCTGCTCGGCCTGTTCATGATGGTCGCCCCGGGACCGTTCTTCGACACGCTCGGCGAGTTCGGCGCCCGCAACGACCACTACATCTTCGACAACGCGACGTTCGAGCTGCCGCTTGGCCTGCTGCTGCTGGCCGCGGCCCGTTGGCCGTCGTGGCGAGTGCCCGCATTGGCGTTCGCGACGCTGCACTGGGCCCTGCATGCGCTCAGCCACATCATCGATACCCACCACGCCGCCGGCCAACAGGTGGGCTTTCTGGAGTTCGCAGGTCTCGCGGTGGTTACGGTGATCCTGGCAATCGCGTTGCGCGTCAGCATAATTGGGGAGAAAAGCTGATGCGGGTATTAGTGGCTGGTGCGACCAGCGTGCCTGGAATCCCGCTGCTGCAGGAACTGAACGCCCGCGGCCATGACGTCGTCGGCCTGACCCGCCGGCCCGGCAAGACCGCGCAGATCGAACAGGCCGGAGCCAAGCCCGTGGTGGCTGACGTATTCAACGCCAAGGAGATCGAGTCAGTCGTCGCCGACATTGCACCCGAGGTGGTCGTCAGTCTGCTGACCACGCTGCCGAAGCGTGGACCGATGCGCATCCGCGACTTCAACCCGGCGAAGGAATTGTGGAGTCGTGGCGCGCCCAATCTGGTTGCCGCCGCGCAAAAGGCCGGTGTGCGCAGGGTCGTCGCGGAGTCGGTGGTCTTCGCCTACGGTTACCCGACGAGCGGGCCTGCCATCGTCGACGAGACGGACCCATATCCCGGTCCGCCCCCACCTGGCGGTGAGGAGATGTTGGCGGCGCTGCGCGGCATGGAGCGGATCGTCCTGACGTCCGGCGAGCACAGCGACACCGAGGGAATCGTGTTGCGCTACGGCGTTTTCTACGGCCCGGGTGTGCCGCATACCGAGATGTTCACCCGTCTCGTGAAGTGGTGGGCGATGCCGGCCGTCACCGGCAACGGAATCGTCTCGTGGGTGCACATCGACGATGTCACGAAGGCGACGGCCGACGCGGTTGAGCGGGGGCGCGGCGGGCAGATGTACAACATCGTCGACGACCGGCCGCAGTCGTTCGGCGACTACATCCGGGAGCTCGCTGCAAACCTGAACAGGCCACGCCCGCTGCCGTTCCCCCGCAGGTTGTTCGGCTTGGTCGCGCCGTACGGGGCAATCGCTTTCGGTGATACCTGGTTGCCGCTGTCCAACGCGAAGGCCAAGGCTGAACTGGGGTGGACGCCTATTCGCCGGTGAAGTTCGGCGGTCGTTTCTCGAACATCGCAGTAATGCCCTCGGTCAGATCCTTCGACGGCAGGAACGCGGCGTTCCACGCGGCGACGTAGCGCAGGCTCTCCGAGACCCGGGCGATGCGCTGCTGATCCAACACGTCCTTGACGCCGTTTACGGTCAGTGGCGGATTGGCCGCGATCTCGGCTGCGGTCCGATGTGCCGCCGCCAACGACGCCTCGGCGTCGGCGTACACATCGTTGACGAGGCCGATCTTCTCGGCGCGCGCGGCGTCGATGTCCTTGCCCGTCAACGCCAATTCGCGCAGGTGCCCGTCGTTCAGGATCAGCGGCAGCCGCGCGAGACTGCCCACGTCGGCGACCATCGCAAGCTTGACCTCACGCACGGAGAACTTGGCGTCGGCGCTGGCGTAGCGGATGTCGACCGCCGAGATCAGGTCCACCCCACCGCCGATGCACCAGCCGTGCACCGACGCGATGGTGGGGGTGCGGCAGTCTGCGACGGCAGTGATCGCCCCCTGCATCCGCAGGACGGTCTGGTGGAAGTCCGCGCGAGGCCGCGCCGAACCGCCGCCATTCAGCACGCCGGTCAGCGAGCCGCCCATGGCGGGCAAGTCGAGGCCGTAGCTGAAGTTCTTGCCTGAGCCGGTCAACACGATCGCCCGGACCGCGTGGTCGGCGTCGAGCTTGGCGAACACCTCGGGCATCTCCGCCCAGAACGCGGGCCCCATCGCGTTGCCCTTGCCGGGTCCGACCAGCGTCACCTGTGCGACGTGGCCCTCGATGTCCACGGTGACGGATTCATACGCTCGGTCTTCCTGGCCCATGGCCAGTAAGGCTAGCCACTCACCTCGGCGGCGTACCCATCAGCACCTCGCTGACGGTCGCCTTCGGAAGGAACTGGCACGCGGCTTCGGCAAGCATCTGTCCGATGCCTTCACCGTTAGGGCCGAGAGGGTTGTTCTCTTTAGCCAGGATCGCGCGAATGACCGCCAGCCGTGTCGCTTCGTCGAGGCCGTTGAACTCCTTGCATGTCATCGTCTCGGCATTGGGGGGTGGCGGTACCACCGGAACGTCGGTGTTCTTGGGAAAACTTGGTATCGGAATGTTCGGTATCGGGATCCCTGGCAACCCGGGCATCGTCGTCGTCGGAACTCGCGGAGCGGAAGTGATCGGCGGCCCGGGCTGCGTCGTCATGGCGACGGTGCCGGTTGTCGTGCGCTCGCAGCCGGTCGCCAAGCTCACCAGGATCAGCGCAGCGGCGGCTGTAATCCGCACATTCGTCTTCACATCGTGAACGATATGCGCAAGCGAGTCGTAGCGTGAGCACCATGCCCGACGACCTGCGGCCTGGACCCGATTCACCACCCACCGACGAACTTCAATGCGCCGAGGCGACCCTGGCCGTTCTCGAGCACGTGCTGCATGGCATCGCCAAAGACGACGAATCGAAGCAGACGCCGTGCCGCGAATTCGACGTCGCCGGACTCACCGACCATTTGATGAACTCCATCACCGTCATCGGCGGTGCCGCAGGCGCTGAGTTCCCGGAGCGCGACCGGAGCGACTCCGTGGAGCAGCAGGTCATTCTCGCAGCACGGCCGGCGTTGGATGCGTGGCATCAGCGTGGCTTGGACGGCACCGTCACAGCGGGCACGAACGAGGCGCCGGCCAAGATCATGGCGGGCATCCTGTCGCTCGAATTCCTGGTTCACGCTTGGGATTACGCGAAGGCAACCGGACGTGAAGTGAACGCGCCGGACTCGTTGTCGGACTACGTGCTGGGGCTGGCGCACAACATCATCACGCCGCAGGGCCGTACCGGTGTCGGGTTCGACGACCCGATCGACGTGGCCGCCGATGCCGGCGCGCTGGAACGGCTGATCGCCTACACCGGTCGCAAACCGAGCTAGCCGCGGTTCCAGCCGCGGGCGAACTCGAGGAAGGCGTCGTTCTCGTGCGGCGCGGCGACGGTGACCCGCACGCCGTCATCGCCGTAGGGCCGGACGATGATGCGGCTGTTCGCCGAGTCGTTGGCGAATTCCTGGGCCCGGCCAGGCAGCGGCAGCCAGACGAAGTTCGCCTGCGACGGCGGGACGGTGTACCCCGCCTCGCGAAGGGCCGCGGTGACTCGGGCACGTTCGGCGACGACGGCGTCGGTGCGGGCCAGCAGCTCATCGGCGGCGTCCAGCGATGCGATGGCCGCAGCCTGGGAGATGCTCGTAGCGGTGAACGGCACGTAGACCTTGCCGAGTGCGGTGATGATGTCAGGGTCGGCGACGGCGTATCCGATCCGCAGCCCGGCCAGGCCGTAGGCCTTCGAAAACGTCCGCAGCACGACGACATTGCTGTGCTTGCGGACCAGTTCGAAGCTGTCGGGCAGTAGGCCGTCGCGGATGTACTCGACGTAAGCCTCGTCGAGAGCGATGAGGATGTCCGACTGCACGGCCTCGACGAATCGGGCCAGCTTTTCGGGGTCGACGACCGTGCTGGTCGGGTTGTTCGGGTTGCACACGAAGATCAGCCGCGTGCGATCGGTGATCGCGGCGAGCATCGCGTCGAGGTCGTAGGTGTAGTCGGTCAGCGGCACCGGGACGGGCGTCGCTCCGGCTGTGCGGACCTGCAGCGGGTAGATCTCGAAGCTGCGCCAGCCGAACAGCACCTCGTCGCCGACGGTCGACGTGATCTGGATCAACTGCTGGCACAGGCTGACCGAGCCGCAGCCGACGGAGATGTGTTCGGGGGCGAAAGCCCCATTGTCGATGTGCTTGGCCAACTGGTCCTTGAGCTCGACGTAGCCGTTGTCGGGATAGCGGTTGATGCCGTCGGTGGCACTTTCGATCGCGGCGCGGACGCTCGGCAGCGGGCCGTGCACCGTCTCATTGCTCGCGATCTTGATCGCGCCCGGCACGGTCTTGCCCGGCGTGTAGGCGGGCATATCGGCCAGCTCGGGGCGAAGACGGGCGGTCACTTGACCAGTTTATGGGGCGCCCAGCTGCGCTTTGCCTCGCGCCATAGCGCCTGTGTACTCTGTCGGATCGGCGGTAAACGTTCAGGAGGCGTGCCAGAGCGGCCGAATGGGGCTCACTGCTAATGAGTTGTCGCCCTCAAAGGCGACCGGAGGTTCAAATCCTCTCGCCTCCGCCACGGCTGACCCGTCAGCCGACAACTAAACACATGCGCCCGTAGCTCAACGGATAGAGCATCTGACTACGGATCAGAAGGTTGGGAGTTCGAGTCTCTCCGGGCGCGCAACACCATCATCTGGTCCATCGGGCCTGTCCGGTTCAACACCGTCCCGCAGCCACTCGTAGGGCACTCCGGTGCGCAGCGACCAGAGCCGAATGGTTTGAGTGCTCGGTGGTGTGCGGCCGTTGATCCAAGCGCTCACGGTGTTGCGGTGCACATCCAGATAGTCGGCCATGACTTGTACCGACACACCGGCGACCCGCAGCGACTTTCCAAGGCGGTCGGCCAGATCCCACTCTGGGATAGGCAACCCTTCTGTGCTTGTACTCATGGCCTTGATCATGACAGCTGACGTTGCATCACGCAATGCTCACTGCAGACTGTAACCGACACGACATCCACGCCACACCTTCGAATACCCTTGCGATGTGTAATGCACTGTGCAATGGTGTCTCACATGGCGAAGCACACTCCACCCGAAAAACTCATCGGGTCTGCTGAGGTCTGCCGACTTCTCCGCATCAACCAGGCCACCGTCGGCCGCTGGGCGGCATCCGGTCGCCTGGAGCCAGTCCACAAGCTGCCC
>NZ_DATENY010000115.1:0-63685 GCF_035274705.1 Mycobacterium sp. | reverse complement strand
GGGGTTGACTCGCAGCGCCTCGGGTTGCCTTAAGCGGATGCGCCTCTCGGCCTTGCCGATGCGGTGAACGACCTCCTCGCCGGCGAGCAAATCGCGCACTTCACAAGCAAAATCGCGCACCCTCCATGCTGCGAGCGCTCCCACGCCCAAACACATTCGGCCCGTGAGACCCGTTCCTGTTCCGACCCACACGCGCCCTGGCGCAATGCTGTTGACAGTCGCCAGCCCGGCCGCCGCAGTCGGCGCGGTGCGCAGACCGGGGATGCTGAGACAGGCTCCGAGCCTCATCGTTTTCGTGGCCTGCGCAGCGAGGCCCATGCAGATGTAGGGATCGGCGGCGAGCATCGGGCTTTCGACAAATCCGGCCACGCTGATGCCGTGCTGCTCGGCGAACGCGACGTCGTCCCAGCAGCCCGGATAGCTCATGACCTCGATCCCGAAGTCCATAGACATTCCTCCACATCGCCGTAGTGTGAGCCCGAACATAAACCCACCCAGTGACGTGCGTCTCTTTTCGGTTCCGCCAGACGGGATCGGACCTCGGACAACGCTGCTGAGCAGATTTCGATCTGCTGATCACGACGGCGGGCCGGCTTCCGTGGGGATCCTCGACCGCGGCATCGACAACGGCCACCCCAGGAAGGTTTGGCGATGATCCTCAGAGTCGGTACTGGTCTTGTTCTCTCTTCAGAGAAGTCATTGCACAGCTCGGTCACCGGCGGGCCAGTACTTGGCGCGCAGATCACGCTTGAGTACCTTCCCTGCTCCCGACAGAGGCAGTCGGTCGACGAACTCTATGCTTCGCGGAGCCTTGTACCCGGCGATGACGGTCTTGCAGTGCTCACGCAGTTCGTCGGCGGCCGGGCTGGCCCCTGCCGCAGGTACGACAACCGCATGCACCCGCTCGCCCCAGCGATCGTCTGGCACTCCGATCACCGCGCAGGCGGCGACCGCGGGATGTTTGGTGAGCGCGTTCTCGACCTCGGCGGAATACACGTTTTCCCCGCCGGAGACAATCATGTCCTTGAGACGGTCGACGATGAACACGTAGCCGCATTCGTCCATGTAGGCACCGTCACCGGTATGCAACCAGCCGCCGCGTAGCGCACGAGCGGTGGCCTCGGGCAGGTTCCAATACCCGATCATCACGTGTCCGCCGCGGACCACGACCTCGCCTGTCACGCCGAGCGGAACCTCGTTGTCACTCTCGTCCACGATTCGAACGTCAGCGTGCGGGGCGGCCCTGCCCGCCGAACGTCGAAGTCGCGGATTTTGGTGGCTGGCGTTATCCAACACCGTGACGACCGGAGACAGTTCGGTCATTCCGTACGCCTGCACCAAATTGACTGCAGGCATTACCTTTTCGACACGGTCGAGGATAGCCTCCGAGATCGGAGATCCGCCGTAGACCAGATGTCGAACACTGGAAAGGTCGGCGTTGCGAGCGGCAGCACTCTCCACCAGCATCTGGATCATTGTCGGCACGAGAAGCAGATCGGTGACTGCGTACCGGCCGATCGCCTCAACGACCGAGGCCGGTTCGAACATGGGCACGATGACATGTGTTCCACCGACACAGTTTCGGGACATCCAGGCGCCGATGTCGGCCAGATGGAACATCGGAGCGGCGTGCAGTGAAACGCCACTCCGGGTGATGGTGTCGCCGTGCGCGGTAAATCCGAGGGCAGACGTCAGTAGGGCGCTGTGGCTGAGCATCACACCCTTCGGCGAGCCGGTTGTGCCGCCCGTGTAGAAGATCCCGGCCAAGTCGTCCCCGCCACGATAAGCATCCTCGACCGGTTCGTGGCTGGCGATGAGTTGCTCGACCGAAAGGACATCGCGCGGAACAGGAGCGTCGCCGCAGTGGAGCACTGCTGTCAGATCGGGACATTCCTTGCGCAATGTCCGTGCCATCTCCGAGAATTCGTCGTCCACAATCAACACCCGCGTCTGGGAATCGATTAGCGAATAGGCGATCTCCGCCGGGCTCCAGCGGGTGTTCACCGGGTTGAGCACGGCGCCGGCCCAAGGTACCGCGAAGAAGTACTCGTGGTAGTGATCCGAGTTCAAGGCCAGCATTGCCACCCGGTCGCCGCGTTGGACACCTATCGCACGCAGTGCTCCGGCAAGTCGCGCCACTCGGTCAGCGCACTGCGCCCAAGAACGCACGCGCCCCTTACAGATGGTCGCAGGGAGCGCCGGTGTCTGCTGCACGGCACGGTGCAGGCCTTGCGTCACACCCATCGGGCTCCCCGTCCGCGTCTGAATTCAATAGGCTGACAACAACGATGACGCCATCACCTCACCCATGTCTCGCGTAGCCACTACGCAATGAGGCTGCCCAAATACGCGATGGGCATGGCAATCGGTACCTCGAGGCAGGGTGAAACTCGGCAACCGAACCTGCCGCACGCATGGTGGTCGGTGCGTGGTCGATAGGAGCGGATCGAGTAGTGACTACGCGAGACGAACCCGAAGTCGAAGTCGTCTACTGAGCTGAACCGATGAGCGCGAGCGACGGAGTACGGATGGCCGCGAACGAGACCGTGCCAACTCGACGACCTGCAGGGGCGGCGGACCGACTTCTCAAGTACGCCGCCTTCGGATACGCGATCGGCATGGCCGTACACGGTAGTGACCATGCGTTGCGTGGGCTCACCGTGGATCACCACCACGCAGTGTGGCCAGGCGGCGTGCAGATCGTGATGGCGATGCTGACAGTGGCGCTTTCGGCGTTGATACTCACTCTGGTGCTCTCTCGTCAACGCCGCGCGCCGATCGCCGCGATCGTGATCGGTTTCGGCAGTGCGGCGATTTTCCTGCTGATCCACATGCTGCCCGCGTGGGGATACAACGACTCCTTTGTGTCAGCCGGAAGCGATGCGCGCATCACGGCCTTTTCGTGGGTTACCGCGGTGGTAGGGATCAGCGCCGCGCTCCTACTCGGCTTTGCCGGGCTTCGCGCGCGACACCGCTAAGAAAGCCTTTCCTCGCCCGCCCAATGGCGGGGCATCCTGCGTTCTGCATGGACTTGCTTGGGAAATCCGCCTGGCCCAGCGAGATTGGGAAAACAGCCCCGACCAGATCCGTATCGACGTCGGCAGTGGGTGCGTGTGGCGTCAATTACAAAAGAGCGTAGCGACTACCCGAGACGCTGCGGTCGCGGTTGCCGTGTACTAACGCGGTGCACCGGAAACCTGTGATGAGCACCTGCCTAAACGGACTTGTGTGCCTTGGATCACGATTCAGCGGGCGCTGCGTAGCCCATCGGGGTCCACGAAGTGACTCGCGGCCGAAGCGGGAGAGTCGGCGGTGATCGCCACCTACGCGGCCACCAAACCCATTCGCGGTGTGGGCGGCTTCTTTGCGATGTCGATGGACACGTTTGTACAGATGTTCCGGCGCCCGTTCGCTTGGCGCGAGTACCTGGAGCAAACCTGGTTTGTCGCGCGGGTCTCGCTGTTACCGGCATTGATGTTGACCATCCCCTACACGGTGCTGTTGGTGTTCACCTTCAACATTCTGCTGATCGAGTTCGGCGCCGCCGATCTCTCCGGCACAGGCGCTGCAATCGGCACTGTCAGCCAGATCGGGCCGATCGTCACCGTCTTGGTGGTCGCCGGCGCCGGGGCCACCGCCATGTGCGCAGACCTTGGTGCGCGGACCATCCGCGACGAAATCGACGCGCTTCGGGTGATGGGCATCAACCCGATCCAGGCTCTAGTCGTCCCCCGCGTGCTGGCTGCCACCACCGTCGCGCTCGCGTTGTCCGCGACTGTCATCATGTTCGGTCTCGCCGGCGGATTCTTCTTCGCCGTCTTCATCCAACATGTCCCGCCGGGTGCTTTCGTGGCCGGGCTGACGGTGCTCACAGGCGGTGCCGACGTCCTGGTTTCCCTGGCCAAGGCCGCGCTGTTCGGACTGACCGCCAGTCTGATCGCTTGTTACAAGGGCATCTCCGTCAGTGGCGGTCCCGCTGCTGTCGGCAACGCAGTGAACGAAACCGTGGTGTTCACCTTCATGGCGCTGTTTGCGATCAACGTCGTCGCGACCGCCGTCGGGGTCAAGGTGACGGTGACGTGAGGGTGGCTTTGTGAGCGTCGTGGTGGGCCAGCGGTATCCGCGCTTCACGCGCTGGGTGGATCGCTGTCGCGGCGGGTGGAACCGGCTCGGAATTCAGATGCAGTTCTATGCGAAGACGCTGGGTTCCATTAGCGATGCCGTCCTCAACTACCGCACCGAACTGATCCGGCTGATCGCGACGATGGGCTTGGGCGCCGGGGCACTCGCAGTGGTCGGCGGCACCGTTGCGATCGTGGGTTTTCTGACCGTGTCGACCGGTGCGCTGGTGGCGGTGCAGGGCTACAACCAGTTCGCGTCGGTCGGTGTGGAGGCGCTGACCGGCTTCGCGTCGGCGTTCTTCAACGTCCGGCTGATCGCGCCGGGCACCACTGCGGTCGCTCTGTCGGCCACCATCGGAGCCGGCGCAACAGCGCAACTAGGGGCGATGCGGATCAATGAGGAGATCGACGCGCTTGAGGTGATCGGTATCCGCAGCATCACTTACCTCGCGTCAACGCGGGTGTTCGCCGGTGTGATCGTGGTGATCCCGTTGTACTGCGTCGCGGTGATCATGTCCTTCCTCGCTTCGCGTTTCGGGACCACCGCAATCTACGGCCAGGGCACGGGTGTCTACGACCACTACTTCAATACGTTCCTGAACACCACTGATCTGATCTGGTCGTTCTTCCAGTCGGTCGCGATCACGGTCGTGATCATGCTGGTCCACACCTACTACGGATTCACCGCCTCGGGCGGGCCCGCCGGGGTCGGTGAAGCGGTCGGCCGAGCGGTACGTACGTCGTTGGTCGTCGCGGCGGTCGTCGTGGCGATGCTCTCGCTTGCCATCTACGGGCAGTCCGGCAACTTCCACCTGGCGGGATAGCTCATGGAAACCAGACCAGGTGAACACCGCATCCGCCCCGCGTGGTGGGCGTTGATACTGCTCGTGGCGGTCGCCGTGTTCTTCTTCGTGACATCGGCGTTCTTCGGTGGCACGTTCAGGTCTTTCGTCCCGGTGACGCTGACGTCGGATCGTGCCGGTCTGGTGATGGAGACCGGCGCAAAGGTCAAGATGAACGGCGTTCAGGTCGGCCGGGTCAGCCAGATCCGCGGTGGCAACCAGACAGTGGGCCTGCAGCTCGAGATCGACCCCGACAAGGTCAAGTACATCCCCGGGAACGTGCAGGCGCAGATCACCGCCACCACAGCGTTCGGCGCAAAGTATGTCGACTTGATCTATCCGGAAAACCCGAGTCCACAGCGGCTGGCCGCCGGCGCGGTGTTGCATTCGCGAAACGTCAGCACCGAGGTCAATACGGTGTTCCAAAATCTGGTCGACGTACTCAAGCTGGTCGACCCCGCGAAGCTGAACGCGGTGCTGACGGCCCTGGCCGACGGGTTTCGCGGACAAGGGGAACGGATGGGTGAGGCCATCACAGATCTCAACCAGGTGCTGCTGGCAGTCAACCCGCGCAGCGAAACCATCCGGGCTGACTGGCGATCGTTCAAGAACCTAAGCGATACCTATAACGTTGCCGCCCAGGACATCCTGACGGTTCTGAGCGCGGCCAGCACCACCAGTACGACGGTCACGAATCACGTGTCAGCCCTAGATTCCTTGCTGCTCAACGTAATTGGTTTCGGCAGAGCGGGAGTCGACCTGCTCGCGCCAAATCAGAAGAACCTGATCGATGCGATCAACATCCTCGAGCCCACGACAGACTTACTGATGAAGTACAGCCCCGAGTACACATGCATGTTGAACGGCGCCAAATGGTTTCTCGACAACGGGGGTTACGACGCCTGGGGCGGAAACGGTCGGACGGCTGTTTTCGACATCGCTCTCCTTCTCGGCAATGACCCATACATGTATCCGGACAATTTGCCTATCGTCGGCGCAAAGGGTGGCCCCGGCGGTAAGGCCGGGTGCGGTTCCCTGCCGGATGCGTCGAAGAACTTCCCGGTGCGCGCACTGGTCACCAACACCGGCTGGGGCACGGGGCTGGACATCCGGCCCAACCCGGGCATCGGTTTCCCCGGTTGGGCCAACTATTTCCCGGTGACCCGCGCGGTGCCCCAAGCGCCGAGCATCCGCAACCTGTTCGGTGGACCGGCGCCCGGGCCGATCCCCCACCCCGGTGCTCCACCCTACGGTGCTGACCTGTACGCCGACGACGGAACGCCGTTGTGGCCGGGCCTGCCGACAGCTCCACCGCGTTCGGATCAGCCTCCGCCCGATCCGAACCACCCGCCCCCGGGTGCCGAACCGTTCGTGCCACCAGCGCCCGCGGTACTGACACCGACACCGTTGCCGCCACCATGACCGCTCAAGCGTCGACAGGAATGAAGCAGTGAGAAAAGGCCTTGTCGCTACTTCGGTACGCGTCGCCGTCTTCCTGACAGTCTGCGCACTTGGGGTTTTCGCGTTGCTGGCGATCTTCGCGCAGTTGCGGTTCGGGGAAGGTAAGGCCTACAAGGCCGAGTTCAGCGACATCAGCGGGCTGAAAAAGGGCGACTTCGTCCGGATCGCGGGCGTGGAAGCCGGTCAGGTGCAAAGCATCTCGATCAATCGCGATGCGACTGCGCAGGTCGAATTCACCACGGACAACTCGGTGATCCTCACTGAGGGCACCACGGCTGCGATCCGCTACGACAACCTCATCGGTGGCCGCTATCTCGAGCTGCAGGAGGGCCCTGGCGCTGTCGAGCCCCTCAAACCCGGCCACACCATTCCGTTGGCCAGAACCCAACCCGCACTGGACCTCGACGCGCTGATCGGCGGGTTCCGCCCGTTGTTCAAGGCCCTTGACCCAGACCAGGTGAACGCGTTGAGCGGCCAGCTCATTCAGGTATTCCAGGGGCAGGGCGCCACGATCGGCTCATTCCTCACCCAGACTGCCGCGCTTACCAGCACACTGGCCGACCGCGACCAGCTGATCGGCCAGGTCATCACCAACCTCAACGCGGTCCTCGGCTCGCTCGGCGATCAGAGCGACCGGTTCGACAAGGCCGTGACGTCGCTCTCAGAGCTGGTGCACGGCTTGGCGGCCCGCAAGACCGACATCACCAACGCGGTGGCCTACGCCGATGCTGCCGCCGGATCGATCGCTGATCTGATGGCGCAGGCCCGGCCACCGTTGCAGAGCGTAATTCACCAAACTGACCGGGCCGCAGGGATCGTCGTGGCCGATCACGACTATGTGGACAAGCTGATCAACACGCTGCCGGACAAATACCAGGCACTAGCAAGGCAGGGGATCTACGGCGATTTCTTCGACTTCTATCTCTGCGATCTGGTGCTGAAGCTCAATGGAAAGGGCGGCCAGCCGGTGTACGCAAAACTCGCCGGGCAGTCAACAGGGCGGTGCGCGCCAAAATGAAATCGTTCTCCGAGCGCAGTCCCATCGTCATCGGTGTCGTCGGCGTGGCGCTGGTAGCAGGGATCACCACGGCCGCACTCAATTACGACAAGCTGCCTGTCTTCAACAATGCCGCGACGTATTCGGCTTACTTCGCCGATACCGGTGGCCTGTATTCGGGCTCCAGCGTGCGAGTCTCCGGCTTCGCGGTGGGAAAGGTCTCCAGCATCGCACTGGATGGCGCGCGCGTGCTGGTGACGTTCACCGTCGACAACAACGTCCACCTTGGCGAGCGGACTGAGGCGGCGATCAAGACCAAGAGCCTCCTCGGAACCAAGATCCTGCAGGTCACGCCTCGGGGTGACGGGGAACTGTCCGAGACGATCCCGCTCGAACGGACGACCTCGCCCTACCAGCTGCCCGACGCCCTCGGAGACCTCGCGACCACGATCAGCGGTCTTGACACCAACCAGTTGTCGGATGCGCTGGCCACGATGTCGCAAACGTTCTCCGACACACCGCCGGATGTAAAGATCGCCGTTGAGGGCGTCGCAAGGTTGGCCGACAGCCTCAACCGGCGAGACACCCAATTGCGAAATCTGTTGGCCAACGCCAAGAAGGCGACAACAGTGCTCGCCAACCGCAGCGACCAGGTGGTCAGCCTGGTTGCCGATACCAACGCCCTTCTGGCCGAATTGCGTAGCCAGAGCGACGCTTTGGATCGGATCTCCGGCAATATCACCGAAGTGTCTCGACAGTTGCGGGGCTTTATCGCAGAGAACCGCCAACAGCTGCGCCCGATGCTCGACAAGTTCAACGGCGCGTTGGCCATCATCAACAACCGTAAGGAGCGTGTGCAGAAGGCGGTGAAACTGCTCAACAACTATGCGATGTCGCTCGGCGAATCAGTGTCCTCCGGGCCGTTTTTCAAGGCGTACGTGGCCAACCTCTTCCCGGGGCAGTTCGTGCAGCCATTCGTCGACGCCGCGTTCTCCGACCTCGGCCTCGACCCTGCCACGTTGGCGCCGTCGCAGCGCACCGATCCCCCGTCGGGCCAGCCCGGAACCCCAGCGCTGCCTGTGCCCTACCCGCGTACCGGCCAGGGCGGCGAACCGCATCTCACACTGCCCGACGCGATAACCGGTAAACCGGGGGATCCGCGGTATCCCTACCGCGAGCCATTGCCGGCCCCTCCGCCCGGTGGTCCACCGCCAGGACCGCCGGCACCACCTCCGCCGGGGATGCAATCGACACCTGAGCCCACGCCCGCGCCGGTCTACCACCCGGCGCCCGGGGAAGTGCCACAAGCCCAGACGGGGGTTGGCCAATGAGCACAGGAAAAGCCAGAGCCGGCCTGGCCGTCACGCTCGTCGTGGTGTTGATCGCAGGGCTGGTCGTTGCCCTGCGCGCCAGCGGTGCGATGAGCAGGACCGTGCTGACGGCGTACTTCGAGAACAGCAATGGCATCTTCGCCGGCGACGACGTGCTCATCCTCGGCGTGCCGGTGGGCAAGGTCGACAAGATCGTGCCGGAGCCCGAACGGGCCAAGATCACCTTTTGGATCGACGCCAAGTACGCGGTGCCCGCCGACGCCAGGGCCGCGATACTGTCACCGCAGCTGGTCACGGGACGAGCCATCCAGCTGACGCCGGCATACACCGGTGGACCGGTGATGAGGGGTGATGCGGTCATCCCACAAGACCGCACGGCGGTGCCGGTGAGTTGGGACGACTTCCGCGTACAGCTCGAAAAGCTCACCCGCACACTGCAGCCGAGCCAACCGGGTGGGGTCAGTGCATTGGGCGCGTTCATCAACACCGCCGCGGATAACCTGCGCGGTCAAGGCGCCAGCATCCGCGACGCCCTGATCAAACTGTCGGCGACCTTCTCCACGCTCGGCGACCACAGCGACGACATCTTCTCCACACTGCGAAATCTGTCGACCCTCGTGTCGGCGCTACACGACAATGCGGATCTGTTGGGACAGCTGAACCGCAACCTGGCCTCGGTGAGCGGCCTGCTGGCCGACGACCCGAACGAGGTCGGGCAGGCGGCCCAGGACCTCTACGCCCTGGCGGGAGACGTGCGAAGCTTCGTCGCTGACAATCGAGAAGCCGTTGGGACCACCTCTGACACACTCGCGTCGATCACCACGGCGCTGGTCGACAGCCTGGACGACATCAAACAGACGCTACACATCGCCCCGACGACGCTCGCAAACTTCAACAACATCTACGAACCGGCCAATGGGTCGCTGACCGGCGCCCTGGCGATCAACAATTTCGCCGATCCGATCAGTTTCATCTGCGGTGCCGTCGAAGCGGCTTCTCGCATGGGCGCCGAGCAGTCGGCGAAGTTGTGTGTGCAATATCTGGCACCGATCATGAAGAACCGCCAGTACAACTTTCCGCCGCTGGGCGAGGACCTGTTCGTCGGGGCGCAGGCCAGACCCAACGAGGTCACCTATAGCGAGGACTGGCTGCGCCCTGATTACGTTCCACCCGCACCGGCCGTCGTTGCACCGCCGCCGGCCGGTGAGCCGCTCGCTGCCGAGGAGCCGGCACCCCCGACCGTCGCGACGGATCCGAACGCGGGCTTGTCCGGACTCATGGTGCCCGCGGGAGGTGGCTCATGATGCGCACCAAGCGGTTTCGTTTCGCGGCGGGCTTGCTGGCGCTGGTCGTCGTCGCCGCCCCATCGGGTTGTGGCTGGCGCGGTCTGAATTCACTGCCGCTGCCCGGTACCGAGGGGGGCGGACCGGGCTCGTTTGAGATACAGGTGCAGCTGCCGAACGCGACCAACCTTCAACCGAACTCGCGGGTCCGGGTCGCCGACGTGACAGTCGGCACCGTCACCAAGATCGAAAGGCAGGGATGGCACGCGTTGTTGACGATGCGTATCAATCCCGATGTCGATCTGCCCGCCAATGCTACGGCCACGATCGGCCAAACCAGTCTGTTGGGCTCGTTGCACGTGGAGCTTGCGCCGCCGAAAGATATTGCGCCGCAGGGAAAGCTAGGCGACGGTTCACTCATTCCACTGTCGAGCTCGGCCGCTTACCCGACCACCGAGCAGACGCTGGCGGCGATATCGATGGTCCTCAACGGTGGCGGAATCGGTCAGCTGCAGGACATCACCAAAGCGCTGAGCACGGCGTTCCGCGGCCGCGAACAAGACCTACGTAGCCTTATCGGTGAGCTGGACAAGTTCATCTCCCACACCAATGAGCAGACGGACGACATCATCGCGGCGACCGACAGCCTGAACAATCTGGTCGCAAAGTTCGCCGACAAGAAACCCGTCGTCGACAACGCGCTGCGCACGATCCCCGACGCACTCGCCGTGCTCAAGGACCAACGCGACAACATCGCCGAAGCCCTCGATCAGGTGGGCAAGTTCAGCGCCCTGGCCGCCGACTCGACGAGGCAGACCAAGGAAGCTTTGGTGAAGGAACTGAAAGCCGTTGGGCCCGTGCTGGAGTCGCTTGCCAACGCCGGACCGAACCTAACGCGATCGCTCAGCTTGCTTGCGACCTTTCCGTTTCCCAACGAAACGCTGGAGAACTGGATGCGCGGCGACTACGCGAACATGACCGCCGTCGTCGACCTCACGCTGAGCCGCATCGACGCAGGCATATTCACCGGCACCCGGTGGGAGGGAGATCTCACCGAGCTCGAGATGCAGTGGGGTCGCACCATCGGCCAGTTCCCCAGCCCGTATACCGCGGGCAATCCACTCACCGTTCCTTACCGCTGGGACCAAGGGCCTTAACAATGCATCTGCACAGGCGCAATAAGATTCAGCTGGCCATCTTCACGGTGATCGCACTTGTTTTCGGTGCCGTCATGGTCTTCGGCTATATGAACTTGCCGGCCAAGATGTTTGACGTCGGTCGGTACTCCGTGAAGCTGGAGCTGGCGCAAGCCGGTGGCCTCTACCCCACCGGAAACGTGACTTACCGCGGCACCGAGGTAGGACGGGTCGAGTCGGTGAATCTCAGGGATGGCGGCGGCGTGGAGGCCGTGTTGTCGCTGCGATCCGGTGTCGACATCCCGTCCGATCTGCGGGCCGAGGTGCACAGCCAGTCGGCGATCGGCGAACAGTACGTCGAGCTACTGCCGCGCGACGGCACATCTGCCCCGTTGAAGAGCGGCGACGTGATCCCGCAGAAAAACACGTTCGTGCCACCAGATATCAACAGCTTGCTCGGGGCGGTAAACACCGGTCTGCAGGCCATCCCCCACGACAATCTCAAGACCGCCATCGATGAGGCGTACACCGCGGTCGGCGGGCTGGGTCCCGAAATATCTCGGGTGGTCCGGGGATCCACCGCATTGGCGATCGACGCGCGCAAATCCCTCGACCCACTGACGAGCCTGATCGACCAGTGGCAGCCGGTCGTCGACTCGCAAACCCAGACGTCAGATTCGATCCAGGCGTGGGCATCACACCTGGCGACCGTCACCACCCAGCTGCAGACCGAGGACAAATCCGTCGCCGGGCTCCTTGAGGAGGGCGGGCCGGCCGCCGCCGAGACGCGCCAGCTGTTCGAACGTCTGGCGCCGACCCTGCCGATCGTGCTGGCCAACCTGGTGAGCCTCGGCCAGGTCGCGGTCACCTATCAACCGAACCTCGAGCAGGTACTCGTTCTGCTACCGCAGGGAGTATCTCAGCTTCAGGCGATCGTCCTCGCCAACCTGAACACCAAACAGGACTACAAGGGCACGTACCTGAGCTTCAACACCAACATCAACCTTCCGCCGCCGTGCACTACCGGATTCCTGCCGGCCCAGCAGCGGCGCGTCCCGGCGTTCGAGGACTATCCCGATCGTCCCGCGGGTGACCTGTATTGCCGCACACCGCAGGATTCTGTGTTCAACGTGCGCGGCGCCCGCAATCTGCCGTGTGAGACCGTTCCGGGTAAGCGGGCACCATCGGTGAAGCTTTGTGAGGGCGACGAGCCATACGTGCCGCTCAACGACGGTTACGCATGGAAGGGCGACCCGAACGCAACGCTGTCCGGACAGGACATACCGCAGCTGCCGCCGGGCTCGCCCCCGCCCGTCGGAGCCGCACCGCCGGCGCCGGCGCCGACGCCGGTGGCCGTCGCAGAGTACGACCCGGCCACGGGCACTTATGTCGGACCTGACGGGCATGCGTACACGCAAGCCGATCTCGCGCACACGGCGCCAATCGAAAAGACCTGGCAGACCATGCTGGTACCCCCTGCGGGAAGCTGACCACGTCTGAAGCCGTTGCGGCATGCCACTGTCCGGCCGACGCGTGTGGTGTGACAGGCGAGAAAGCGTAGTTACTACGCGAGACCAAGTACTTGTGACGAGCGTCTACTGAATGAACCGATGTGACGAGAACGACTTGGAGAGAAAGCCTCTGATGGAACACGTAACAGGTGCAAGCCTCGCGCAACGCTGGCCGACGCCCGCTGACACCCCGTCCGATTTGGTCGCGGCCGAGAATCTTGGTCGCGTCGTCGACCTCGACCTCGCGAAGCAACGGTTCGATCCGCAGTTGGTGCAGACGGTAGTAAACCACATGACGCTGGGTGACGAACTCGGTTATGCGGCCTGGAATGCGCTGCGACCTCTGAAGACCCGCGGTCGCCAGATGCTCAACCAGGCGCTCGACCAAGGCATATCTTCTGTCGCAGACGCGCCCGCTGAGCTGGTCGAATTCTTCGAACAGGTTGACGCCGTTCCCAATTGGGTCGACTGGGATCAGCTCAGGCGCGGCTCTGTCGCCATCTGGCGCGCCGGGCGCTTCGTTCCGATCTGTCTGGCGTACTCCTCGATCGGCTACGGGTTCAGCAGTTACGGTGGCACCAAAGCGCTCAACTTCACCCGCCTGCTCATCGAAGAGGAACGGGCCGGCGACCGACTGTCCGAGACGCTGCGGTGGGTCGCCGCGGTGACCACCCCGGACGGAATGCACCGCTACGGAGACGGATTCAAGTACTCGGTTCGCGTCCGGCTCGTTCACTGTGCCGTCCGTTTCGGCGTCTCGAGATCACCGAAATGGCAGTGGAACGAGTGGGGACTTCCCATCACCAACACCGACCTCTTCTTCACCACGAGCAAGGTCTTCTGTGCGAACCTCGTCAGCGCTCTCGAACGGCTCGGCATCCGCTACACCGACCGCGAGAAGGAAGACATCTTTGCGCTGTGGCGCTACATCGCTTACGTCATGGGTGTTCCCGATGAGCTGAACCACATCGATGTGAAGGACTCGCTCTACAAGAACGACATCGTCCACGCTGTCGAACGCGCCCCCGACGAGGCCTGCCGGATCCTGCTGCACTCGCTCATCGGCTACTCCACCACACACACCGATGGGTACCAGCCCTTTCCAGTGTGGCTGCTGGGAGCCATGACGCGGCGGCAGAGGCTCGTGATGAGCTATGGGCTACTTCGGCATCTCACCAACGACGAATTCTGCGAGAGCATGCACATTCCGGATACCAAGTTCAAGCACGTCGTCAAGATGGCTTCTGGTCTCATCACTGTGAAGGAATTGGTAACACGTCGGCTGGGGCGCGACGACGCGGCTGCGGCGGCCGCGACGCTCAGCGATGTCAAGGCCGCCCTGGCCATCGACGACGACGAGAAGGCCATCGCCTCCACCGACGAGGTTCGCGAGGCCATCCAAAAGCACGAAGCCGATCTCGAGACCACGTTGCATCGACCGGTGAAGCTCTAAGGCCGGGAACGCAACGCAATGACGGACCTCTACGAACAGCTCTACATCGGCGGTGAGTGGCGCAATTCCACAAGTGGCGACGCGATCACCGTCGTGTCACCGATCGACGAGGCACCAATCGCGAAAGTGACACTTGCCGCGCTAGCGGACGTGGATGCTGCTGTCTCGGCCGCGCGCGAGGCTCTGCACGCGCCGGAGTGGGCCGGCCTCGGGAACGACGAGCGCGCCGATCTGCTTGATCGGTTCGCTGACGAACTCGACAAGAACTCGGCTGACCGAGCTGCATTGACAACGGTCCAGAATGGGATGCCGATCGGCATCGCGAACTGGGCCGAGGGCGAGGGCGTGGTCAATCTCCTGCGGTACTACACATCCTTGATTCGTACGGTGCCGCTCGAGGAAAAGCGATCAAGGTACGACGGGATGGGCACCACCATCGTCCGGCGAGAGCCGGTCGGTGTCGTTGGGGCGATCGTGCCGTGGAACTTCCCCCAGGTACTCACCATGTTCAAGGTTGCCCCGGCCCTGGCCGCCGGGTGCACCGTGGTGCTCAAACCCTCCCCGGAGACGATGCTTGACGCGTTCGAGCTGGCGGCAGCGGCTGACCGCGCCGGCCTGCCGCCAGGTGTACTCAATATCGTCACTGGAGGCCCGGACATCGGAACATTCCTGGTCTCGCATCCCGGCGTGGACAAGGTGTGCTTCACAGGGTCGACGCCGACTGGGCGCAAGATCGGTGAGATCTGCGGCAGGCTCCTCCGCCCGGTGACACTGGAACTTGGCGGCAAGTCCGCGGCCATCGTTCTTGACGACGCAGACCTGCCCTCCGTGGTGCAGGGACTGGCAACGAGTTCACTGCTCAACAATGGCCAGACGTGTTTTCTCTCCACTCGTATCCTCGTCCCGCACGCGCGTCATGATGAGGTCGTCGACGCCGTGGCTGCTCTGGCTTCCGGACTCACCGTCGGCGACCCGCTCGATCCCGAGACGCACGTCGGCCCGTTGGTAAGCAGGCGACAACGCGAACGCGTGGAAAACTACATTCAGCTCGGCAAGGAAAGCGGCGCCACACTCGCCGCCGGAGGTGGTCGCCCCGACCGCGACAAAGGATGGTTCGTGCAACCAACCGTGTTCGGCGGAGTCAGCAACGAAGCGCGAATCGCCCAGGAGGAGATCTTCGGACCGGTTCTGGCGGTGATCCCCTACCGCGACGTGGACGATGCCGTGTCGATTGCCAATGACTCCGAATACGGGCTTGGCGGCACGATCTGGACGTCCGATGTGGAGAAGGGATTGGACATCGCTCGCCGGATCGAGTCGGGCACCGTCGGCGTCAACTTCTACAACCTCGACTACGGCGCACCCTTCGGCGGTATCAAGTCCAGCGGTCTCGGGCGTGAACTCGGGCCGGAGGGACTGGCGTCGTTCTTCACATTGAAGTCCATGTTCTTGGCGAACTAGCAAGCACCCGAACGTTAGTGTTCGGCTTTACGCATCTTGTTGAGTGCTTCTGCCAACTCGCGCCGGCTGCCGACACCTAACCTCGTGTAGGCCCGCTGAAGCCGGCCTTCCACTGTGCGTACCGAGAGGTGCAGTTCCTGGGCGATCTCCTTGTTCGAGCGACCAGCAGCAGCGAGCAGCGCCGTGTCACGCTCAGCGGGGCTCAGCAGCGCTGGAGCGTCGATCCTCGACAGTGCGGGTGTCGATGCGCCTTCACATCGTTCCGCGAGCATTCGCGCGTCCTGCTCGGCGGCCGTGACACTACGACGATCACCGGACTTTCGCAGGGCCACGGCCGCGTCCGCGGCCGCTTCTGCCGCTAACAGGTTGGCGTCCATCGCGGCGAAGGCGCGGGCCACGTCGCTGAGTTCATCCGCGGCATTGCGTGCAAGCGCGCGCGTGTGCGCGGCCCTGGCCTGTACCAAATCACCTTCGATGCGGTCCGCCTCGCGACTGAGTTCCGCCTGTACTTCTCGGGCGTGGCCGAGCCGCGCCAAACCGTGCAATGAGGCTGCGCGCCCGACGAAGTCGCCGATATCCTCCGCGACCGCAGCTGCTTCCTCGAGGAACTGTCGAGCTTTGGGCAAGTCGCCGGCCGCGACCGCGGTCCATGCTCGGGCCTGAATGGGATCGACGCCCATGAAGTAGTCGGATACTTCTAGCGCGTCGAGCGTCCGAAGGGCTTCACTCGCTTCCTCTGCTTGTCCGCTTAACGCGAGTGCTGTCGCGAGGTACGTCAGAGCAAAGGCCATGAACTGCGGCCGGCCGAGTTCGCGGAACAAGGCGACGGCTTCACGGGCATGCTGCGCAGCAGAAGCCACATTCCCCTGCTCGGCCACGACGCTGGCATAGTGCCATGCGAACCAGGCCTGGGCCTCGGCCGAATGTTCGGTCAGCGCCCGCTGGTACTGCTCGGTGGCCAGTTCGTGCGCGTCCTGAAACCGACCACTCCATCCGAGTACCTGACATCTGAAGAACAGATGCGTCCACGGATACCAGTCCAGTGGCTCCTCGACCCTGAGGTGGGCCGAGTAGCCGCGGACTGTGGCGTCTAGACCGGCTTCGATTCGGCCGAGGCGGCCGAAGGTGAACGCGGCCACCTGTGCGGCCCACACCAGTGCTTTTCCGTCTGCACGCCGCAGCAGCGGAGATGCGACGTCCGCTCCTGCTCTGGGGCCGTTGACCGAGAAGACCAGAGCCGACCGCCTTGCCTGAATCTGATCTCGCCAGCCTGGATCCTTGAGTGAGGATTCCGCTTCCTCTGCAACCTTGATTCCCTCGGTGCTGCGTCCTCGATAGAACGCCAGGTTGTCGATACGAGCGATCGCCACGGCTCCGCGCTTTGCGTCGTCATCAGCCTGTTCCGCCAGTGCGGCAAATTCGCGCTCCGCGTCGTCACTCCGGCCCTGCAGGCTTGCCAGCTGCGCGGCCAGCAGATCCGCTTGGAAGCCTGCGCCGCTCGCCTGCGCGACGCGAACCAGCCGCTCGGCAAGTGCGAAGTCGTAGTGCCAGCGCGCTACGGCGGCGGCTGCCAGCATTTGCTCCGGTGGACCTCCCCCGCCCTCGAGGCGCCAGACAGCAACCCGAAGCAAATCCTCTGGACGGAGCGCCTCTGCCTGTTCGAGGGCATCGGCCAGCGAACGGGCCAGGGCCCGGCGCCGCAAAGCTGGGGTCTGGTTTCGCACCACTTCGCCGTAGATCGGGTGCGCGAACCTGATCGCCAAGTGCTGCCCTTCAGTGTGGCTCACCAGCAACTTCTTGCGTTCAAGCTCTTCTGCGACCGACGGGTCACCCAATGCCGTCAGCTCGTTCACGCCGAGGGGTTCGCCAACCGCCACGAGCTCCAGCATCGCAAGTTCGTCGCCGGTCAAAGCGCCGAGCCGAGCGCTGACCAATTCCGAGAGGCGGTCTGAGACGGCCAGCGAGCCGCTGAGTCGCCAGATGCCCCCGTCGTTGCGGAGTGTTGCGCTGTCCAGCGCGCCAATCACCAGCTCGCGCAGAAACAAGAGATTCCCGCGGGACCGCTCGACGAGTTCGGCGACGGCACCGGGATCCAGTGGACCAGACAATACGGCGGTCAGGAGTTCGCCCACCCCATGAGCACTCAGCCCTGAGACGTCGCACCGTTCGGCCAGGTTGTTCTTCCACAAAGCCATCACGGGATCGGATGCGGCTTCCCCAGTTCGCACCGTTGCCACCACGGAGGCAGCTGTCGTGGCCGCCAGCTGGTGCACCAGTGTGGCGGAGGCATCGTCAAGGAGATGCGCATCATCGACGAACAGAACCAGACGCCGAGGAGCTGCCGTTTCGACCAACGTTGCGGCGGTGCGCCGCAACAGGTCTGCCTTCGCATCGACACGACCGGACAGCTCGCGATCGACAGGGGGTAGCAACGACGCCAGCGCGCCGAAGGGAATGCTTGCCGAGGCGCTCGTCCCGTTCACCCGTACGACGAACAAACCGGCACGCTTGCACCGCTCACACAACTCCGCGGCAAGCCGCGTCTTACCCACCCCCGCCGGGCCGGCGAGAACAAGAGAGCCGCGATCGTGAACCACGCGACCCACAAACTCGCGAAGTTCGGCCTCCCGCCCGACAAGCGGCCAATCCACGCCCACGCCGGCGACCGTGACCGATTTGCCATCCATGCGCACTTGGCCCGACTACTTGTCGGCCGAAACCGGATCACGAAGCATGACGTCAACCCTATAGAACGCCCCCATCGATGCCTCGTTCTTAGCCCCGGCAATCGTCAACGTCAGCAACGAAACAGATCGCTGTCGAAGAAATCGTCGGACCGGTGTCGGCGGTCATCCCCCACCGTTGCTTTCGAGCGCCGCCGACAACTCGCGCCGGCTGCCCACACCGAGCCGGGCGTAGGCGCGTTGCAACCTGCCCTCGACCGTCCGAACCGAGAGATGCAGTTCGCGCGCGATGTCTTTGTTTGAACGGCCGGCCGCAGCGAGCAGCGCTGCGTCACGTTCTGCAGGACTCAGGGAAACCGGAGAAGTAACCCTCGTCAGGGCCGGCGTAACGGCACCCTCACAACGCTCGGCCAACACCTGAGCACGTCGTTCGGCGGCGGTGATGCGACGATGATCGCGCGACTTGCGCAATGCGACCGCGGCATCGGCGGCAGACTCTGCGGCCAACAGATTTGCACCCATGGTTTCGAACGCGTCCGCGACGTCGCTGAGCCGGCTAGCGTCGTCACGCACCAGCGCTCCTACGTGGGCGACTCGGACCCTGACCAAGTCACCCTCCATCTGGTCTGCCACACGGCTGATGTCGGTGTGCACTTCGCGCGCATGGCCGAGCCGCGCCAAGCCGTGTAAAGCCGTAACGTGTCCAACGACGTCGCCGATCTCGTTTGCGATCGAGGCAGCTTCCCGGAAAAGCCTTCGCGCCCTTGGCAAATCACCGAGCGCCACCGCGGCCCAGGCCCTGGCCTGATGAGGATCGACTCCCATGCAGACGTCGGACATGCCCAATTCATCAAGTCTCCGAAGCGCCGACGTCGCCCCCTGTCCGTGTCCACTCAACGCCAGTGCCAGTGCCAGATAGGTCAAGGCAAAGGCCATGAACTGCGGCCGACCGAGGTCTCGAAACAGGGCGACCGCCTCTCGGCCATGTCGTGCCGACGAACCAACATCCCCTTGTTCGCCAACCATGCTGGCCTGCTGCCACGCGAACCACGCCTGAGCTTCCCCCGAGTGCTCGGTCAGCGCTCTCTCATACTGTGCAGAGGCGAGGGTCGCAGCGTCGTGAAACTGACCGCCCCATGCCAGCAGCTGGCAGCGAAAGAACTGGTGCGTCCACGGGTACCAGTCCAACGGCTTTTCGACCATGAGGTGGGCTGCATGACCTCGGGAGGTGGCCTCCAGGCCGTCAGCGATCCTGCCCAGCCGTCCCAGCGAGAACGCGGCGACTTGCGCCGCCCAAACCAATGCTTCCCCCTTCGCCTCCTGCAGGAGCGGCGCTGCCACCTGCGCGGCAGCCCGAGGACCGTTCGTGGATAACACCAAGGCCGACCGTCGAGCCTTGATCTGATCGCGCCAGCCCCGATCAGTCAGGGCCGCTTCAGCTTCTTGGGCCACCATGATGCCTTCGTCGGTGCGCCCCAGATAGAACGCGAGATTGTCGATTCGGCTGATCGCGACGGCCCCACGCAGAGCGTCAACATCGGCCACCTCGGCCAACGAAGCAAACTCGCTCTCCGCGACTTCGCCCCGACCCTGAAGACTTGCAAGCTGAGCGGCCAGTAGGTCAGCGTCAGGACCGGCGCCGGTCGCCTGCGCGATGCGCACGAGTCGCTCAGCCAGGGAAAAGTCGTAGCGCCAGCGGGCCTCCGCGGCCGCAGTCAACATTTGCTCTGCTGTGCCGCCCCCGCCCTCGAGTCGCCACACCGCGACGCGCAGCAAGTCGATGCGGCGGGTTGACTCCGCCTGTTCCACCGCGACAGCCAGCGACCGTGCGAGCGCCCGGCGTCGCAGTGCGGGAGTCTGGTTTCGAATCACCTCGCTGTAGATCGGATGGGCGAATCTGATCGCCAAGTCTTGCCCTTCAGCTTTGCTCACGAGCAGCTGCTTGCGCTCAAGCCCTTCCGCCACTGCTGCATCGCCCAAGGCCGTCAGCTCGTTGACCCCGAGGGGTTCGCCCACCGCCACAAGCTCTAGCAAGGCCAGTTCGTCTGAGGTCAACGCGCCGAGGCGGGAACTGACGAGTTCGATCAGACGATCTGAGACAGCCAGCTGGCCGCGAAGCCGCCAGATGCCCCCATCGTTGCGGAGCGTACCGCTGTCCAGCGCGCCAATCACCAACTCGCGCAGGAACAATACGTTGCCATCAGATCGCGTGAGCAGGTCGCCGACGACAGTCGGATCCACTGGGCCGGACAGCACCGTCGAAAGCAATTCACCGACGCCGTGAGCGGTGAGCCCAGCGACATCGTGGCGTACCGCCACGTTGTCCTTCCACAGACCGGTGATGGGCGGTGGCGACGCCTCGCCCGTGCGGAACGTGGCCACCACGGAGGCCGCTGTGGTGGTCGCCATCTGGTAGGCCAAAGTGGCTGAGGCACCGTCAAGTACGTGCGCATCGTCGATGACCAGAACCAGCCGGCGCGGAGCCGCTTCCTCCACCAAGGTCGCCGCCGTGCGACGCAATAGGTCCGCTCTGGCATCCACCCGGCCGATGAGTTCGCGGTCGAGGGGAGGCAAGAGCGGAGCAAAAGCGCCGAAAGGAATGTCTGCAGACGAACTCGTGCCGGTGACGGTCACGGCTGCCAACCCGGCCCGTACACACCTGTCGCACAGCTCGGCGGCGAGCCGCGTCTTTCCAACGCCCGCCGGACCCGCCAAGACCAACGACCCATTCGCGTGAACTACCCGGTGGGCGAATTCCCGAAGTTCCGGCTCACGTCCGACAAGCGGCCAATCAACCCAGGGGTTCGCAACCATCAGCGAACTTCCTGGCCATCACGGTGCAGGATGCGTGCTGACAACCTGGCGTCGCCATTCAAAGGACTCCCCTCACTGGCTCGGGCGGATGGTAGGGCCAACGCGGAAACCGTTCTCCGGCTACGTGATTGGCAACAGCGCCTAGGCCATAGAAGCCCCCTTCGCACCACTCAGTTGTTGACGCAGAACGCGGCGCAGCAGCTTTCCCGTCTCGTTGTAGGGCAAGGCGTCTCGAAACTCGACAATGTTGGGAGTGCGTGAGGAGCGGAGTCGGGCACGCACCCAACCCTGCAGCTCCTCGGCAGTTGCGACCGCTCCAGCCTTGAGGACCACCGCAGCGGCGACGGACTCCCCCCATTCGTCGTCAGGAACGCCGACCACCCCCGCCTCGGCGACGGCAGGATGCGCGGCCAACACGTCCTCGACCTCACCTGGTGACAGGTTCTCTGCACCGCGAACGATGACGTCGTCGAGGCGGCCCTCGACGAACAGGAAACCACCCTCGTCGAGCCATCCAGCATCTCTTGTGGCGAACCACCCGTCGGCTCCGAGAGGGCTCCGCCCGAGGTATTCGCCCGAAACCTGCTCACCCCGTACGTAGATCTCACCTCGCTGCCCAGGGGTAAGCGATGTGCCGTCTGGGCCTCGGATCTCGACCTCGACGGCGGGCACAGGACGGCCCACGGAGCCAAGCCGGGCCCTTACCCGCCGGTTCTCGCTCTCGGCGGCGGTTCGATGATCCTGCGGGCCAAGGGTTGCGATCGTCGACGCCGTCTCGGTGAGGCCATAGGCATTCACAAACCCCACCGCCGGCAGGAGTTCCAACGCGCGCTCGATCACGGTGATCGGCATCCGGCCACCCCCGTAGGCCAGGTGGGCCAGGGCGGGAAGCTTTTCGCCACGCGCCTCCAGCACGTCGAGGATCCGACCGAGCATCGTGGGAACGACCATCGCATTCGTGACAGCCTCGTCGCGAGCGACGTCGACCCAACGCTGCGCCTCGAATTGCCGTAGGTACACCACCCGCCGCCCGCTGTACACCGACGTCAGGACCGCCGCCATCCCCGCCACGTGATATGGCGGGACGCTCACCAATGCGGCTTCATCCTCACCGGCACCCATGCACTCCACCGTGGAGATCACGTAGGACGCAAGATGGCGGTGCCGGAGGACAGCTGCCTTCGGTTGTCCAGTTGTACCGCTGGTGTAGAGCAGGACCGCGATCGCGTCGGGGTCGACAAGTACGGGCTCGACAGGGTGCGCCGCCGACATCCGAATCTCAAATTCCGACCGGGTGAAGACGGTGAGCCCCTCGACCCCGGATACGCGGTCGGCGACCACGACGTCGTCTACCACCACCACGGCCGGCGCCGTCCGGGCGAGCAGCGACCTCAGGAGGTCATCGGCCAGCCGGTAATTGACGGGTACAAACGGCACGCCGGCCAGCCCGCTTCCGAAAATCAATGCGGGCAATAGCGCCGAGTTCTGGCCCACAAAAACGAGTCGATCGCCGTCGGCATCACGCACGACAGACGCCACTCTGCGGGATTGGTCAAGCAGAGCTCCGTAGGTCACCCCGCCAGAGCGGGAACCAATCGCGATTCGGTCGCGCATTCCTTCTGCCGCCATCTCCAGCAACATTGCGAGGTTCATCGGCCGGTCACCGAAGAACGATCATTGCGGAGCCATGGCCAAACAGCCCTTGGTTGGCCGCGATGCCGACTGTCGCGCCCTCGCGCTGCCGGCCGAGAGCCTCGCCCCGAAGCTGCCACACGAGTTCGCAGAGCTGTGCGAGCGCCTGCGCGGGTACCGCTTCGCCGAAGCTGGCCAGCCCCCCCGACGGGTTGACGGTCGCGGCATCGCCGCCCAGGCTCGTCGCGCCACGCCGGATGAGCTGCTCGGCTTCGCCCTCCGGGCACAGGCCGAGGTTCTCGTACCAGTCCAACTCCAAGGCAGTGGACAGATCGTAAACTTCGGCGACATCAACGTCTTTCGGCGCGATGCCGGCCTGTTCGTAAGCGGTGTGGGCGATCGAGTCGCGGAACGAACGGGGCGGCGGCGGGACCACCGCGGTGGAATGGGTGGCGATGTCGGGTAGCCCCAAACCGGTATCAGGAAAGGTCGGTGTCACCGTGGATACCGCTGCCAGCCGGACCATCGCCCGACCGCTGGCGTGCGGACTCACCGACTGGCGGGTTGCGAAGTCGGCCGAGCACAAGACGGCGGCGGCGGCGCCGTCGGAGGTGGCGCAGATGTCGAGCAGGCGCAGCGGCGATGCCACCAACGGAGACGCCAGCACTTCGTCCTCCGTCACCGCCTTGCGATACCGCGCCCGGGGATTCTGCAGGCCATGGCGGGCGTTCTTCACTTTCACCTTGGCGAAGTCGCGCTGGGTCGCGCCGTAGCAATGCATACGCCGCCGGGCGTACAAGCCGAAGTAGGCCGGGTTGGTGGCGCCAAGGAGGCGGAACCGCAGCCAATCGAGATCATCAGGCCGTTCCCCTGGATTGGGAGCAAGGAAACCTTTCGGCGTGGTGTCCGCTCCGACGACCAGAACGACATCGGCCAGGCCGGCCATGATCTGCGCTCGGCCATAGGCGATCGCCAGTGCGCCCGACGCGCACGCCCCGTACACCGTCGCGACCTGCGCTCCGTTGAAACCCAACGCCGCCGCCATGGTTGACCCGGCTACGTAGCCGGGATAACCGTTGCGCACGGTCTCACCGCCGACAATCATGTCGACGTCGGTCCACGACAGGCCGGCATCGTCAAGCGCCTCTCGGGCCGCGGCAACCCCGTAATCAACAAATGAGCGCCCCCATTTGCCCCAGGCAGTCATCCCAACGCCCAGAACGACGGCGTTCTCAGGCATCGGCGGGTTCCTCCTCCATAGGCCTCCACCGCCACATCAGATGAACCGCGTCGTCGGTCTCGAACAACGGCTCGACAACGAGCTCGACGGGCTGACCGACGTACAAGTCGTCGACCGTGCATCCGTCGACCAATTGACCGAGCACGATCAGTTGATCCTCATCGAGCAACACCGCCGCAAGGGCGAACGGCCGGTAGGTATCGGTCGGGCTGACATATGGCGATGGCGGTTGATATTGAGCGTCGGTGTAAGACCAGACTCGCCCCCTGCGGGCTAACGGAGCGGCGTGCAGATTCTCCGCACTGCATCCAGGATTTGGGCACGTCGGGCGCGGCGGGAAAGCTACGACGCCGCACGCCGAGCACCGGGAACCGATCAGGTGGGGGGACTCGCCCGTCGTAAACCATCCGGCGACGGCCGCCACGGTGTCCTTCGTCGCGTGCACGGGATCACTGTAGGCATCAATGTATCCTGGATGCAAGATCGGAGGCCTGATGGACATATCCCCCACACCGGCTCAAGAGGAATTCCGCGCTGAGGTGCGGCGCTGGCTGACCACCAACAAGCCGAGCGTCCCCATGCCGTCGGGCGACACGATCGCCGGGGTCGGCGCGCATCTCGAGTGGGAACGCAAACTCTTCGACGGGGGCTGGGCAGTAGTGTCATGGCCCCGCGAATACGGCGGCCGAGACGCAAACCTGTGGGAATGGCTGATCTTCGAAGATGAGTACTTCCGAGCCGGCCTTCCGCAACGCGCATCCCAGAACGGCATCTTTCTGCTCGCCCCGAGCCTGTTCGAGTTCGGCACTCAGGAGCAGAAAGATCGCATTCTCCCCCGGATGGCTTCCGTCCAGGACCTATGGTGTCAAGGCTGGTCCGAGCCCAACAGCGGAAGCGATTTGGCCTCACTCACCAGCCGGGCCAGTCGCGACGACGCCGGCGGCGGCTGGCGGCTCAACGGGCAGAAAACCTGGACAACCCGTGGCGCAGTCTGCACCCACCTGTTCGGCCTCTTCCGCACCGACCCGGCGGCCGAGCGCCATCGTGGGCTCACCTACATGCTCGTCGACCTACGCCAACCCGGCGTGACCGTCAGGCCGGTGCGCAAACTCGACGGCGACGAAGGTTTCGCCGAGGTGTTCTTCGACGACGTGTTCGTCCCCGACCGCGACGTGCTGGGCGAAGTGAACAACGGATGGTCGGTGGCGATGGCAACTACGGGGTCGGAGCGCGGCCTCACGCTTCGCAGCCCCGGACGGTTCAACGCCGTGACGACAAAGCTGGTGTCCTTGTATCGGGAGCGGGTCGCAGAGGGCCAGCCACTCGACCCCAACCTGCGGGGCGAGGTCGCGGACGGCTGGATGGCCGCGCGCGCCTATGAACTCACGACGTGGATGACCGTCACCCGCTTGAGCCGAGGGGACAAGATGGGATTGGAGGCCAGTCTCAACAAAGTGTTCTGGTCAGAGATGGATATCCGTCTGCACGAGACGGCTCTGCGACTCCTCGGTGACGAGGCAGAGTTCGAGAGCCCCTGGATGTCGGGCTATCAGTTCGCCTTGGCCGGCCCAATCTACGCGGGTACCAACGAGATCCAGCGCAACATCATCGCTGAGCGCCTGCTCGGCCTACCGCGGAGTTAGCGATCATGGACTTTGCCTTCACCGACCACCAATTCGCCTTCCGCGATGCCGCTCGGGAACTTCTCGTCAAGGCGGCGGGGCTCAAAGAGCTACGTGATGCGCGCGATGCCGATCACAGCCTCGATCCGTCGCTTTGGTCACAGCTTGCCGACATGGGCGTTCTTGGCCTGCTCGCCCCGGAGGCCAACGGGGGGCTCGGTCTCCAAGAAGTGGACTTGGTCCTCATTCTGGAAGAGTCCGGCCGCATGGCCGTGGCCGAACCGCTGGTCGAGCATGCCGCCGTGGCTGTGCCGACGCTCGCCGCTTCTGACGCCAAAACCTCAGGCTCAGTGACCAATTGGCTGGACGAAGCAGCTTCCGGGGCGATCGTCGCCACCGCGGCGACCTCGGACCGGACGGCTATCGTCCATGGAGATGAGGCCGATCTCATCCTGGTAGAGGTCCGCGGCGCGGTGTGTGCGGTCCTGCGGACCGACATCACCGAAGCTCGTCCGCGCCGTTCTGTCGACCCCTCCCGGCGGATGGCTCAGCTCGCGTGGTGCCGAGCCACACCCTTACCCGGTGTCGATCCTGTGCTCTTCCGCGCCCGCGGCGCTGCTGCGACCGCCGCTGTCCTTTGCGGATTGGCCGCACGGATGATCGAGATGACTGCCGACTACGTGACGCAACGCCGGCAGTTTTCAGTGCCGGTCGGGTCGTTCCAAGCGGTGAAACACCAACTCTCCAACGCCCTCATCGCATTGGAGCACGCCCGGCCGGCGGTGTACTACGCCGCGTGGTCCATCGCCACCGAACAGCCGACGCTCGCCAGGGACGCCTCGTTCGCCAAGGTGTACGCAAACGAGGCGGCAGGCCTGGCCGCCAGGGTTGCGCTCCAAGGTCACGGCGCGATCGGCTACACCTACGAGCACGACCTTCACACCTGGCTCAAGCGCGTCTGGTCTCTTCAGCGAGCCTGGGGCGACACCGGCCACCATCGGCAAAACGTCGCCGCCGCCCTCCTCGGCTGAGGCATGCGCTCCCGTCATCAGTCCGACGACGGGAGCGGTTTGGCCTCCTTGACGACCAGCGCCGCGCCATTGACATACAGAGCACCGTTCCCAGGCTTGGTGACGAGCAACTCAAGCCCAAGGTCGTTGTCGACATACCGTTTGCCGAGCAGCGTCGGACCTTCGTGGCCAGGCTCCACTGCCGGGTTGCCCTCGACGTCGGCTTCGAGGGCGACCAAAGCATGCCCACCGCACGACACTTCGACTTCTTCGACCGGTGCTCTGACCACGATGACCTGGGTGTCATCGGCCGGACCCTTCAGTCGCGTCCCAACCTTCAGCTGCATTGCTTCCCTACCTCTCATGGATGAACCCCGCGTCGATCGTGCGGAATCAGGCGATAGCACCGGCCACTTTCAGGCCGACGATCTCTTCCCAGCTCAGCCCAGCGGCCGTCAAGACTCCGTCGGTGTCGGCCGCGTGCGCCGGCGCGGCCCGCAGGGTGGCCGATTGCTCGTCGATCTGGGCAGGGGCATGAATCAGCGGAAGCGTTGCCCCGTTCTCGTACCGCACCCACTGGAGATAGTCATTCGCCACGGCCTGAGCGTCGGCGAGGACGGCGCCGGGCGTCTGAGTGATCGACCACGGTCCGTCCTGGGCGTCCAGCATCCTCGCGCATTCGGCGAGGGTGTGTTGCGCAAAGATCTGATCCACGAGGGCAACACACTCTGCGATATTGGCCGAACGGGCGTTGTTGTCGGCGAAGCGCTCGTCTTCGACGAGGTCAGATCGGCCGACGGCAGCGCAGAACCCCGGCCAATAGCGGTCGGCGTCGAGCATCGACAGGGTGACGAATTTGTGATCGCCCGTGCGATAAACGTTCCATAGCGGATTGGGCGGACGGCTGCGGTCGAGCGGTGCAAGACGCTCCTGACCCGACGCGTGGGCGCCGGCGATCGCCGGCTGCATGGCCCACAAACCGGAACCCAGTAACGACACGTCTACAACAGCACCCTTACCCGTCCGTTCGCGTTGGAAAAGGGCAGCGGCGATCCCCCCGGCCATATGCACGCCACTCTGGATGTCGCCGTAGGCAGGGCCAGGCAAACCGATGGGATACCGGGCGTCGGGTGGCATGGCGGCGATGCTGACACCGGAGCGCGCCCAGAACGACACTCCGTCGTAACCACCCTTGTCGGCGTCGGGGCCCTTCGGACCGTGCCCGGTCCCGCGTGCGTAGATGATCCGCGGGTTCCGGGCCAGCACGTCGTCGACGTCAATCATGAGTCGCTTCCGGGCTGGCGCAAGGAAGTTCGTCACGAATACATCGGCCTGCTCGCAGAGCGACAGCAGCAGCTCCCGGCCGTCGGGGTGGGCAATGTCGATACCGACGCTTCGCTTCCCCCTGTTGAGCACTTCCCACAGGTAGCTGACCCCGCCTTCACCGGGCGCCACTCCGTAGGCGGCCAGGCCGCGGAGGGGATCGCCTGTCTCGGGATGCTCGACCTTGATGACGTCGGCTCCCCAGTCGGCCAGGACGGCCCCCGCGGCAGGACCAAAGGCGTACATGGCGACCTCGAGGACGCGCACGCCGCCCAATACGCCCTGAGTCATTGCATCCGCTCGGTCAGTAGCTGCCGGGCCTGGATCAGTTGTTCAACCCGGAGCTTGCTCTCGGCGCAGTCAACGCCCTCCCGTGCCGCTGCGATTCGGTGCTGAATTTCCTTGATCTCTTCGTCGAGTCGTTCCGCGGCAAGGTCGAGGGTCAGCAGATCCTGATCTTCCCAGTCAGACTTGCCTGCCACGGAGCTCTCGCCTGTTCCGCTCCTCGACTGGTCGTCGGTCCCCATATGGCGCCTTTCCTGGATCCTGGATACATAATTCCGCACCCAGGATAGCGCCCTTTGGAAACTCCGGCAGTTAGGATCAGGCACGTGGAGACAAACTGGACCGTGCTCAGCCGGCCACGCCTCGTCGACGACGTCGTCCGAGCGCTCCGGGAGAAGATCATTCGCGGAGAACTTCCTCCGGGTACACAGTTGCTCCAGATCGACCTCGCGGCCCAGCTCGGCGTCAGCCGCACCCCCTTACGCGAGGCGTTCCGGATTCTGGAGAACGACGGACTCCTGAAAACGTCGAACAACAACCGGACCGTCGAGGTCGTGACGTTCACCGCGGCCGACCTGCGTGATATGTACGAGATCCGGGAGGTCGTCGACGGATTGGCCGCCCGCCTCACCGCCGCCCGGGGCCTCTCCACCGACGAGGAGGCAGAGGCGCGGCGCCTCCTCGCCGAGATGTCTCGGACCTCGAAGCCGCATGATCCGCTGGGTCGAACGGAAGCCCATGCCGCGTTCCACTCGTTCTTCCTGGAGCACTCAGGCAACAACCAGCTGCACAGCTTCATTCCGCTGGTCCGCACGAGTTCCTCCGCGCTTCGGCTGCCGTTCCTCGACAGTCCCGAGAACGTCCAGCTTCCCGCCAACGGCGCGATGAAGAGCCATAAGGAGCTCCTCGACGAGTCGCAGGAGAGTCATGCGGGGATTCTCGAGGCGGTCCTGCAGGGCAGCGGTTCGACCGCGGAGAAGGTCGCCCGTCGGCACATCACCCGAACCCTCCGCTTCGTCGACAACTTCGACGACTGGCGACGCATCGTCGCCGAGGCGGCGGAAGTGCGGGACACACCGCCGCCGAAAGCCCGCGGCCGAAAGCGCGGCAGCTAGCGTCGCCAACCCTTCGCGGGTGCCTGCCTGAACATTGTATCCTGGATGCAGGCCACCTATGCTGGCTCTCGTTGATGGTGCACCGGCTACTGGCGGAGGATACGAGTGGATGGAATGGCTGCTTTCGACCGCGTCGCCGCCCAGGTGCGGAACTGGGGTCGGTGGGGCGCCGAGGATGAACAGGGGACGCTCAATTTCATAACCAGCGACAAGGTTCGGGATTCGGCAGAACTTGTTCGCACCGGCACGGTCTTCCCACTCGGTATCCCGTTGGGCGCCGACGGCCCCCAGGGCATATTCAAATTCCGCACGAACCCCGTCCACTTGATGACTGTCGACGGCGGCGACGCCACCCACTTTGCCGACCAGGCAAGGAACTGGACGGCCAATCCGTCCGCTCAGGTGATGGCCGGCATCTTCGATGCCAGCCGCTTCCGGTTCAACGACGACTACATCATGATGCCGCTGCAGGCCGGTACACAGTGGGACGCTTTGTCCCACGCCTACTACGACGACCAGCTCTACAACGGATTTCCCGCTCAATCTGTGACCAGTCAGGGTGCGGTCCACTGCGGGATCGACAAAGTCGACGGGAAGGGCATCGTCTCGCGCGGTGTGCTGCTGGACGTGGTCCGCCACCGGGGAGGTGGCACTGCACTGGAGCACGGCAAGCAGGTCACACCCGAAGAGCTCGACGAAGTAGCCCAGGCACAAGGTGTCACGATCGGACGCGGCGACATCGTGCTGATTCGGACCGGATGGTGGAACAGGTTCCTGGAGACCGGCGAGCCGGGCACCGAAGTGGCCGGGCTGAACTGGCGCTGCGCGCTATGGTTCCATGACCTCGAGGTGGCCGCTGTCGCCAGTGACAACATCGCCGTCGAAGACCTGGAGTCCGGCGTCGAGGGCATGTTCCTGCCGCTGCACTGCCTGTGCTTGCGAGACATGGGTCTCACCCTTGGCGAGTACTGGGACTTGACCGCGCTGGCCGCGGACTGTGCCGCGGATGGCGTCTATGACTTCCAGCTGGTGGCTCCCCCGCTGCGGGTCACCGGAGGCGTCGGCTCGCCGCTCAACCCGCTCGCCATCAAGTAGGTGGATGCGGCGTCATCGCCGCTGCGCCGCCCTATGCCGGGCGAATTCGTGGTGTCGTCAGCCTGGGTGGCCGATGACACGGGTGTCGAGGTACTCCTCGAATCCGGCCACTCCCCACTCACGCCCGAGACCGCTCTGCTTCATCCCGCCAAAGGGACTGTCGGGCGCGAACCAGGTCGCGCCGTTGACGTCCATTGTTCCGGTGCGAACACGCTTGGCCACTGCGAGCGCCCGCGCGTCCGACCCCGACCACACCGCGCCCGACAGTCCGAACACGGAGTTGTTGGCGATATCGACAGCCTCGTCTTCAGTGTCGTACGGGATCACCGCAAGTACCGGGCCGAAAATCTCCTCCTGGGCGATTGTTGCCTCCGGGTGTACGTCCGCTATCACCGTCGCCTCGACGAAATAGCCGGTTCTGGCGTCCCGCGGCACCCCGCCGCCGGCGACCAGCCGGCCACCCTCAGCCAGCCCCTTTTCGATGTACTGCAGGACCCGGCGCTGGTGGGTATCACTGATCTGCGGGCCCATGTGCGTATCCGGGTCGCGGGGGTCGCCCCACGGGACCTGTGACGCCGCGTCGGCCGCGATCTCGAGGGCGGACTCGTAATGCGACTTCGGCAGTAACAAGCGGGTTAGGTTGGTGCACGCCTGGCCGGAATGCCGGCTCACGCGGGACACGTTGAATCGCACGGCCGCTTCCACATCGGCATCGTCGAGGACGATGTTCGCCGACTTGCCGCCCAGTTCAAGGGCGACCTTCTTCACACCCTCAGCCGCGGCGGCCATGATCTGCTTGCCTACCGGGGTCGATCCGGTGAAGTGGATCATTTGCACATAGGGGTGGGCGACAAGCGCCTGGCCGACCATCGGGTCGGTGCTCGTGAGGATGTTGAGCACGCCCGCCGGAATGTCGGTCTCCTCGGCGACCAGCTTGCCGACGAAGTTGGCTGACCACGGCGTCAGCGGCGACGGCTTGAGCACCACCGTGTTGCCCGCGGCAAGCGACGGTCCGACCTTGCAGCAGAGCTGCTGGATCGGATAGTTGTACGGGGTGATCAGTGCATTGACCCCCCAAGGCTCGCGGATCAGAAGCCGGGCGTTGGGCGGGACCATCGCCGGGTGAGGCGCAAGCTCACGTTCAAAGGCGTAGCTCTCGGCGAGCTTGACGGAGTCGGCAAGTTCCGCAACCGGCATCTCGAGTTGAACGGCCTTGGTCATCTTGACCGGGCAGCCGACCTCGGCGACCAGGATTGCTCGTAGCTCCTCGATGTGACGCTGCATGGCGTCCTGCAGCTGCGCGAGACACCGAGCGCGAAAGGCATGATCCCTGGACCATGAGGTGCTCTCAAAGGCTCGTTGAGCCGCCGTGACTGCGGCGTCCGCGTCCTCGAGTCCCGCGTCAGGTGCCTGACCGATTTCGGTCTCTCGATAGGGGTCCACATTCGCGCAAGTCTTTCCCGAGCGCGCCGGAACCAGCCTGCCGTCGATCAACAGCGCGGGAGTGAAGGCCGCGGACAGGTCCACCTCGTCCATCACGTGAGGCAGGGCCACTGCTTCATACCTCCTTGGGAAGTTCGGTCATGGTCCCGGCGTCGTAGTAGAAGAGCTGGATCTCGGTCACCTTGCCGTCGCGCAATGTGAACTGCTCCAGCATGTGGGTGAGAACACCGCTCGCACGGTCCGGAATCCCGATGCAACCGACTACTCGCTCACCGTCAGCAATCACGTGATGCACCTTCACATGGGCCACGTCGAGATACTTGCCGACTATTGGGAAGAGGTGAAGAAACTCTTCCTTGCCGTGACATACCTTTCCGTATGGCAAGAATGGCGGCTCGGAAACGACGATGTCATCGCTGAAGTGGGCGAAGAGCCCATCGACGTCGCCGGCCATCACCGCGGCGTACATTGCTTCCACGATCGCCCGGTTCTGCTCCGTGAGGGACTGTTGCAGTGTCACCCATCCTCCTTCAGACGAGTCCGCCGAGCTCGGCGACCTCTTCAATGACGTCCTGTGGGTCACGGTCGGGCACCCACGGCGCAATGGAAAGCTCGGCGCCGCCCTCGTAAGCGACTTCCAGGTACTGCTTGTAAATGTCTGCCGTGCTGTAGATGAAGGAGTGGATCCGGCGCAGTGAGGCGGGATCGCGCCCTATGGCTTCACATTCGACGTCGAGTTGCTTCATCGCGATGTGCAGATCCTCGACGGGAAGCTGCATGTTGATCCAGCCGTCGCCCAGCCGCGCCGCCCGCTTCAGTGCCATCCGGCTCTGCCCGCCCACGAGGATCGGCGGACGGGGTTTCTGGATCGGCTTCGGCAGTGCCACTGCGTCGCTGAACGACACGAACTCGCCGTCGTACGTGGCCAATTCGTCCTGCCACAGACGCGTCATCGCCTCGATGTACTCGTCGGCCCGCCGGCCACGCCGCTCGAACGGGATTCCCAGAGCGTCGAACTCTCGCTTGCACCAGCCGACGCCGAGGCCTAGTTCGACCCGGCCACCGGAGAAGTGGTCCACTGCCACAACATCTTTAGCGAGAAGAACAGGGTTGCGCTCGGTAACGATAAGGATATTGGTTCCAAGCCGGATACGCGACGTCGTGCTCGCGGCCGCCATGAGCCCGAACAGCGGGTCGTACCAACCCTGGCGTTGCGCGAATGGCGGCTGCCCGTCGGCGCTGAAGGGATACTCGGGCTCGTACTGCTCAAACAGCACAACATGGTCGGGAAGCCACAGCGCCGAAAAGCCCATATCCTCTAAGCGTTTCGCCGCGGCGGCACAATCCTCAAGGGCGTTTCCTGGCTGCCCGTCAAAAAGCAGAATGATCCCAATGTCCACGACGTCCTCCTGTATGCGTGTCTCTCGTCGAGATCTGAATAAGCGGTCGTTGCCCCCGGCGGGCGGCAGAGCCGACACCATGTCGCCGAGTGATCACCGCCCGAACGATGCCTCTTGCAAGCCCGCTTCGCGCAGAATCTCCTGGTACTTGCCGGACAGGGGCGCAATCAGCGGCGCCGACATCAGAACCGTGGCCATCGAGCCCTCCGCCCTGATCGTTCCTTTCGCCACCGCCAGAGGAACATTGACCTCGCCGCGCCAGAACTCGTGCGCGGTGTCGGCCGTCATGTACAGGTCCACGCGCGGCACGACACTTGAGCCGTCCCCGAATTCCACGACACCGTTGCCGAAGTCAAGGGAAACGGTCGCGACAGGATCCGTCAGGTGCAATCTGATGGCGACGCCCGAAGCTCGCAGGTTGTTGCCAAGGTCTTCGGCGTCGAACGCCCAGTCGAACAACTGCCCGATGCACCGGTAGAGAACTTCGGCGTCGCTGTACACAGCCACGGAAAGCGCCTTTCTTTGGTAGGTCAACTTTTTCAGGACATCGTCGAACGCTGGAGGTCACGCAGCACCAGCACGTCGGTCGACGTGCGCTGGCCCGGAGTAAAGCGGACCGGCAATCTTGTAACCCCCTGCACCTGCCCAGATGACCACTCGACCAATGCTTCATCCTCGATCTCGAAGTCTGGGATTCGCCGAAGGAGCTCCTCGATCAGGACGCGCAGCTCGACGCGGACGATGTGCGAACCGAGACACCGGTGGATAGACGCGCCAAATGCGAGGTGCCGGTTGGTGATTCGGTCCGAATCGAACTCTCCGGAGCGATCGAACTCCCGCCCGTCCCGATTGGCCGCGCCGAGTAAGAGAAGGATGCGGTCTCCAGCTTTGATCTGCTGCCCGCCAATCTCGGCGTCCTGGGTCGCGGTGCGGGCTGGATTCACCGGAGCGTACAGCCGCAGGAACTCTTCGACCGCTGACGGGATTTTGCTTGGGTCCGCAGCAAGCCCTTGTCTGAGCTGCGGGTCGCGAGCGAGGTGCATGAGAATTGAGCCGAGAGCGCGCTGGGTGGTGTCGATGCTGGCGAGGACGAGCACGAAGCAGAAGCCCATCAGCTCCTCTTCGCTGAGGCGATGACCGTCAAACTCCGAACTCACCAGGAGTGACATCAGATCCTCCCCCGGGTTCGCCCGACGTTCCTCGAGCAGAGCGTAGAAGTAGGTATACAGATCGAGCATCGCCTCGGCGCCGGCTTCGAAGTCGGAGATCGCGAGGTGAACTATTTTGTACGTCCACTCATCGAACTTTGCCGCGTCGGCTGCGGGAAGGCCGAGTGCAGTGGTGGCCACCAGCGTTGGCAACGGATTCGCGATCGTTTTGCACACGTCGGACCGACCGTCCTCGATAAACGTGTCGATCAAGGCGTTGACAAACCTCCGGATCGAGTCTGCATAACTCTGGGCTCGACGAGGCGAAAAAGGAGCGGCGACGAGTTTGCGGTAGCGCTGATGGTCGGGCGGATCCAGCTCCAAGGGGATCATCCGAGTCGCCTGCGGGAACATCGGCAACGATGTCGGATAGTTCGAGAACGTCTCCGGACGATGGATGACGTCGTACGCCTCGGAGAAGCCGTTCACCACCCAGAATCCGCCATGCTCGTCGCTCTTCCCGATCGGACATTGCGCCCGCAGACGGTCGAAGGCGGCGTACCACACGTCAGTGTCGCGGTTGATTGCACAGTGATCGAATGTGGGATATTCGGACAGCTCGTCGAGCCCGATCTCGCGTCTCCCGGCGTGGTCATTCATCGTGAATACACCTTTCTCTCAGTTCTGCATTGAACTGCTGTGGCGCTGACGGGGCCCGCGTACGGCCCTGTGCGCCAATCACTTCTCGAGAGTGATTGCTCGTTCGGGGCACTCAGCACGCGCTCGCTCAGCAGCGTCTACGAGCGCGGTGTCGTCGCGGGACAGTCTCTCGACACGCACTTCGGCGTGACCGTCGTCGTCGACCGGATCAAAGAGGTCGGGCGACTCTGCATAACAGCGACCATGGCCTTGGCACAGGGACGCGTCGACGAGAACTCTCATTGTTCTCTCTCTCCTCTTTCGGGTTTCGGGGTAGACCCGATCGGTGACGAACGCGGTCGCATTAGTGCATCCTGGATGCAGTATCAGACACTAAGTGACGTGCACCACTGTGTCAATCACTCGAGCGGGGCAGGTCGTAGACCTCTCTCAGATCGACGTGTAACCGCCGTCGACAGGAATCGCGGCACCCGTGATGTAGGACGAATCATCCGAGGCCAAGAACACAGCGACACGACCCATCTCGATGGGACGTCCAACGCGTCCCATCGGCGTCATCGCCGTCGCCCCTTCAACAAGTTCGTCTGGAATGTTGTCGATGAGCGCCGTCTGAATCACGCCCGGGCAGAGGCAGTTGACACGGATCCCCTGAGCGGCGTACTCGATGGCGGCCGACTTGGTCAGCATCAGCACCGCCCCCTTCGACGCGCCGTACGCGCCCATCATGGGGACGGACACCATCGATGCGATCGAGGCCGTATTGATGATCGACCCGCCGCCCCCCGAGAGCATGATCGGGATGGCGTAGCGCATGCCGAGATAAACCCCTTTTGCATTTACCGCCATTACGCGGTCGTAGTTCTCTTCCGAGCTGTCGGCGATCGCAGCGGTCTCCCCGTCGATGCCGGCGTTGTTGCAAAGGATGTCGAGCCGTCCGAACGTCGATGTCGCCGCCCTCAGCATCGCCTCGACGTCCGACGCGCGAGAGACGTCGGCGTGGACCGCCAGACAGTTATCTCCGAGTCGTTTGGCGACGTCTTCCTGCTGGCCGGATATGTCAACAAGCACCACCTTGGCACCTTCGGCGCAAAAGGCCTCGGCGATGCCGACACCGATACCGGATCCGGCCCCGGTGACGAGTGCGACCTTACCGTCAAGTTTTCCAGGTGTTTTCAGCGTCTCCGGCATGAAGTCTCCTTAGTCGGCGGTTCCGCGGGGCGGATGAATCCAGGATCCCCGCTACCAGGCAAGCTAGCAGACGCCTACGCACTTGTGTATCCTGGATACACACTTACGAGGAGGACTTATGCCGCTGACTGCAGACATGCAACTGGTCTCGGTGGACGACCACCTGATCGAACGGCCGGGCGTTTGGCAGGATCGGCTACCGGCCAAGTACCGAGACCGCGGGCCCCGCATCGCGGAGGCCACAGGCACCGAAGAAGATCAGTACGGCTTCGGCCGCCAGGTGCCCAAAGGCAGCCAGGTGTGGCTCCTGGAGGACCAGGTGCATGCGCAGCTTGGCCTCAACGCGGTTGCCGGCAAACCCAGAGAGCTTTTGGGCACAGACCCGCTGCGGTTCGACGACATGATCCCCGGATGCTACGAACCCGCCGCACGAGTGAACGACATGGACCTCGACGGCGTGCAGTCGGCGCTACTCTTCCCGTCGTTCCCGAAGTTCGCCGGAACGATGTTCCAGACAGTCAGCGACCCGCAGTTGGCGCTGTTGTGCACCCAGATCTGGAACGACTATGTCCACGAGGAGTGGGTCACCCCCTACCCGGACCGGTTCATCCCGATCGGAATCTTGCCGTACTGGGACGTCGACGCATCGATCCAAGAACTGGAGCGCCTATCAGCCCGCGGGGTACGAGCGATCTCGTTCCCTGAGAACCCCGTCCCCCTCGGGCACCCGTCGTTCCACACCGACCACTGGGACCGACTCTTCAGTGCTTTCGAGGAGACCGACGTCGTCGTCTGCCTCCACTTCGGCACCTCGGGTCAGGTTCGACTCACCGCACCCGACGCCCCAATGGCCGTCATGATCACGCTCATGGGAACCAACTCCATGTCTGCCCTCGGCGACCTGCTGTTCTCGCCGGTCTTCCACCGCCACCCGCGCCTGCGGGTCTCCATTGCCGAGGGCGGAATCGGATGGCTCCCCTGGTTGCTCGAACGCGCCGATCTGACGTGGGAACGCCACCGCTTCTACCAGAACGTGAACCAAGAGGTCCGGCCGTCCGAACTCTTCAACCGGCACGTGTGGGGATGTTTCATCACGGACGAGTACGGACTCGAGAACCGCCACAAGATCGGCATCGACAGGCTCACGTGGGAATGCGACTACCCACACTCCGACTCATTCTGGCCCAACAGCCGCACCGTCGCCGAAAAGGCATTCGCGAACATACCCGACGACGAAACACGAAAAATCGTTGAAGACAACGCCCGCCAGCTGTACCGCTACCCAAGATCATCGACAACCAAACTCAGCACCTAGGCCACGCCGATTGTGATCCCTTGGGCCGGCGGTCGATGAGCCGGACGCCGCCCTCGACGAACGAACGTGTTCAGCGATCTGCGCATCCATGGCGCCGCGAACGCGTTCTTCGTCGTGGGCGAGATCCTCAAGGGCTGCCCGAGGTGCTCACGACGTCTGGACTCGCGCAATGGTCCATAATGCTTAATTGACCTGGTCCGCAACATCTTTCGGCCGCCCTACGCAAGTATCGGGACGATGGGATCAAGCGCGACGTGACGCTGATGCGCACCTCCGTCACGCATCCAGCAGGCCGGGTCTTGAATGAGGCGCGGGCGAACCTCCGTCAAGAAGAGTCGACCCCTAGATCACACTTTCCAACTGGGCACTACCAACTGCGTTGCCCGCATTCACAATTCAATCAAGCAACGCTGCTCAACAATGCTCGCGGCTCCAGCGCGCGATGCTCATTTATTGACCATGCCAGCATCCACCGGTAGCGCGACGCCGGTGACGTAGCGTGCATCGTCTGAGACCAGCCAAGCGATTGCGTTGCTGACATCACGCGCCTCGATCCGAGCGACCGGCATTGGATTTCCCAGGCCGGCCGCGAACGCTGGATTCGCGCCGGCCGCCGACTGGTCGAAGCCGACCAGCATCGGTGTATCGACGCCAGTTGGATGCACCGTGTTGACCCGAATATTCTGCGGCGCCAGGTAATTGGCGTACATCCGCATAAGACCTACAACGCCGTGCTTGGCCGCTGCATAACCAAAGTTTCCGCCGTTGGTGCCGGCGACCATTCCTTTCAAGCCGTTCACCGAGCTGGTGATGACGACCGAACCGCCCTCGCCCTGTTCGAGCAATGTCGGCAGGCACGCTTGGATGGTGTTCCACACTCCGACGAGCATTACGTCCACAGCGTCTCGGAATGCCTCATGGTCGCGGCCCTCGGCCAGACCCTGAAACATGATGCCGGCGTTGGCGAGCACGATGTCGACTCGTCCGAGAGCCCGGATTCCCGCCTTCGCTGCAGCGGCGAGTGCATCGGCGTCGCGAACGTCGACGACCGCCGACTCCATCCGTCGACCAAGCTTCTCGACCATTGCCACGGTCTCGGCTAGATCGTCGCGGGTAGCCATCGGGTAGCTGACGGTGCTGACCTGCCCGCATATGTCGACACCGATGATGTCGGCGCCCTCCTCGGCGAGTCGGACCGCGTGCGAGCGTCCCTGCCCACGGGCGGCGCCGGTAATGAATGCGACCTTGCCGTCGAGCTTTCCCATCAGATCTCCTTCAAGTGCAGAACCAGTGGCGCTATCGCCACCCGGGTGACCGAAATCTAGTTGTTCGCCTCGCTCGACGGGCCGACCACATCCGTGCTGGATCCAGGATACCAACCGCGTTCCGAACCCGTGAGCACCCGATGTTGACCCAAGCTTCAGCCGGCATGAACGGGCTCCCACTGAGGGATCGTCACCCCAGGCTCGACGTGGTCGAATCGGACCCGCAGCGGCATCCCCGGGTAGATATTTGCCTCTCCCGCAAGGTATCCGACGAGCCGGACCGTCGGATCATCGTCGAGGGCCACGAGTACCACAGTGCACGGAGCGGGAAACGCCTCATGAATCGAGTGATGCAGCACTGTCCAGGTGTATGCGGTGCCGGTTGGACGGACGTCACGCCATGTGAGCTCCCATGACCCGCATTGATGGCAATACGATTTCGGCAGATGGATGGTCGCCCCGCAGGTCACACACGTGCACACCACGAGGCGTTCCTCGGTCGCGGCTTGCCAGAATCCACCCGTCTCGTGATCGTCGGTCACAGGCAACGGGCGTTCAAGCGACGGATTCACGATCCCGCTCGCAGCATCAGAGCACTAGTCATCGTAGGAATACCCGACGTGACAAGGCAGACTTCGGCTCCACGGACCTGTGAGGTGGACTGCCCCCGCATCTGACGGACGCCTTCCGCAATGTGATTCATGCCGTGCAGGTAGCCCTCAGAGAGATTCCCGCCCGCGGTATTGATGGGCAGTGCGCCACCGACGTCGATGGCACCGCTTGAGGCGAACACGCCTCCCTCCCCTTTGGGGCAGAAGCCGTAGTCTTCTAGCTGGATCAACACCATGATGGTGAAGGCGTCGAAGAGCTGCGCCACGTCGACATCCTTGGGCCCGAGACCCGCTCGGCGGTACAGCTCTTCAGCCGCCTGCTTCGAAGGTTGTGTGGTGATCGAAGGGCGCATAAGTGTGGGATACACCTTCCCGGGCTGCACTTCTGGCGTCGTCGCCTGTGTGACTGCTCGGATCAAGACGACCGGGTGCGGGCCGTCGGCGGCGCGACCGGCCGAGGTGACGACCACCGCACAGGCCCCGTCGCTCTCCAGGCAATAGTCGTACAGCCGCAGAGGATCCGCGATCATGCGAGCGGCGTAGTACTCCTCCGCGCTAAGCGTTCGGCCTGCCATCTGCGCAGCAGGATTGCCGTTGGCGCGGCGGCGGATGGTTGTTGCGATGTCGCACAGCGCATCCGCACTGGTCCCGTATTCGATCATGTGCCTGCGGGCGATCATGGCGTACAACTGACCAGGCGCCATCAGGCCGTAGGGGAAGAAATATTCGTCGTACGTGCCGTAGCCGCCCTTGTATCGGGACTCACCCGAAAGCTGGATATCTGTGCCGCGGCCGTAACGCAGACCTGACCTACCGTTGAGTGCACGATAGACCAACACATTGGTTGCCTGCCCAGACATGATGGCCGCCACCGCCTGCCCGATCATGCCGCACGGAGCCGATCCGGCCATCCCGGTGATTCCCCAGAAGGTCAGATTCGACAGCCCCAACCAATAGCCGATGTCCTGGTGGTGAGTCGAGTCGTAGTCCGAGCGGACAACGCCGTCGATATCAGCGCAGGAAAGGCCGGCATCACGAATGGCCGCCAAACTTGCTTCGGCGGCTAGAGACGCCACGCTGCGGCCCGAGTGTGATGAGAACTCAGTAGCGCCGATCCCCACGATGGCGCACGTATCTCGGTGCGAATAGACAGGGTGATTCAGGGCAGTGGTCCTGTCATCGTCGGGAACGAGGCTTTGACCACGGAAGCGATATCCCGCCATGTTCCCCACGGCACGTCCTCGCGGTCGGCGGTGACGACCTGGACACAGACATGATCGGCGCCAGCGTCAAGGTGGGCCGCGATTCGATCCACCGTTACCGCCATGTCAGCGAAGACAACGAGCTCATAGATGAGCCGCTCCGAGCCGCCATCAGCGAAATCCGCTTCGGTGTAGCCCATCCGGAGCAAGTTTTGGCGATAGCTCGGCAGCGCCAGGTAGGGCGCCAGATGTTCCCTGGCCACCGCGCTCGCCATCGCCGGGTCCGATTCGTTTACTACCTTGACCACGGGGGCAAGGAACCGGTCCGGCCCCAGGACTGTGCGAGCCAAGCGGGTGTGGCTCGGGTCGACGACGTAGGTGTGCGCCCCGTCAGCCTTCTCCCGGGCGAGTTCGAGCATCCGGGGCCCGAGGGCGCCAAGAATTCGGCGGCTGCGTGGCACTGGAGCGCTCGCCGAATCCAACCGGTGAAAGTAGTCCCGCGTCGTGGCCATAGGTCGGTACGGCCTTCCCACTGCGGCCGCCCGCTTAGCGTGGCTGGCCCCGACCCCAAGCATGAGGCGGCCAGGGAACTCGTCTTCCATCGCGGCAAACCAATCCGCCGCCTCCTCGGGCTCGTGCATCAGCATGTTGACGACGCCGGTTGCGATCGGCACCGCCCGGGTTGCCCGGAGCGCGTTGGTTACATGTTCGAAGACCGCCCCTCCAGTTCCACCCGGAATCCACAGGGTGGTGAATCCCAGTTCCTCTAGGCCACGAGCCACCGCCTCGCACTTCGGTCGGCTACGGGTACGAAGTTGTGGACACCACACGCCAATGGTTCCGAGGTCGGGACGTCGGAGTGGGTTCGGTTGTGGCGTCGACACTCAGACCAGTCCGTCCCCATTGGCGGAGTTGGTCGGTTTCGAGTGCACGAGAACCGCGTCCTCTTCGTAGGCCTTGGAGTCTCGCCATTTGGAAAGGACTTCGATGTACTCGAAGGGGCCGCCGCCGTAGGCGTCCGCCCAGATCGGGCGACCTTGCTCAAAGTTGCCTTCGTTGTTGAAGTACCCCGGGGTACAGGCGTGGACCTGAGCCTCATTGAAGATCGACCGGGCGTCCATTTCCTCAACCCAGTTCTGTTCGGCCGTCTCCGTGATCTCCATCGAAACGACGCCGTCGTCGATGAGCCGGCTGAGCACACCGGCGACATGCTTGGCTTGCTCGTCGAAAGTGAAGGTCTGACTGATCGTGATTGCGGCCTGACGGATCCCGCCGACGATGAAGAGGTTGGGGAAGTTATGCGAACAGATCCCGTGAAGTGTCTTGACCCGTTCCGCCCAGTGCTCCGTGAGGTCCAAGCCGTTGCGGCCGAGGACCCGGAATCCCCCGGATCTGCCGGGAGACACTGCGGCGTCGAATCCGGTGGCGTAGATGATGCAGTCCACCTCGCGAAGGGTGCCATCGAACACAATGCCCTTGGGATCGATCGCATCCGGCCCTCGGCCTTGCGTGTCAACGAGGGTGACGTTGGGCCGGTTGAACACCTGAAGATAGTTGTCGGAGAACCCCGGACGCTTGCAGTGAGTGGCATACCAGGGCTTGAGCGCCTCGGCAGTCTGTGGGTCTTCGACAATCGCGTCGACACGAGCGCGAATGCGCTCCATCTGAGCCAGGTCGTTCTCCTCGACCAGTTTCATGAAGGCTTCCATGTCGGGCGCAGAACCGTCCTCCGGAATCTCGAGCGGCGGAACCCCCCAGATCACTGTCCAAGCATCGTTGGTCAAGTTCTGCTGCTGCGGCAGACCAAACAGGAGCGCCTCGAAGTTCTCACTGCGTCGGCGTTGCCATCCGGCTTCGAGGCTGGCGAACCATTCAGCGTCAGTCGGGCCGTTTCCGCGCCAATCGATGATTGTCGGCGTCCGCTGAATGACGTAGAGATGCTCGGCGGCTTCAGCCAGATGAGGAATGCACTGCAACGCCGTGGGGCCGGTACCGAGGATCGCCACCTTCTTGTCGCGCAGGCCGGTCAGATTGCCGGCGATGCTCCCACCGGTGTACTCGAAGTCCCAGCGGCTGGCGTGAAACCACTTGCCCGCGAAGGTCTCCAGTCCAGGGATCTCGGGCAGCTTCGGCCTGTGCAGAAGGCCACCGGTCCCGAGAATCACATACCGGGCTCGGATGACGTCGTCCCGGTTTGTGGTGATAATCCAGCGCAGCGCGCGCTCATCCCAGGACACCTCCTGCACCTGGGTCTGGAAGCACGCCCGTTCGTACAGCTCGAAGCGCTTCGCCAGCTGGCGCACGTACTCGAAGATCTCGTCGCCTCGGATATAGCGCTGGCTTGGCATAGTGCCGAGCTCTTCGAGCATCGGGAGATAGCAATATGACTCGACATCACACGCGACTCCCGGATAGCGGTTCCAGTACCACGTGCCGCCGAAGTCGGCGGCCTTGTCGACGATCAGGAAGTCCTTGACACCGGCTTCGCTCAGCCGCACGGCGGACAGCAGCCCGGAGAACCCCGCCCCGACGATGGCGACTTCCACCTCCGACTGGACCGGTTGACGCGGCTCGACGGTCTTGACGAAGGGGTCTGCCTCGAGCGCCGAGCCGATCTCGACCGGACGGTACTGCGCAGTCCCCTCCGGGCGTAATCGCTTCGACCGCTCTTCTGCGTACTTCTGTGCCACGGCGTCGGGATCGAGGCCGGTTCCGGCCCTCGGTTTCGGGGAATGCGTCTCGGGCATGCAAGGTCTCCTTGTCCAACGGGTCACCGGAGATGAATCCAGGATCCATACGACGACTGACGGTAGCAGATCTCCCATGCAATGTATCCTGGATTCAGGAATCCGATCTCTCAGACCTAGGCATCCAGAGTTTGTCTGTCGGTTCGTCTGGACTATGTCTTGCGGAGAGCAACCAGGCCGGCCGATGCCAGCTGTGGTACCGCGAAGCCGACCTTGTCGAATCCGGTTCCAATCGTCATGCCTTGCGTGTGCCGTGCGTGGATGCCCTCGGCAATCACGCTGGCCTTGAAATACCCCAACCCAACGTAGAACGAGATGTTCTCAACCACTCGCGCCGATGTCGCGGCATACCTCGCGACGCGCGCATCGGCTGTAGGGAGGCGCGGACTGGTGCACGCCGCCGCGCCGCCGAGCACCGGGTCGAAAGCGGGATCGGAGTAGGCAATATGCAAGCCGAGGTCGGCCAGGGGGTCACCGAGCGTAGCCATCTCCCAATCCACCACAGCTCGCACTGTGCCGGCATCCGCCGGATCCAGAATTGCATTGTCGATACGAAAGTCACCGTGCACGATTGATGCGCCGCTTTCCGCCGGGCATGCCTCGCAGAGCTGCTCATAAAGCCGATGGATGTCGTCGAGTTCCCTGGTGGCAACACGCATCCATTGATCACGCCAGCGTTGGAGCTGACGGGACAGATAGCCTTGAGGTCGCCCGAATCCCTCGAGTCCGACCTCGGCGGCGTCCACCGCATGCAGCTGGGCGAGTACATCGATGAGACCGTAGGCGCAACTGGCGATTTCCGCGTCTGTCAATGCGTCCAGCTCGGCGCGACTCCGGATGACCCGGCCGTCAACGTGCTCGACGACGGAGAACGGAACGCCGAGCACGTCGGGACTCTCCTCCAGAATGACCGGCCGGGCGACAGGCACTTTGGTGCCCTGTAACGCTACGGCCACACGGTATTCCCGTGCCATGTCATGCGCCGAGGGTGTCAGCACACCAAGGGGCGGCCGGCGTAGCACCCAGACGGACTGACCATCAGTGATCCGGTAGGTGAGGTTTGAACGGCCTCCGTGCAGAAGGTCGGCCTGGATGCGACCGGCGCCTGGGACCGCACGGTCGAAGAACCGCTGCAGCGCGACGAGGTCGAGCCCGGCGGCCTCCATCACCGCGTCCCTGCTTCGTGGCGCTTCAGCGCCCGGCGAGCAATCGACCAGCGATGCACCTCGGACGGGCCGTCGTAGATACGAAACGGGCGGACCTCACGCAGAAAGCGACCGAGAAGCACGTCACCGGAGACTCCGAGCGAGCCGCAGATCTGGAGGGATCGGTCGACGATTCGCCAGACCGCTTCGGCGCAGAACGTCTTCGCGATGGAAGTCGCCTGCGACGCCTGCTGTCCGTTGTCCAGCTCCCAGCATGCCTGCAGGATGAGACCGCGGGATGCGGCGATGTCGATCTCGTTGTCGGAGAGCATCTGCTGCACCATGCCCAGATCTCCGAGCCTTGAGCCGAAGAGCTCTCTTTCAGCGGCTCTTCCGAGCGCGATGTCCTGAGCGCGTCGGGCGATGCCCAGCCAGCGCATACAGTGCGTCATCCGCGCCGGACCGAGCCGGACCTGTGCGTAACGAAAGCCTTGGTCGACCTCGCCAAGCACGGCTTCATCCGGCACGAGGCAGTTCTCAAACAGCACTTCGAGGTGCCCGCCGTACAGGCTTTCGTCCAGGGTGTCGATGTGCCGGACCAGTTTCATGCCGGGATTGTCGCCGTCGACGAGGAACATCGTCGCGCCGCCGGGGTCGCCGGGCTCCCCTGACGTGCGGGCCATGCAGATGGCGAAACCTGCTCCGTCGGCACCGGTTATGAACCACTTTCGTCCGTCGAGTCGCCAACCTCCGTCGGTTCTGGTGGCCCGGGTGCGAAGTGCCGAGGGATCGGATCCCGCGCCTGGCGCCGGCTCGGTCATCGCGAAGCACGACCGGATCTCGCCTGCCGCCAAAGGCGCCAGATAGCGCTGCTTTTGCTCTGGCGTCGCGACGATCTCAAGCAGATGCATGTTGCCCTCGTCAGGGGCGGCGATGTTGAGAGCCAGTGGTCCGAGCAACGAATAACCCGCCTCCTCGAATACTGCAGCACGCGATCTCATGTCGAGGCCGCGGCCACCGAATTCTGGGCTGACGTGCGGCGCGAAAACCGCGGCGTCCTTAGCGGCCTGTTGCAGTTCGCGTCGCGCCGACTCGCTCGGGGCCACCCCACGCGTGGCTTCCTCGACCGGAATGACGACTTCCCTCACGAAGTCTGCCGTCCGACGCGCAAGGTCGGCGACGTGCGGTTCCGGTTCCAGATCGATCGTCATGAAGCTCCAATCGGCTAATGGTGATTAGCCTGATGAAACTCCATGCGGCTCTACGATGTCAATTGCACATGACGGCCGCCGAAGGGCGGTCCGGCTATCATGACCTAGCCACGGACGAGGGAGTGAGATATGAGTGAGGTCGCCACCTCCCGCACGGGCGAGATCCGCCGCGCCGCCTTAGAGCTGTTCACACAGCACGGCTACGAGGCGACGACCATGACCGACATCGGCTCGGCGGTCGGCATCCGAGGGCCAAGCCTCTACAAGCACGTGACGTCCAAACAGGAACTCCTCCTTCGGATCATGACAGAGACGATGGAGGCCTTGCTTGCCGAGCATGCCCGGGCCATTGCCGGCACGAAGGATACGACCGAGCGGCTACGCAGGGCCGTCGAGGCGCACGTCCGATACCACGCCCGAAACCGGCTCGAGGCGTTCGTTGGCAACCGGGAGATCCGAAGTCTGATGGAACCGCATCGTTCTACCGTGTTGGCCCAGCGAGCGGAGTACGAGCTGAAGTTCCGCACCCTGATCAACGACGGGGTGGCCGCAGGCCAATTCCATGTGACCTCACCCCGCTTGGCCTCCTATGCGATTCTCGATCTGGGAATGGGCGTAGCGACGTGGTTCCGCGAGGATGGTGAGCTCAGTGAGAATGAGATCGCCTGGCAATACGTCGAATTCGCACTTCGGTTGGTTGGCGCAACCTGATCCCCCGCTCCGTCGAATTCGCCGGCGACCTATGTGCCGGGCGTCGGGTTGCAGTCCCGCACCACTGTTCGGCAGGGGTACCTGACAGCGGCACCGCGTCATCCGGCTATCATTAAGTAGCCAGGCGAACCCGTGTTTCGTCAACATCCAATGCCATAACTAGATTCCCCGGCTAATTAGCATTAGTCGAAGTTGGAGGAGACACCGATGCCCAACATTCTGGACGGGTTCAACCTCGATGGACAGGTGGCGATCGTCACGGGTGCCTCGTCCGGACTGGGAATTGCGTTCGCTCGTGGTTTGGCTGAGGCTGGCGCCGACGTGGTGCTGGGTGCGCGACGTGCCGATAAGCTGCGTGAAACGGCCAATCTGGTGGAGCTCGCAGGCGGTAAGGCGCTCGCCGTCGCAACCGATGTCGCGCAGCAAGCCGACTGTCAACAACTGGTCGACACCGCGATGGCGGAATTCGGCCGGGTCGATGTGCTCGTCAACAATGCCGGGATCGGTACCGCCGTACCAGCGCTTCGAGAAACCGTGGAACAGTTTGAGCAAGTCATCGCGGTGAATCTCGGCGGCTGCTACTGGATGGCACAGGCGTGCGCCAAGGTGATGGATCCCGGCAGCAGCATCATCAATGTCTCCAGTGTGCTCGGCCTGACCACAGCGGGACTTCCCCAGGCCGCGTACTCGGCAAGCAAGGCCGGCTTGGTGGGGCTCACCCGAGATCTCGCCCAGCAGTGGAGCGGCAGGCGCGGTATCCGCGTCAACGCGCTCGCACCGGGGTTCTTCGTATCGGAGATGACCGACCAGTACAAGCCGGGCTACCTAGACCAGCAACTCGGGCGAATACCGCTCGGCAGAATCGGAGTCCCCGATGAAATCGCCGCCGCCGTCGTGTTTCTGGCCAGTTCGGCCAGCAGCTACATAACCGGACAGACGCTCGCCGTCGACGGCGGCTTCACCATCACCTGAGAACCTGCGGTGTGCTGCCGCGCAGCGTGGCAACTCACGAACTGGGCTGAGATGTCGCCAACGCTCGGATCAGCAGAATTCGGTCACGGATGTGGACATTTCGCGCGAGACCGGCATGAACGATTTCCTGCACCCGCCGGCAGAGTTGATCACTGTGGATTCCGAACCTGGGCAGAACCTCGTCGTCCGGGGGGCCTCCGTACGGCGCCCAGTTGAGCACGAATTTCAGTAACTCACGGTCGAATAGGTCGATCGACTCGACCCTATTGCTCGTGACTCGACGTTGACGTAGTCCCATGGCGTTCTTCCGCATGGGTTGGCGCTCATCCAGCGACGTCTGCGGCCTACCGGTCGTCACAGTCACCGTTGCGGGACCCCCTGATCGATCTGCAGTTCACCCATCGCCGACCAGCCGTCAGCATCGATCTCGGTGTGGATGATCTGCGGCGTGCGGGTCAACGCCGGCCGCATTGCCGCCAGCCCGTCGCGGAAGTGCCGGGAGTTGACATGCTCGACGCCGGCCTGCTGATCCCGAAATGCTTCCACCAGAACGTATTCCGACGGATTGTCAATGCTGCGTGACCACTCGAACCAGAGGTTTCCCGGTTCGGTCCGCGTCGCGTCGGTGAACTCCCTCGTAAGGGAAATCCACCCTTCGCGATGGCGACGGGCGACGTCGAATTTCACCACGATGAAAATCATCAGCAGAGGGCCTTTCAGTAGATGTTCGATGGGCGGACCATGCCCTCCGCGAGGTCGCCGAAACCGGGGGCGATGATGGCGCCGGGGTGGCCGGCGACCTGCTCGACGACTGCGGTCTCGGTGGTGATCAGCAGCGCGGCGATGGATGCGGCGCTCTCCAGGGCGGCGCGGGTCACCTTCAGCGGGTCGATCACGCCTTCGTCGAACATGTCACCGTATTCGCCTGTAAGAGCGTTGAATCCGTGGCCGAGCGGCAGATCTTCCACAATCTGTACGACGTCATCCGCCTCGAAGCCAGCGTTCAGGGCGATCCACCGCAGCGGCTCGGCCAGCGCACGGCGCACCACCTGAGTGCCGATCGCCTCGTCGCCCGGCAGCTGCAGGTCTGCAAGCGCACGGTGCGCCTGGGCCAGTGCGGTGCCGCCGCCCGAGACGATCCCGGCCTCCAGTGCCGCCCGCGTCGCGGCCAGCGCATCCTCGACCCGCAACATGCGTTCCTTGAGCTCCACGCTGGTCGCTCCGCCGACGCGAATTACCGCGACCCGACCCGTGAGGCGGGCGATGCGCAGATCCAGACTGTCGCGGTCGGCGTCGACACGGGCCCGTTCGCGCTGCGCCTCGAGCTGGGCCACTCGAGCATTTACCAGCCGCTGCTCACCCCGCGCACCGACCATCGTCGTCTGGTCCTCGGTCACGGTGATGCGGTCGCAGGATCCCAGATGCTCGAGTGTCACCTCGGACAGCTCGATACCGGTGTCCTTGGCGATCACATGGCCGCCCAATGCCACCGCCAGGTCCTCGAGCTCGGCGATGCGGCGGTGACCGAAGCCCGGTGCACGCACCACGACCGACAGCATGGTCTTGTGCATGTTGCCGCCCACCAGCAGCTGCAGCGCCGGGCCGTCGACGTCCTCGGCGAGTACCACCAGCGGCCGATCGGCGCGCTTGGCCACCTCGATGCTCGGCATGATCTCCTGCACCGCAGTGATCTTCTTGTTGGTCAACAGGATCACCGGGTTGTCCACCACGGCTTCCATGCGTTCGGGATTGGTGACCATGTACGCCGAGATGTAGCCGTGGTCGAACTCGATCCCGTCGACCACGTCGACGGTCAGCCCGAGCACCTCGCTCTCCTCGGTGGTGACCACCCCGGCCTCGCCGACATGCTCGACGGCCCTGGCGATGATCTCGCCTATCGTTTCGTCGTCGCTGGCTGCCAGCGTCGCTATCCGCAGCAGATCGCCGCGCCCACTGAGGGCAACGGAGTGCTCAGCCAGGGACTGCAGGACGACGGGGACGGTGCGTTCGATGCCGCGACGGACCCGCATCGGGTTGGCCCCCGCGTCGACGGCACGCAACCCTTCTCGAACCATCGCCTGTGCAAGCACGGTAGCGGTTGTGGTGCCGTCGCCGACGACGCCGTTGGTCTTCATCGCGACTTCCTTGACGAGCTGAGCGCCCATGTTGGCGAACGGATCCGACAGCTGGATTTCGCGGGCGATCGTCACACCGTCGTTGGTGATCGTCGGAGGTCCCGTCAGCTTCTCCAGGACGGCGTTGCGGCCCTTGGGGCCCAGTGTCACCTTCACGGCGTCGGCCAGTGCGTTGACGCCCTGCTCCAACCGTGTGCGCGCGTCCGCGCTGTACCGCAGCTCCTTTGCCATGGTGTGGCTCCTTTCCGATTCAGGGGACCAAGATCGCGCGGCCACGCACACGGCCCGCATCGAGATCGTCGATCGCTCTTTGGAATTCATCGAGCGGGTATTTATTGGTATGCAGCGCGACCTTGCCCTGCGCCGCCAGCACCATCAGCTCCTGCAGGTCGTTGTACGAGCCGACGAGATTGCCGATGAAGTTGATTTCGGTGGAGATGATGTCGATGGTCGGGACGTCGATGTTCTCCCCGTAGCCGACGACGAAGTAGTTGCCGGCCCGGCGCAGCATGGCCACACCTTCGTTGGTGGCGCCACCCTCGCCGACGAAGTCGAGGACCGCCTCGGCACCATGCCCTTCAGTGAGGTCGAGCACCTGTTGTACGTGGCTGCCGTCGGCGACGATGCCTTTGTCGGCACCGATGTCCTCGGCCAGGTTCACCGCGTCGGCGTTGCGGTCAACGACGACCACCGTCACCGCCGAAATCGCCTTCAGTACTTGGATTCCGATGTGACCGAGACCACCGGCACCGATCACCACGCAGACATCGCCGGGGCGGGTCACGCGCGCAACCTTGGCCGCCGCATGGTATGCAGTCAGGCCCGCGTCCGCGAGCGCGGCGACATCGGCCGGCTCGAGAGAATCGTCGATCCTCACGACGCTGCGCGCGGTCGTGCGCAGGTATTCCGCGTAGCCGCCGTTGGTGTCGATGCCGGGGAACTGGCTGTTCTCGCAGTGCACGTCGTCACCGAACCTGCATGCCCGGCAGAGTCCGCAAGTGATGAGCGGATGCAGAATCACCTTGTCCCCCACCGCGACATTGGTCACGGCAGCCCCGATGGCATGCACCCATCCGGCGTTCTCGTGGCCGATCGTGTAGGGCAGAGCGACGCCGCTCTTCTGCTCCCACTGCCCTTCCAGAATGTGGATGTCGGTCCGGCAAACGCCGGCACCGCCGATCCGGACGACGACGTCGAGGGGTCCTTCGACCTTGGGTTCGGGGATGTCGGTGAGCTGCAGCTTGGTGTGGTATCCGACGACCTGCACGGCCTTCATCGTGGGCTCCTCGTTCTGGTGTTGGTGAATTCGGTTGTGGCATGGTCGCCGTCGCTGTAGCGGGTGGCGAGCAAGCCACGGCAGAAGTGCGCGTTGCCCTCCATCGAGATCCGGACCGACCTGGCGAAGCGCAGCCGTATCGGCACCGCCTCGACCGGCAGCGGATGGCCCTCGTCGTCGACCACGACCCGCCCGTTGGGGCACACGCTCAGCCCGAGCGCGAACCTCCGCCGCAGCAGCGCGGCCTTGTCCCGGCCCTCGGGCAGGTCACGCAGCGTAAGCCGGTAAAGGTTGTCGGGGGCCAGGCCGGTCTGCCGCATCAACGCCGAGACGCACCGTTCCATCGCCGCGGTGTGCGCCTTGCGTAGGAAGGTCAACCGCAGTTCGTCGAGGCTGTCGTCGGCCTCCGACCCGAATGTCCCGACATAGCCTGCGTTTGTTGCCAGCCCCGCGTTGATCTTGTCGCTGTCGTGGTGGTCGTCGAGCATCACCCGAACCTCGCCGATCCCGTCGACCGTCCGCAGTGCGTCCTGGGCGTCCGAGGCCATCAGGTAAGCGAAGTTGGGCGAACAGAATGCGGTGGGCAGTCGCAGGTGAATGGTCACACCGACGTCGTCGACGGCCACCGACCGCACGAAGCCCAGTTCCGTGATCGGCTGGTCCAGCTCGGGGTCGGTGACGGTGTCCAGTGCGGCCATGATCTCGGCCCGCACGGAAACGGCTGTCAGAGTCACAGCGGCACCACTTCTTTCGCGCCCGCCGCCACCTCGACACCACGCTGCCCGGCCGGCTCGTCCAGCTGCAGTTCGGCGGGGACGTCGATGTCGTAGAGGGCGGCAGCGTTGAGGCCGAGAATCTTGCGCTTCTGGTCGACGGTGATCGGCGCGTACTCCGTCATGTCCTCGGGGATCTGGAAGTCGACGAAGCGCTCCACCAACCACTTCGGCGTCCACAACGCGTAGTCGCTGGCGAACAGGATCTTGTCCTCGCCGATCCAGTAGAGCAACTCACCGATGACCTGCGCGAAATATCGTGGCCGCGTGTGGATGAACGGTATCGCCACGGCCAATCCGCCGTAGACATTGGATTCCTGGGTGGCGATCCAGCAGAAGTCCTCAAGCCGTGGCAGGCCGACGTGCTCGACGATGAAGTTCAACTCCAAGTAGTCCGTTGCGACCTTGTCGACGTCAGCGACGTCGAACGCGTCGCGGTCCAGCGGCCGGATCGTCGGGCCCTTGTGCACGTGGATGTTTCGGATTCCCAGCTCGATGCACTCCTCGAGATAGCGTCGGGACCACGGGTCATCGAGCTTGTAACCGCGTGAGTCGCCGTGCCATTCGGCGGTGTAGAGCTTGACGCCTTGCAGACCCATCCGCTCGGCGTCGCGACGCAGCTGAACCAGGCCGGCCTCGCCGTTGCGTGGATCGTAGGCGTGGTTGTAGGTCAGCTTGTCCGGGTGTTGCTGCGCCAGCCCGAACGCCTCCGCGGTCTGGCCGAAACCGTTGACGTAGAAGTCATTGAGCAGGGTCGCCTGGAAGATGGCGTGGTCGACATAGCCCTCGACGAACAGGTCGCGCATCAACCGCTCGCCGCCGTAGTAGGTGTAGGTGTCGTAGTCCCACAGCTCCTCTTCGGGGCTCAAGTTGCGGTGGTAGTCGTAGAAGCAGTCGATGAACTGCTTTCCGTGCACGTTCTTGTGGTTCGACGCGCGGCCGTCCCAGATGTGTACATGCCCGTCGACGATGAAATAGGAGTTGCCGTCTTTGGTATACATCGAGAATCCTTGCTACTCAGGTTATTTCGCGGTGAGGTCGAAGCCGATGTACTCGGCGGCGTCCTCGGGACTGGCGAACAGCATGGTCTTGTCGTCCAGGTGCACCATGCGCCCGTAGTGGGTGGAGCTGATCTCCTCGAAAATCGAGCCGTCGAACCCCTCGCCGAGGGCTTCGGTCAGTTCGCCGTAGTCGAAGTTGAGCACTCGCTCACCGTCCACCCGGATCATCGACGGGTACTCGGTGAGCTCGACGCCTTCCTTCGCCCCCATCACGTCTGCGACGACGCGTCCGATCGGCGTGTTCATCAGCGTCACACCGCACTTGTTCGAAAACTCGGTGGCGGATCCGAATTGCATGGTCACTTCGTCAGCTCCTTGGGAGTGTCGAGCTCGATCGATTCGAGCAGGGATATGAACTTGCCCTCGGCGGCACCGAGGCTGGACGCGAAGGTGACGGTCTTCTCAGCCGGCTGTGACCACAGGGGCTGCAGCGCGCGGGCGGCGTCCAGGCACCGCGGGACCCAGGTGGCCAGCCACGTCGAGAAGAGTTCCTTGTTCGATTCGCCGTGCTGTTCGTCACGGGTCAAGAGCCGGAAAAGGTTTCGCGTGTATGCCAGATCGCGGTCATAGTCGTGCTCACCGGTACCAACGATCGTCGGAGTGATGTAGTCGCCGTTGCGGGCCGATATCTGCATCACCAACTCACTGCGGAACAATGAGCCCACCAGCTGTTCGAAGACGATATTGGTGGCGAACAGCAGCTCGCACCAGTCACCGACGGCGGTCAACCGCTCGACAACCTCACGGGTCGGCTGCCACTCGGCCGCGGACTGCCAGACCCCGATGTGCGCACTGCCGTCGAAGCCTTCGGCCTCCTCGGACAGGTCGAGGTTGAACAACGCCAGATCCTGAGCGAAGCGCATCTTATGGGCGGCGTTGACGGCAACTGCGGTGTTGATCATGTTCGTCGGACCGGACCGCTGGATGGAGGTGAACACGTGCAGGGCCAGACCGTTTTCGGCGTGCATCCAGGCACCCAGGTTGTGTTCGAGGAACTTCAGCCATGCCGAATTCCAGCCGTCATAGACGCGGGCGCGCTTGGCATTCTGCAGGCACAGGTCGACCTGACGCACCACCGCGGAATTATTGCGGTAGATGGTCTGGTCCCACTCCTCGTTCGGGTCGAGGAACGCGTGCCAGTTCGAGGATTTGGCGGCTGTCCAGTCTTGCGGGTAGCCGCCGGGCCCGTCGCCGAAGCCGTAGATCCAGCCCTGGGCCAGATGGCGATCCGGGTCGGGCTGCACGTCGACGGTGACGTCCTCGTACATCGTCGACCGCAGTTTCGCCGGCTTGTAGTAGCTGAATTTGCGGCTCTTGCTGCTGGGGAACTCCAGCGCACCGGCCTCCGAGTCGGTGAACTCGATCTTGGGGAAGCTGCGCTGCTTGGCGGGTGCGGACATCGGCGTTTCTCTTTCTGTTGGGCTGCAACGGTTTCAGTCGAAGGCCGGGCTGGTGAACTTGTCGTAGAAGATCTGGTCGTTGGGAACGTTGTGGGAGTCGAGCAGGGCCAGTGCCGCGTCAACCATGGGCGGCGGACCGCACATGTACACCTCGGTCTTGCCGATCCCGGGCTCGTTTCTGGTGACGACGTCGGTGACGTTGCCCTCCTCGACGCGGACCGAATCGGCAACCGGGCCGTCCATCGACTCCGACAGACAGGCGATGAAGCCGAAATCGACCAGGCCCTTGCCGATCTCGGCAATCTCGTCGAGATAGAAGAGGTCGGCCGCCGTGCGGGCACCGTAGTAGAAGCGGACCGGGCGCGGATTGGCGGTTTCGCTCATGTGGCGCAGCAGCGCCAGAATCGGCGCCATCCCGGCTCCGCCACCGATACACACCACGGGTAAGACGTGGCCCTCCTTGAGGGTGAACGAGCCGTACGGCCCTGTCAGCGAGATCTCGTCGCCGACCTCAATCCCGTTGTCCAGCAACGCCGCGAACTTGCCACCCGGGTACTTCTTGATCAGGAACTCCACCTGGCCCGGCGTGGACTGCGTGGTCGCCATCGAGAACGACCTATGCTCATCGGCTCCGGGGATGTGGATGTCGGCGTACTGGCCGGGCTTGAACTCGAACGTCTGCGGTTCGACCGCCGTCAGCTTCAGTGACACGATGTCGCGCGTCATCGGCTGCAATGCGACCACCCGGGTTCGTACCTCCTGGATCGGCACGCCGCCGAGCAGTTCGTCCTCGTCGAAATTGAGCAGCTCGATCGTGCAGTCGCTGAAGGCATGCGACCGGCACAGCAGCACGTAGCCCTCTTCGACCTCGGCGTCGTTGCAGGCGAAGGTCGAGTAGTTCTCCATCTGGATATCGCCGTCGAGGACGTAGGACTTGCAAGCCGAGCAACGGCCTTCGCGGCAGCCGTGCATCAAATGGATGCCTTGCCGGAACGCGGCGTCCAGGATGTTCTCGTCCTCGCCGACATCCATCTCGATGTCAACCGGCTCGAAGTTGATGCGGTGCGTGTCAGCCACGGAAACTCCTCGGGGTTCGGCGTTGGTGACCGGTGGATGGCGCTGGGGGGAAGGCGCCACCCACCGGGTGCACGTCAGGCGGGGACGGCGCCTGCGCGGTACGCGGTGACGTGCGCCTCACGTTCGGCGTCCGACATCTCGTTCAGCAGCACGTTTGGGCTGTTGAACGTGTTGCCCCTGACGTCGTCGAGGGTCCACATCTTCTTCGGATCATCGAGATCGAGATGCGGCTGGCCGATCAGCGTCTTGCCGTCGTCACGCACATAACCGAGATCCGAGACGATGTCGGCGAGATCCTTGCCGTGGTGCAGGGTCTCCCACTCCCGGAATCCGGTGAGCCGGCCCATATTCGGGGTCGGTCGCCCCTCGTACTCGCCGCGGAACGCGACCGCGTCGGTCCAGTGGCAGGTCTCCGAGCAGTACGTGCGCCACTGGCCGTCGACCTTGTCCACGACCATGTCCTCGCGGATCAGCGCGGGCACCATGCAGGTCCAGCAGCGGTGCGGGTACTGGTAGCCGACCTCTTCAAAGGCGATGGGCTTGTTGCGGCCGGGGTAGGCGAGCCGGTTGTAGTCCTCCCACCAGCGCCCGAACTTGTTGTACCAGCCGGGGTACTTCTCCTCGAACCACTCGAAGTCCTTGTCGGTCATCGCGTCGATACGCCAGTAGTTGACCGGCCAGCCGGTGGCGAAGAACCGTGCCACCTCGTGCACGTAGTGCTTGTCAACGATGCGCTTCCAGGCTTCCTCGACCAGATCGTGCGGGATGGTCAGGCCGTACTTCTCCAGCGGCAGCAGGTAGCTGCGGTAGTAGTCGTCGTAGATCCAGCGGCGCCACATTTCGGCGTAGCTCTCCCGGTCCTTGCGCCGGTCCTTGGTGCCGTACTCGATGAAGGTGCCGATCGCGGCGTCGACCACACAGTGGTTGTTCCACCACGCGTAGCGCAGGTCGCGTTCCAGCAATGGCCGGTTGCGCTCGTCGGCCAGTGCCATCAGCAGGATCGAGTAGCCGTTGGAGATGTGGCGCGACTCGTCGGACTGCACCGAATGGAACACCGTCGGCAGCAGGTAATCCCCGTTGGCCGCGGCCTCGTCGGGCATGGCCACGAAAAGCGTATTCGTGAAAGCGGTTTCGGCGACCACGGTCAGGTAGATGTTGGCCGCGGTGATCGCGTCGCCGGTGATGAACCCCTCGCCGAACTGCCGACCGATGGTGCCGGCGTAGTTGTTGGCGAATGCCTTCTCGGTGATGTCGAAGCCGGCCGGGTCGATGTAGTTGTTCATGTACAGCTTCTTGAGGTTCATCTGGATGGTCGAATGACGTACCTCGTCGATCATCTGGACGGCGAGCCCGTTGTGGATCTCCGGATTCGGCACGGCGTCGATTGCCATCGGCATCGCGCGCGCGGCCGAGATCTCGGGGAACGGGATGATCGACAAGAAGAGCTTCTGCCATTCCAGCCAGCGCTGCTGCACCTGGCGGAACATGTTGCCGCGGATGGCGCCGTCCATGGCGCCGTAGACGCGGTTGTCCTTCTCCTCCTCCATCGGGAAGTAGGACCGCATGATCTGCTTGAGCGGATCCTTCTTCGGGGCTTTCTCGAAGGTGTAGTCGGTGCCGAACCGGGTCGCCGGCGTCGCGAATGTCGGGTCCCAGGACAGTTCGGTGATCTTCGCGTGAGCCTTGGTCAGGCTTTGCCTACTCAAAGTGCGCCTCCTGTGTACGAGCCGGTCAGCTGGCGGCCGGCGAACGATGCACACAGATGCAACCCTGTGACGGGACACGTGACCGTCTCAGTCTGAGACGCAGGTCACACGCGACTCTGCGTCGCCCCGTCGTCTCAATTTGAGACGCACGGCACCCGGCGAGGGCTTACCCTGCGGAAGAGCCGTTCAGGACCGAGGTGACAGCCAGATGGCGGAAGACACCGAAACCGCAGTGGGCATGCGACAGGCCCGTGAGCAGTTCCTCACCGCGGGGGTACTCGACAGCGACCGTGTTGCGGCCAGCGTGCTGAATTCATGGCGGCGGTCGAAGGCATTGCATGTGCATCCCGACCGGGTGGAGCTGCCGTTTGTGCGCGAGCCAGACACGGACACACCGTTGGTTCACGCGGCGGCGCCCGTGCTGCGCCGGATTGCCACCGATCTGGCATCTCAAGCGGTGAGCGTCATCCTGACCTCGGCGGACGGGCTGGTACTCGAGCGCGTCGCCGCAGATTCGACGATCCTGAGCGCGCTCGACGAGGTGCGGCTGGCGCGCGGGTACAGCTATGCGGAGGAGTTCGCCGGTACCAATGGGATTGGCACCACGGTGGAGACGGGCAGGCCGACGTTCATCAGGGGCAGCGAACACTATGTCGGCACGTTGGGCAGACTGGCCTGCGCGGGCTCTCCGATCCGTGATCCGATCACGCGGCGGGTACTCGGTGTCATCGACCTGACCTGCTGGGCGAGCCAATCCGACCCCCTGCTGTTCGTGCTGGCCAAGAGCGCCGGAAGCCAGATCGAAGACCGCCTCAGCACGCTGAAGAACGAAAGTGAGACCGCGCTGCTGGACGCCTATCTCACGCAGAGCCGCCGCTACCCCGGAGGCGTATTGGCCATCGGAGGCGACGTCGTCCTGATGAACCCGTATCTGCGGCAGGTGCTCGATGCCGGCGACCAGGCCGCGTTGCTCGACCACGCCGCAGAGATGACGCAAAGCACGCTGCGCGCCACGGCCATCGCCACCCTCCCGAGCGGTAACACCGCGAAACTTTCTGCCGCAGAACAAATTTCGACCCACGACCGTGGCGGCAGCGTAGTGTTTCACATACACGTGCAGCTCGCCGCCCAACATGCCGCCGCCGGGGGCGTCACCCTCGAGTCGATCCCGCGCCTCGCGGGCCGCAGCAGTTCGTGGCGGCGCAGCTGTCAGCAAGTGGAGAGGTGCTATCGCGACCGCGACTGGGTTGTGATCGAGGGAGAACGCGGATCAGGACGCACCAGGCTCGGCCAGGCGGTCGCCCAGCATGTGAGTCCCGAACGCGCCGTTCGGGTGCTACGTCGGGAGATGTTCTGCACCACTGAGGATTTCATCGCCGAGGTGGAGGCCGAGAGCGACAGCGATGACTTCGCCGTCGTGATCGCCAATGTCGATGCACTACCCCAAGATGCACTCGAGCCCCTCGCCGCCGTCTTGCAGGCCCGGGCCGGGCACGGGTGGATCGCCGCCACCATGGGCGCAGAGACACGATCCCCGCAGGTGGACATGCTGGTGCTGCCATTCTTCACCCACACCGTCACCGTCCCCGCGCTGCGGCACCGCATCGAGGATCTCGACGAGCTCGTGCCCCAGCTATTGCGGGAACTGACTCGTGGCGCCGACGTACGGCTCGGACCGGAGTCGATGCGGCAGTTGGCCAAGCTGCCGTGGCCGGGCAATGTCGGACAGCTCCGAAGAGTCCTCGCCGAGACAGTTGCCCGACAGCGCTCGGGAACCATCGGGGTGGACAAGCTGCCTGCCGAGTGCCGATCGCTGGCCCGGCGCAGGCTCACCCAGCTCGAAGCGCTCGAACGCGACGCCATCGTGCGCAGCCTGCAGGAGAACAGGGGCAGCAAAACCGATGCCGCCGAGGCGCTGGGGATGTCACGCGCAACCATCTACCGCAAGATCAAAGAATTTGGTATTGCGTAGCGTAGTTCGTTACAGATCCAGCACGAGCCGCTGCGACTTCGAACGGCTGACACAGATCATCATGATGTCATTGTTTGCTTGCTCGTCCTCGGTCAAGACGTCGTCGCGGTGCTCTGGAACGCCCTCCAGCACGGCTGTTTCACAGGTACCGCAGTAGCCTTCGCGACAGGAGTACGGCGTTCCCGGCAACACGTCGAGTACGGCGTCGAGCACTGTACGGTCTGCGGGTACGGTCAGTACCTCTCCTGAGCGGGCGAGCTCGACTTCGAACTCGTGATCCTGGGTGGCCGGTGCTCGACTGGCGGTCGCGGCAGCGGTAAACCGCTCGACATGTAACGCCCCCGCCGGAAGGTGTTGGGCACACAACGCCTGCACAGCCTGCAGCATGGGTTCGGGACCGCAACAGTACACGGCGGTACCTGGCGGGCAAACGCTGATCGCCGCGTCAAGGTCGGGCAGCCCTCGCTCGTCGTGCGGAACGATGTCGATAGCGCCATCGAGCTCGGCCAGCTCGGCCGTGAAGGCCATGCTCGTTCTGGTGCGACCGCCATAGATCATCGACCACCGCAGCCCTTGCTTCGTCAGTTCCCTCACCATTGCCAGGATGGGCGTAACGCCGATGCCGCCGGCGACGAGCAGATAGTTCTCCGCTTCACAGAGCGCGAAATGGTTTCGGGGGCCACTGATCTCGAGGATGCGGCCCTCGAGGTCGGTGTTGTGAACCTCGGACGAGCCGCCGCGGCTGTCGGTTGCGCGTAGGACCGCAACCTTATAGTGCGTCCGATCTTCTGGATCAGAGCACAACGAGTACTGGCGGACCAGCCCGGAAGGCAGGTGCATGTCAATGTGTGCGCCGGGCTGCCAGGGAGGTAGTTCGGCGCCCTGTGGCTCGCGCAATTCGATGGAAACTACGTCTTGTGCTTCGTGGCTGACCCGAGCTACAAGCAGCTTCTGTCGCGGCGCGCTCATACCGGGCTTCCCCGTCGCTGCTCTTCCTGCGCGGCTACCGGATCGCCATCGGTATCGGCCCGCTCGGCCTGCAGCAGCTCTCGCAATACCCGCTTGGCGAATTTGCCGGCGCCGGTCTTCGGGATCTCATCGACAAATCGCACGGCATCGGGCAACCAGAATGCTGGGAACCGTTCACGCAGACGGTCTCTCAGTTCGTCAGCGGTCACATGTGCACCCGGTCGCGTTGCGACGAAGGCGAGTGGTCGTTCGACCCAGCGCTCGTGCGGCACTGCGACAACTGCCGCCTCGGCCACCGCTTCGTGGCCCATCAGGGCATTTTCCAGTTCGACTGAGCTGATCCACTCACCGCCCGACTTGATCAGATCCTTCTTTCGGTCAACCAGCGCGACGAATCCGTCACGGTCAACCGTTGCCAAGTCGCCCGATGAGTACCAACCATCTTGAAACGCCTTGCTGTTGAGTTCGTCGCGGTAGTACTCATCGGCGATCCACGGCCCCCGCAGTTGGATCTCGCCGATCCCTGCGCCTGGCGGCACGACCTTGCCGGCATCATTGACCAGCCGCATCTGCAGGCCGGGCAGCACCCGTCCCTGTGTCGAACGAACGGCGAGTTGCTCGTCTCTCGATCTATCTTTCATCGCCGCGGGAAGTCGGCAGATATGTGTGCACGGCGACGCCTCGGTCATCCCGTATGCCTGAATAAACACAGTGCCGTAGCGAGTTTCGAACTCGTCGGCGAGCGCTGCGGGTATCGCCGAGCCCCCCGACATGATTCGGTTCAAGCTGGTGAAGTCGCGTTCGCGCTCGCGCTGGGCTTCCAGCACACCGGTCCACACCGTCGGCACGCCCGCGGCCACGGTAACGCCGTGAGCTTCGATCAGATCGGCGATGTCGGCCGGCGTCGGGCCGGCACCGGCAAGGACCAGCCGTGCCCCGGTCATGGGCGCTGCATAGGGCAGACCCCAGGCATTGGCATGAAAGAACGGTGTCATCGGCAATATGACATCACGCTCTGAAATCGCCAGCGCGTCAGCAGTACACATCGTTGTGGCATGCAATACCTGCGAACGATGGCTGTAGACAACACCTTTCGGTCGGCCCGTCGTCGCCGAGGTGTAACACAAACCCGCGGGCTGCTTCTCGACCAGTTGCGGCCACTGATAGTCATCGTCCGCCCCGGCGACCAGATCAGCGTAGGAGTGCACCTCGCGGCGCACGATGTTGGCGCCAATCTCGACCGGAACCGGGCCGGTCACCACCACATGCCGAACACCGGAAAGTCCTTCGAGCGCTTCATCGAGCAACCCCAATTGATCGGTGTCGACGATCACCACCTGATCATCGGCATGGCCGATGACATAGCGCAGATCGGCGACCGGCAGCCGAAAGTTCAACGTGTGCAAGACGAAACCACCCGTCGGTACGCCTAGGTAACATTCCAGGTGCGCAACGGTGTTCCAGCACAGCGTCGCCACACGATCACCGGGATTGATCCCGAGGCCATGCAGCGCAGCGGCAAGCCGACGAGCCCTGGCAATGACATCGCCATAACATGTCAGCACGTCCCCGCCCGTTGTTCGTTCAACGATCTCCGTACCGGCGAACAACTGCTCGGCCCGGCTGACATACGGCTCCAACGTCAGATCGACGTCCATCATCGTGATCAGTCCTCCTGCGAGAAAAACCGGGCCACTTCGTTGCGGAACGCCTCGGCACGCTCCACCTGTGCCCAATGCCCACACCGACCCAAAACGACCAGATCGGCATTCGGCAGCACCTCCACCAAATGCAACGACGTCGCCGCCACCGGAACCACCCGATCAAACACCCCATGGATCAACAACGTCGGCGTGCTGATACCCGCCAAGGTCGCAAACGGCAGTGAGCAGTCGTCTATGTGCCGCTGCCGAGGTGCGGGAAACAGCTGCGCCCATCTGCTCGCCACCTCGGGCGCCAGAGTCGCCTCGTAGCGTGCCTTTACCAGTTCAGGCGTGATGAGAGATCGGTCATACGCCATCAGCTCGAAGATCCTGCGCATGTTGTCTTCGCTGGGGGTATAGCCATAGAGCTGGTCGACCTCAGAGGTGACTGGAAAGGACACTCCGGCCGAACCCATGAGGACCATCCGCTTCACGAGTTCGGGGTACCTGGCGGCGATCCCGAGAGAAATGGCGCCGCCCATCGAGTTGCCGACGAGGCGCGTCGGCGCGAGGTCGAGTGCGGTCAAGAAAGACGCGACGTGCTCGACGCGGTTGTCGTGCGTGAAGTCGATCTCGGGTTGCTGTTCGGTTGCGCCGAAGCCGACGATGTCCGGCGCGATCAACGTGAAGTGCTGAGCCAGCTCGGATTTCATGGTGAGCGCCCAGTTCGCTCGCGCGGATACGCCGGGGCCTGAGCCGTGCAGCAGTACGATCGCTGGTCCAGAACCGGCTTTGAGGTAGTTCGTGCTGTAGTCCTCGTGCTGGATTGTCGACTCGATCGGCTCTACTGGACCATTGGTTTTCTGATTGGCGAAAACCGAGGTGTCGGTTGTTGAGGTCACTGCATCTCCGCTCTCGTGCGTGGTCGGTCTCGGTTGGTCTGGAGTCGAGCTCAGGTCATCGCCGTTGGGGGAACTGCCCACATCGTCGGTCGATCGGTATACAAGCTCGGCGATTGACAATGACGGTTCAGCTTCGGTGCACGAAATCGGCCACCTCGCAACGTAGTTTGGCGCTTTCGGCTTCGAAGAGATCGTCGTCAATCCCGTCGAGCATCTGCGCACCGGCCCACGCCGCGCGATTCCCAAACAGGAACGGCATGTCGAGGCCGTGGCAACTACCAAGCCCGTCGACTCTGCTGGGCAGCGTGAACTCTCGAAGGTCAGCACGTATCCCTCGCTCGCGCGACTCCGCAACAAGGGCTCTCGCATGGTCGCCGAAGACGGAGTCTGTCGTGACAGCGATGAGTTGGCTATAAGGCGTGTCATAGGCGACGCATCGCCCGGACCCCAATTGACGCACCTGTTCATCGGTGATGTCTCGCTCGGGCGCATTGAAGAAGTACGCAGCGGTCTCATCACTGGTCAAGGTGACCAGCAGATCTGACACACCAATCGCACTGGCAATTCTTGCCGGACTGCCCAGCCAACCAGGCACCCGCCAATCAACCGTCGGCATCAGCCCCGCGCCGACCACCCCGAATTCGACGCGCTTTTTGATCACCCGTAGGTGGCTTGCCAGCAGGTGCCCGATCGGCGCAGTTCGCGGATCCTCATCTTTCAGATCACGGATGATGTCGGTGCTGAGAGACTCCGTACGGCGTCGGCTCGACGCCGCAAATCCCGGGCAGCTCATCAGGATCAGTCGTCGGATCGCGCCTCGAGACTCCGGCAGCACCGCGAGGAGTTGACTGTAGAACGCGCCCGCCGATTGCCCCGCAACGGTAATATTCTTGGGGTCGCCGCCGAATGACGCGATGTTCTCCCGCACCCAAGTCAACGCTTGGAGCAGATCACCAACGGCGCGGTTGGCGTCATCATCACTCGAGTCGATCATGAGATGGGCCAGGGGCCCTAGCCGATAATTCATCGTCACGACGACCATGTCGCCTTCAAGGGCGAGGCGTTGACCGGCGTACCACGGCAAAACGCCGCCCCCCGACATGAAGCCGCCACCATGGATGAAAAACAGAACCGGCCGATCGCTAGCACCAGTTGGCGCCCAGACATTGAGCAGAAACGCATCTTCTTCTTGCGGGTGCTTTTCGACCGCAGTACCCAACAACACGTCGAGGCGGCTGGGTAGTTGGGGAAACACCGCTGGAAAGTCACGAAGATCCTGTGCGGCGCCTGGTGCCGCTGGCACGACGGGATCAAAGCGACGCCCGGTCGCCAGCTGC
>NZ_DATENY010000114.1:0-44685 GCF_035274705.1 Mycobacterium sp. | reverse complement strand
GCCGGGTCTCTACCGTCGTCCCGACAACCCACAGCCATTTCGTGAGAAACGGCGGGCCGACGCAATCCATGCGCTGCGCACACTCATACGCTTCTGCAATCTTGCCTTTTCGGAGCAGATCTCGCGCATCACGAAGTGCCGGGAGCGCCGGCTTTTGCTGGCTGCTGAGTGCCGCTTCGGTGTATCGCGGACCACGACCGTTTGTCGTTCCCGATCCCCACGCCATCGTCATCACGAATAGCTTCTGGACCTGCTGGTCGCTATCCCAATCTGTCTCTGCCGCGAGATCGGCGAGGTCTGATCGCAGGATTGATTTGGGAAGGGAAACATCAGCCATTGCTGGATAGCTTGACCACACGTCTGGGTTGACAGTCACCGCCGTTTGCGCCTGGGCAGATCGCAGCTTCTCCGCAGGAAACGCGATCCCGAGTGTCTGGTCGCTCGTGCTCACGCGGAAATCCAACCATATCGGTGGTCACCTCTGGCCTAAGATTTGATACTGGGCAAACATCCATTGGTCCGGGAAGAGCGTCGCGGCCGTACGACGGCGCCCTTCACGCCGTCTGCGCGTCGAGCGACGATTAGTCAGCTTGGTCGGCAAGGACCCGGTAGACGGTCGCCCTGCTCACTTTTAGAGCCTGTGCAATTGTGCTTGCCGGTTCTCCGTTCGCGTGCGCCCGTTGTGCGAGTGCAATGTTCGTAGCATCAAGGGCTTTGGGGCGACCGATCGATTGGCCCCGCGCCCGTCGTGCCTCACGCGCCGCCGAACGACGCTCACGGCCCAATTCCAACTTAAGCTCTGCCAGGTTCGCCAGTACGCCAGCCACCATCCTGCCGGTCGCGTTCGAGGTGTCGATGCCCTCTCGAATGGAACGCAGCACGATTCCACGCTCCCCGAGGTCTCGAATGGTGGCCATGACTTCTGCGGCAGTGCGGCCCAGACGGTCGATACCAACGACGACGATGCTTCACCCGCCCTTGCGTAGTCCAGAAGGGCTGCTAGGCCGGGACGCTGCTCCCGCGTCGAAGTTCCCGATAACTTGTCGCGGTAGACGCGAGAAACGTCGACATCAGCGGCGGTAAGCGCATCGACCTGCTGGTCGAGTGACTGATGGCCGCTGCTGACTCGGGCGTATCCAAGCTGGACACCTTTGGGAGCGAGTGCTGCTGCGGTCATGCCTCAAGCATGTCTCATACTCTCAGCAGCGCTAGTATTGAGGCGCTAGTTTTGAGGGCAACTTTTGAGAAGTTATGAACTGGCCGTTTCTGCCTCCCTATCCATCTCGATGGGCACACCGCAATTCTATGGGCACACCGCAATTCTTTAGTTCTGAGACGCCGGCCGACGGTGCTGCTTTTGCGCTACTGCACCCAGATCGCTTCAAATGAAGCGTCCGGAGCCACAATCTCTGTCGGCCACAGCCCGGAAATGCGGTACTGCTCTCTCCGACGCCGCTTCACTTGCAACGAAAATGAAGGGTGCCCGTCTGTGTGCGGCGGGAGCGCATCTTTTAACATGCGCCAGTCAAGAGCTACGACACCATCGGGTCCGCAAACGAGAGCGAGCAATGCGACCTCGTATTTCGTACTCAGGTAATGCAGTTCAGCGCTCTGGTCCGACGTGACCACAAACTGCCAAGGTGTAAGGCGATTCGTTGAGTACTTGATCATTACCGCGTTGCAAGTGCCGACGACATAACAGGAACGGGATGCCTCGCGCAACGGCCTTATATGAATACCCGCGTCTGACGCTGCGACTATTCGTGATAGGACAACGCCGTGGAAGCGCTCCTTTTCTCCAATCAATAGATCACTCTTCTAGACGCGGCCTACGAAAGTCAGGTTCTTGCTCCTAACGCGCGCATCGCCCGGATCGGGCGAGTACTTGTAGTACACGCGAGCCTCGCCGCTCGGGTTAGATATGACGTAGATATGATGAAGTGCTCGCTGATACCGAGTTCGGTTTAGCTGGTTCCGTCCGATAAAGCCCTTTTCGCGGACGATCAAGTCAATATCGGCGCTGACGTATCGACTTGTGAGATCCATGACGCCGTGAACAACTACAGATTTGTCGCCGTACGGAAGAAAGTTCTCGATAAAATCGACCAAGTAGTCGGGGAGCAGACCGGTGCCGAGTTCAGCGCGAAGTCTGCGAACTCGAGCCATGCCCTCGCCCGGATCGTTCAACAACCAGTCGCGAGTACCAGCCGCCAGATCGAATTTGTCCCAGAACATCTCGCCGGATTTCCACTGAACCGATGCGGTCTTTATGCTGCTGGTTGCTACGGCTGTAATTCGACTATCCTGCAACCACAGAGGGACACCTTCCCCGCTCCTTATAGCTGCGATCGAGAGCTTGTGGAATACGAAGCAACGTTGCCACTCCCAGTACAGCGATGTGGGAATGTGCAGCTGGAACCATTCCAAGTAGGAACCACGACTGCCAAACATGCGGGCCCGTTGGATATAGGTGTCTTGCTGCATTCGATGCGCTTCCCGCGTGAAAAACATCGTCAGCAAGTTGTCGAACGTTATCCCGCGTGAGACTAGATTGCCGCCGATCGCGACAGTAAAAAGTGTGCTCGGATTTGTCGCGTTAATGTAGCTGGCCTGCTGTTTTGAGGAGTTACTGTTCATCACTACGACGTTATTTCGATCTATATTCGTCAAAACGTACTTGACCACTGCATCGGCAAAATCAGGGAAGTGTTTGTGTGCGACGTCAAAAAGCTCTTTGACATATTTCGCGAAGTTCTTGTTCCCAATGTCAGCCAAGGTCACAAAGACGTCGGTTATTGTTCGCGCGTCGCCCGTATGGTCGCTTTTATTTCCACTTGTGTGAACAAGCATGCAGTAATTGCCCATGTTGCTACCTGTGTGATTCAGGTAGGCAACGCGAGCCAAAAAGCTAAGCAGTGCTAGGCGTAAATACTTTTTGTCATCCCGGTTATCGGGCATGAGCTCTAAAAGGTATTTCAAGCCGTGAAGCCGAGCCTCGCTGCTAGGGAAGAATACGTCTTGGCCGGTGTAAAAGTCGTGGGGTGGGAAATCGATCCATCGCCCACTGTCATTGTCGAATGTTTCGTTTAAATCGAGCCTAGCGGGTGTAGCGGTTACTCCAATGTACGCTCCACTGTCACCAATGAGTGTCTCTACCAGCTCGTTGATTCGAGTTTTTTCGGCACGATTGACTTTTGCATTAGGACTTGCGAAGTCGGCCTCATCATCAATAATGACAAGATCGTCTTTGTGCTTATCGAGCTTCTGGATCAATTTATCAAGATCGCGCGCGTTCTTTTTGCAGAATATGACCCAGTTACTCTCACCGAGCTTGATCGAATCATCAAGGATCTCCGAGAAGTTCTTCGGAGCAGGTGCCAGGTCTGAACGTCGAAAGCGGTTGAGGTTCTGATCAAGTACTTGAACGGCATCGTTCACAAGTACGATTATGATTTTGAAACCTTCGTCGAGCAGTGCTGCCGTCAGGCAGATCATCATTTCGGTCTTGCCGCTTTGCGGTTCGCCATAAATAATAAAAGATGTAACATTATTCTGCGTGAGATTTCTTATGGCACCTTCGACAGCTTTTTCAATCTGCGCCACCGACTTCCCGGCACCGCGAATACGATCATACTGTGCTGCCAGTCTCTCGACGCCCTTGGCTGATAAACCAACATAATTGTTGATGTCGAATCCAGTAGGGTCTGTATCCTGCATAAGTATGCTCCCGCGTGGTGTCAGCGTTCTACTGTGCCTTACTCAAGGTGAGTATTACTTCTGTCCTCATGCGCTTCGACAGGGGTGATTTGCCCTTGGCGGCGATTGGCAGATATCGCTTATTCTCGGGAAGTTCGCGTTCTTGCCTACCGACGCATTCGAGTCCGGAGGACTCGAATGCGTGTTGCACCATAAGATCGTTTCGAATGTATTTTCCTTTGAGTGTTGAATTACCGATTACCAGCACTGCCTTTCCGCCGATCTTCAACTTCTTCGAGACTTCAGAAGAGAACGCGGTCAGGTCGTGGCAATATCGTGCAATGACGCCCATAGGTAAATCGGAGCGGTCCAGGCCTGCGTCCGTTGATAACTCCAGGAGGTGCCCCACCTCGCCGGCCAGATCCTTTGACAGTCCGCGTTCGCTACCGATGGATTCAGACCGAATCTTCCGGAGTTCGGCAACTGTATAGCCCAGCCAGATAAGGGATAGCCTGTGCCCACGCATGTAGTCGATCGCGTTCAGATAGGGCGGGGATGTGATGACTAAATCAATCTCTGAGTTCGGAATGCCCGTGAGCTTGCGCGCGTCGCCCTGTCGAACGACAGCCTCGCTCGGGATCGACCTGTTCCCGAGGAGCTTCGCGACATCAACTACAGACTTTACAAAGCCTTCATAGACATTGTAATCGTTCCGTTCGATGACGCGGTGGGGCCGACTATGGGAGGTGTCCGCAGCGAGGGATGCGCGAGGCGACTTAGTTATGATCGTTCGACTTAATGCGACTTGTAGTGCCTGGCGAACGCGAGTATCGGAAACCACTGCGATTTGTGCGCCAATTCTCAGTAGTTGGAGCTGCTGAGGTTCATCGAACCAGTAATCGGCGAAGTCAATGGTTTCCTGGTCCGTCCACGGCAGTCGTTTCGCGGTAGATCGAGATGCGCGGTGAGCTAGCGCTTCGCCCAGGCTTGCTAGGTCATTAACCTTGACGTTGGCGGTCGCTACCGTCGCCATGAGGACGGCGAGTGGATCAAGGTCTCGGCCGTAGGCCTTGTGGCCTCGCTCAGCAGCGATGGCTAGGACGGTGCCGCTACCGCACATCGGGTCGAGCACCCTCAGCCGCCGCTTTGAGTCGGCGGGAATCGAATCCGTCGCAATCTCCGGAGCCATACGGGCTGGAAATGGATGCAGGCTGCGGGCGGACAGGACTACCCCCTATAGATTGCTCGGGGTTTCTTCCCCGTACTGCGCGCAGCGTACAGCCGCGCTCCGACAATTAAGGGAGTGACACGAAACTTCGACGGCGCTGTGCCCACCGCTAGCTGGCAAACGGCTGATCCCCGCTAGTTGGCGACGACAGTGTGAGGCAAGCGCGGCTTCACAGATGTGTGCGCTTCCAACCCAGCAAGGCCGGGGGCCTCGACTTCCGGAGGATCACTCAGCGGAGTGTGCGAGCAATTCACATGTGCGGGAAAGCGTTCCACGATGAGGATCCGCGCGAGCCGTCGAAGCTAGTATCCCGTCTAGTAGCGATAGGCGATGGCGGCCAGGCGTTTATCGTCCACTGTCCAGGGCATCTCAAGAATCAGTTCACCACCGCCGGCTGTGGGCGGGGCATCCGCGTGCCGGTGCAGTTTGATGTTGCGAACGATTGCTAGCGCATTGGCCGGGTGATCGTTCCTGTGGAGTTCGATTTCATTCCGCGTGAGGACGATTTCCGAACCGTTCGATGTCGTGCCCTTGACCTCGACTTTCACGATAGAGCCGGCCTTGGTGGCGTGGAGGTCGTATGACTCGCGGAGACCAACGTCTTCGACCTTGTAGCCCAGGGGTTCGGACACAAAATGTGTAGTTGCGACCTGCACCGCGTGCTCTTCCATGACCCGTCGTTCCGTGGCATTGAGCCGAGGGCTGCTCCGCTTAGCCGGCGTGCGCGGGTGCGCGATGTTTTCGAGTGTGCGCTCCACATCTGCGATCTCTGGGGAATCGCCGGGTATGTACAGACCCTCGTCGGCGGCCTTGTAGACCTCGCCGAGCCAGACCAGTACCTGGTGCAGATCTTGCGTGATTTTGTCGTCTGGCGGAATCGTGTCGAGGGGATACTCCGCAGCGACTACGTTGCCTAACTCGTAACCGCTGCCAAGCTTGCTGATCCGATTGTCGAGCTGCATCGTGGTCGTCCAACCGTCTGGGAACGGTTGATTAGTAGTTAGTAGCGCTTGCGCCCAGTCTGTGCGCGCCGTGAGTTCTGGTGCGGGTTGTGCCCGGAACTCGGCACCGTCCCAGCGGGTGGTTCCCTGATTCAGGCTTAGGTACACGCGGTCTCCGGCGGCGCTGAACAGGAAAACGGCATACCCGCCGCTAGTCGGTCTGGGAGCGCGATTCGGAGTAGATCCGGGTCCACGGAATCTCGGTCTTGAGGCCCGTTCCGTCCTTGCCCTGTACTCGGAGGTCGTGAAGTCCGGATACGACCGACAGTGCTGGGACCATTTCTTCGAGTTCGTCGCGTAGTTCGGTGCGCACGATTTGGCCGCACCGTCTCACCGACTCCGTGTTCTCCGCTGCATATTCGGTCTGCAGCAGCAGGACCTCTTCGAGCGCGTCATGCACGCTGCAACGCTAGCTGCGCTACGGGTCCGTCGAACGAATACGCGTCTGGCAGGTCGACAAAAAATGCCTCGCCTGGGGATGCGGCGTCGCGCAACTTGGCGGGCCTGAGGAAGGCGGTCGGCACAGCGGGGCGAGCCAAACACTCGCGTAGGGATCGACTTAGACTTGCCCTAGTTGCGCGTTTATTGCGCACCGCTTGTCTAGTTGCACTAAGCAGATACTCTGAACTGCGGTAATGCTGGTGCGCGATACTGGGATTGAACCAGTGACCTCTTCCGTGTCAGGGAAGCGCTCTCCCGCTGAGCTAATCGCGCCGGGGTCCAACTGGAGGTGGAGACGGGAATCGAACCCGTGTGCACGGCTTTGCAGGCCGTTGCCTCACCACTCGGCCACTCCACCACTTGGGTTGATGCCACTGCACCTTCGAGCGGATGACGGGATTCGAACCCGCGACCCTCACCTTGGCAAGGTGATGCGCTACCAACTGCGCTACATCCGCGCGCCACGAACGAGTTCGTCGCCCGTCGCGAAGGACGACGATAGTCCACCAAAGTGCAGCCGCACAAATCCCAACGACAGCCGCTCCCTGCGAGGTCAGAACAGCCGATACGCCCCTCGTGATATCTCGAACCCGTGGCCGGTCTTCGTATCCCGGCATGTGATGCCCGACTCGGCGCTTTCACAGCGCAGAGCCCCGGCAGTTATCGATTCGCCGTCGGCAACACCTCGTCTGCACCGAACGCCGTGTCGCCGGCGCACACAAATCGTGCCTGCTCGCCCGGGGCCAGCGAGATCCCTTGCCCGTAGTCGAACTCGCAATCCGCCGGCCTAGGCGGTGGCGACCAGTCGCGATCGATGATGTCGCAGCGCGCCCAGTCCGCGTCGATCATGCAGCTGACATTGCCTGACGGCGCGACGAAACCGGTTAGCTCTTGCACCACACGGTCCGTCGCCGGCGTTGCGGTCACCTTGTCCGGTTGCGCCTTGCCTGTCCTCGTCTGGCTGCTTACCGATGCGGGGCTCGACGACTGCGCGACCGTCGCACCATTCCCACAACCCGCAGCCAGGGCCATCACGGCAACTGCGGCAAGTACACGTCCGAAATGGTGAGCCACCGCGCGACCTTAGCCGTGCAACGCCTCGCCGGCCCAGCGATCACGCAAAGTTCCGACTGGTCACGGGCCCTCATTCAGCACAGCGAATTCGGGTCCAGAGGCTCGTGCGTGCTAGCCTTCTACGTCGTTCGACCTGTTCGGTCGGGCTCCCCGGTCTCGTAGCTCAGGGGGAGAGCGTCCGCCTCACACGCGGAAGGTCACTGGTTCGATCCCAGTCGGGACCACAACACAAAGTCGCAGTTAAGCGCCTATTTCTAGACTTTGAGCTGATTCTCTGGAGCCCTCCGAGCGGGCCTATACGGCCAAACCTCTCAGCGCTCGTCGACCTGCAGGTGGTCCAGCGCGTCCAAAGCCGAAGCCGCATCGTCGAGTTCGTCGCCGTAGAGATCTGCATAGATGTGCGCGGTCACGGTGGTCGACGCGTGGCCCATCGTCTTTTGCAGCAGCCGCAGATCGTGCACACCCAGCGTCGGGGCGCTGTCTTCTCGAAGGGCCGGGAGCTAGATTTGCCAGTCGTTGGAGCCGTCGTGCCTGGAGTAGGTGCCGCCGCTGGAGTTCTTCACGACGATGGGATCACCGGCGCCGAAGTTGTCGAAGAACCACCTTGCGTTGGTGGGGCTGATGTTGATACAGCCATGGCTGACGTCGCGCTTGCCCTGGTCATCCACTGACCATGGAGCGCTGTGTACGAAGTCGCCGCTGTCGTCGAACCGGACGGCTAGTTCGACCGTCGTCTTGTATCCATACGTAGAGTTGACCGGGACGCCGTAGGTCGAGGAATCCATCACTACCGAGGGCATCTTCTCTTGGACGTAGTAGGTGCCGTTTGGGGTTTGGTGGCCGCCGGCTGCCATCCCCATCGACATCGGAATGGTCTTCTCCACGGCCCCGTTGCGAGTGACGGTCAGTTGGTGCGTGGCGTCGTCGGCCGTGGCCACCAGGCTGTCTCCCGTCTGGAAGCTGGACACTGTGCCACCCGCATCGACGGTCACCGCGGTGTGCGCGGGCCAGAAGGTCAGCGGGCGCCAGCGCAGCTGCGTGGGCGTCATCCAGTAGAACTTGCCCGGAACCGGCGGGACCGAGGAGACGTGGACGGCGCTTTCGGCTGCAGCGGAGTCATCGACGAGCCCCGGGAAGTTGATGATGATCGGCTGGGCCACACCCACCGTCGAGCCGTTGGCAGGGACGAACCTCGGCGGCCCGAACGGCGCCGTGCCAGTGAACGGTGTCGGGTCCTGCCCCGCAGCGGGGCCCGCGACAACCCCTGGATCGCCGGGAGCCGGATCCGCCAGCGCGGGACCCGTACCCAGCACCAGCACCCAGCCCGATATCGAAGCCACTCCGGCTGCTTTCAGAGCGGTGAACAGGCTTCCCCTGGTCCAGCCCGACATATACAACCCTCCAGTCACTTTCGTGAAAACAGTCTCACATAGCGCCTAGGTCAGCTATCTCTTCCGTTCATTTATCCAGGTCACACCCTTTGATTCCAAAATAGCTAGTTTGGGGTTATGGCCGACATGGCGGTTCAGATCGTCGACCACGATGCCCAGTGGCGGGAGAAGTTCGCGCAGCAGCGTGATCTGTTGTCCCTGACGTTGGGGAGCTGGCTGGCTGCTCCGATAGAGCACGTGGGATCGACCGCAGTACCCGGACTGGCATCCAAACCAATCGTCGACATCCTCGCCCCCGTCTCGTCTCTGGCGAAGGCACATCTTGCGGTGCCGATTCTGCAAGCTGCGGGTTGGCTCTTCTGGCCGTCCGATCCGAATCGCTCCTGGCGCCTATGGTTTCTGCGTCCACGACCGGAAGCGCGAACACACCACCTCTATCTCATTGAGCAAGACGACCTTCACATACGAGAGTTGCGCGTGTTCCGTGACCTGCTGCGATCCCAACCCGAGCTGAGTCAGCGCTACGGACTACTCAAACACCGTCTCGCGCAGACGCACCGAGATGATCGTGAGGCGTACACCGTGGCGAAGCGGCAATTCGTGGAGTCAGCGCTGCGTGGGGCCGGGGTTGAGCCACAGCCAAGACCTCAGACCGACAATGCCGAAGATCGCTGCCAAAGCGGAGGTCTGTAATGCTCCCAGCCGCACTTCACACGTCAGTTCAGTACGCGGGCCAACAAATTCGGCCCGTTCCTGACACGAAGGAAGCTGAACATGACCGCTGAATCGCGGAACGCCGTCCTCTGGTTGTCCATTGCCGGTGCCGCCACATCCATAGCCGTCGCACCCATCGCCGCTGCCTCAACGGATCTGCCGACGCCCGGACCCGGGCCTGCCAGCGAGGCCATCGACCAGCTGCAAGCCCAAGGCTTCAACGTCTCGATCAACTGGCTCGAAGGCCACTCCAATGTGCCGCTGCGGGAATGCCGCGTCACCTCAGTCAACGATCCCAACAGCTCGCCCGCGAGCACCCCAGCGCAAACAACCGTCTACGTCGACGTGGCCTGCCCAAACGCGAAGTAACCAAGTCACCAACACGAGGGTCTTTGTGCCCTGCTCCGGGATAGGGCGTTGCCCTCACTGTAGAGAGGACCGCAAGTCTTTCATTAGAGGTGACACCGATGAGCGCACATTTTCCCGACGTCGAGACCGTTCGGTCAGCCCTGGCGCTGGCCGCACGAGCTCCGTCAGTGCACAACTCTCAGCCATGGCAGTGGAGGGTGGGGGAGCACAGCCTGCATTTGTACTCCGATCCCGACCTGCACCTGACCCACATCGACCCCGACGGTCGCGACCTGATGCTCAGCTGCGGTGCCGCGCTGCATCACTGCGTGGTGGCGTTCGCGGCATTGGGCTGGCAGTCCAAGGTCCACCGGTTCCCCAATCCCGCTGAGCCCGACCACATTGCCTCCATCGAGCTCTATCGGTACCCGGCAACCGACGTCGACGTCACCTTGGCCGCCGCGATCCCGCGACGCCGCACCGACCGGCGGCACTACAGCGCATGGCCGGTGCCTCAAGGCGATATCGCGTTGATGGGTGCCCGGGCCGCGCGCGCCGGCGTCATGCTGCGCCGTGTCGATGCGTTGGACAATCTCAAGGAGCTTGTCACCCAGGCCGCTTACCGGCACGCCGAGGACTACGACTACCTGGCCGAATTGGCCACGTGGAGTGGACGGTACGCGTCGACGGCCGGTGTTCCGGCGCGCAACACCCCGGCAAGCGAAGCCGACGCGCCGATACCTGCGCGGGCATTCGCGGGCCCGGTGCTCACTCAACCGGTGAATACCGGCCCCGCAGAGGACAACGCCGCAGTGGTGGCCCTGGGCACCGCCGACGACGATCTGATGGCGCAGCTGCGCGCCGGTGAGGCCACAAGCCTTGTCCTGCTTACGGCCACCGCGCTGGGCTTGGCCAGTTGCCCCATCACCGAGCCGTTGGAGATTCCTGAAACCCGCGCCGCGGTACAGGCCGACGTCTTCGGCGCTGACGCCTACCCGCAGATGCTGCTACGGATTGGCTGGGCACCGGTGAACGCTGATCCGCTGCCCTCAACACCACGTCGCGAACTGGCAGAAGTTGTTGCGCGCCTGGATGGTTCACCACTCAGCTAGCGCCGTCCAGGTTGATCTCGACATGCAGGATCGCACCGTCGAGATGCCGCTTGCAGGGCCAGCCGGAGTCGACAAGCACCTGAAGCATGAGGTGATTCTCCGCCAGAACCTCGGCAACAAATTGGTGCAGTCCGCGGTCCCTGGCGATCACTCCGAGTCGATGCAGCAACGCAGTGCCTACTCCGCGAAGATGTTCTGCGTGTGCGACCACCACCGCCACCTCGGCACATTCAGATTCCGGGCACACAACGTAATTGGCGATGCCCAGCAGCTTGCCCGAACCGAACGCGCCCAGCGAATACTGGCCGGTTCCCCCAGAGGTGATTGATCGCGCCCACTCCTGAAAGTGGGCCGGACGCATCGTGAAGAATCGAAAATAGCGTTCCTCGTCTGTGAGCGATGCGTAGAGCTGCAAGACCTTGTGCGCGTCGCGCGGTGTTAGCTGCCGAAGCGAAATCACCGACCCGTCAACGAGTTCAGTGGTAGAAGCTTGCACCGTACGTCGTCCACTCATGTTCACCGACGGTATGCCAGCGGGTGGCGCAGCGGCAGTGACATCTGACCGCCGAAGCAGGGTCCTTCGGCCCTGCAAGCCCGACGGCTGGGACGGCCAGGATCGAAGTAACGCGACAGCGCCATGACTCGAGGAGACGTCGTGCAAACCTTCACTATTGGCTTGGGACGCCTCTGGTGGGTTCGGGTGCTGGGTCGCAATCCATTGGTGCGCCCCAGCGATCGCATTGAAGTCCTGGTGCTGAGCTTGGCGGTCGTGTTTACCATCGCCGCGATGCCAGTCGTGGCGACGATCGGCATGTCCGTGCACGACGCCCGCACTCGGCTCTACGCCGAGGAGGCGCAGACCAGACATCAAGTGACCGCGACCGCCATCGAGGATGCCGTAATCGAGTTCGAGCCGAACACTATTTGGATTACCGCCCGGGCGTCGTGGAATGCGGACGGGCGCGATCACGTCGGGATCGTCAAATGGCCCAGTGACGTGAAACGAGGCGACCAGCAGGCCATTTGGGTGGACAGCGCGGGCGCGAGCGTCCCAGAACCGCCGCCGCCGAGTCGTGCAGACAGCGACGCGATCGGGGTCGCCCTCTCCATGTGGTTCGGGGTGGTCGCGGCTGCAGCGGGCTTGGTGTATCTGGTCCGCCGTCGGCTCGATCATTTGCGTTCCTGCCAATGGGACCGTGCCATCCACGCTTCCCGCCACAACGACGGCCAAGCGAATCGCCAATGAGCACAAGGAGTCAGCAGATGTCCACCTCTCACACACGTCTCGGTGTTCTCGTCGGCGTCGACGGTTCGCCGGCATCAAAGGTCGCTGTCGAATGGGCCGCGAAGGAAGCGTCGATGCGAGGTCTGCCGTTGAGCCTCGTACACGTCATTCCTTCGTCGTTGCCGCGAACGTGGCCAGACGTACCCAATCCACCTGAGCTGCAGCACTGGTACGAACTGAACGGCGAGGAGATCCTCGCGCTGGCCCGGCAGGTCGCCGAGCCGGCGACGGGATCCAACATCAAGGTGAGCAGCGAGACTATCAGCGGCAGTCCGACCGCAACGCTCATCGACCTTTCCAAGGAGGCCGAGCTGGTCGTTGTTGGGTGCCTCGGACTGGGCGCGATCGCCCGACGCTTGCTCGGATCGGTGAGTGCGGCGCTTGTCCATCACGCGCACTGCCCGGTGGCCGTCATCCACGACGATGAGCCGCTGATGCCTACCGCGGCAATGGCTCCCGTCGTGGTCGGCATTGACGGCTCACCCGCTTCGGAGGTGGCGACGGCGATCGCGTTCGACGAAGCCTCGCGCCGCGGCGTGGAGCTCGTCGCGGTCCACGCATGGAGCGACAACTCCGCCTACGAACTGCCCGGCCTCGAGTGGTCGACCCTCGAGGCGCAGGCAGAAGAGGCTCTGGCCGCGCGGTTGGCGGGCTGGCAAGAACGGTATCCCGATGTGACGGTTCGCCGTGTCGTCGTGCTGGACAGGCCGGCGCATCAACTGCTGAAGCAGTCGGATTCCGCGCAACTGACGGTCGTCGGCAGCCACGGGCGTGGCGGATTCGCGGGGATGCTGCTCGGTTCGGTCAGCTCGTCGGTCGCACAATCGGCCCGCACACCGGTAATCGTCGCTCGTCCTTCGTGACTCGTTATTCCTCAGGGCGGTGGTGGGATTGGTCCAGCTTGGAGATGAACACCGCCGCCTGTGTGCGCCGTTCCATGCCCAGCTTGGCCAGCAACCGTGACACGTAGTTCTTGACGGTCTTCTCGGCGAGGAACATCCTGGCCGCGATCTGCTTGTTCGTCAGGCCCTCGCCGAGTAGATCCAGCAGCACGCGTTCTTGGTCGCTGAGCCCGGACAGCGGATCGGACTGTTCAGCGGCCCCGCGCAGCTTGGCCATCAGCGCCGCCGCGGCCCTGTTGTCGAGCAAGGACCGGCCCGCGCCGACCTCCTTGATCGCTTGGGCGAGCTCCATACCTTTGATGTCCTTGACGACATAGCCGCTGGCGCCGGCCAGTATCGCGTCCAGCATCGCCTCGTCGGAGGTGAACGATGTCAGCATGAGGCAGCGCAAATCAGGCAGCCGAGACAGCAGGTCTCTGCACAGTTCGATGCCGTTGCCGTCGGGCAATCTGACGTCGAGGACCGCGACGTCGGGCTGAAGCGCGGGTATTCGCGCCAGCGCCTGCGCCACCGATCCCGCCTCGCCGACGACTTCGAGTTCGGGGTCTGCGCTGAGGAGGTCGATCAGTCCCCGCCGCACGACCTCGTGGTCGTCGACGAGAAAGACTTTCACCACTCGAAGGCCCTCCATAGATGTCGCGGGATCGGTCGATTCAGCGCTCACAATACGTTCTGCGGTTCGCAGACCAACACCGAACAATCGGAGTTGTGCAGCGCCGCGTAGCCCGGCGGGCCCAGTAGCGACGTGATTCCCTGCCGCCGCTCGTGTCCCACTACCAGCAGCTGGATCGAGCTCGCATTCTTGGTAAGGAAATTCAACGTGCTGCTATGGACGGCCACTGCGCGGACGTCGAGATCCGGATAGCGCTTCTTCCACTGCGCCAGGCGGCGGTCGAGCTGCGCCCTCGCCATCCGGTTGCCGTCGGCCACCGCATGGCCGTCGTGAATGTCGGTGAAGCGAGATTGCCAGGTAGTCAACACCCGTAGAGGGGCGTCGCGCAGCTGCGCCTCCTCCATCGCGCGACGCAATACACCGTCACTGGACTTGCACTCGTCGACCTCGGCGACCACCCACTTGTGTTGGTCGCGGTGCGGATCGTGTTTGCGGACGACGGCCACCGGGCAGTGCGCGGACGATGCCAGCGCCGCGGCCGTCGACCCGATGCGGCCCTGAGCGCTGTGCTTGAGGCCCATCGAGCCCACGCACAGCAGTGTTGCCCACCGTGAGGCCTCGATCAGCGCGCGTGTCGGCCGGTCCTGCACGATCTCGACTTCGATCTTGACGGGCTTGTTCGTCGCCTCGACCGCCGTGTACGCATACCGGACGGCGACTTCACCGGCGGCCAGGTCACGGGCCATGTCCTGCGGGTCTGTGCCGGAATGGGCGGGGTCGATCGCGTATACGAGGCGCAGCGGCATATCGCGACTGACTGCCTCGTCGACGGCCCATAGAGCGGCCTCGAGCCCGGATCGCGAACCGTCGATGCCGACTACGACGGACGGAGGTGATGACGAGTGGGCTTGCATATCTCGACGCTATCGAGGCTGCTGCCTGCTGCGGAGAGGCGAAAGGCCCTACTGCGCAGTCATTGGTCCTGTTGAGCGGACCTCGAAGACTTCATGGATGGGCCGCCGCGGCGTCGGCGGAGGTACGTCATCCAAAGCCGGGGCCAGGCCGATGCGAATCAGCGCCTGTGGTGTGGTGCTCTGCCCGATCAAGCCGGCGACAATTGCCCGACTTGACTCGACTTCCGTGATGTGGGTCAGGGTGCAGGTGGCCAGCCCGGCCATCGTGGCGTCGAGCAGCACGGCCGACAGAGTTTCGCCGCACCGCAGGATGGCGTCGGGAGAGTCGTCATAGGTCGACAACACAAGGACTTTCGACCGGTCCTCAGCGACCGACAGGCGCCGCTCGCCATGATGCGTGACCGGGAAATTGCGCCCGATGTCAACACGATCGCTTTCGGCGGCTGACACCAGGGACGAATGGGGAATACCCTCGCCCAGCTCGAAATCAGCTGTCCACCATTGAAGTTCAGCGTGATAGGACGAATCGTACAGGCGTAGCGACTCGGTGAGTTGGGAAGCTTCGGCCAGCTCTGGTCGCAGGTCGTCGGCGACGACGTCCAGGCGAACAGACTCTTCGTCGATCGTGGCGTGCAATTCCGAGGCGAACAAATCCCAATCCGGCGGTGGGGCGAACGGAAGGCGATCGGTGCGCCGCAGCAATATCGCGTTGGCGCGGCGGCGGTGCGCCTCGGTGACGTATTCCAGTGGGGTGAACTCGATGGAGGCGGCGTGGAGGAGGTTGTTGGGGTTGGGGAACCGGTCGACGTGGGCGGTCCATCCGGCGGCCGCCATCGCGACGCGGAAGTGGTCAAGCACTGCGCCACAGGCGATGAGCGCTTCGCGTCCCGAGTTGTCAGCCGAGCGGATCACACGGTTGGGGTTGACGAACAGCTGAACGGTCTTTCCCTCTACCACCCAGCGCCATGGCTGGCTGTTGTGCATCGACGGTGCTCGGCAGGCCAGGCGAACGGCGTCTCTGATGGTGTCGGTATCCAGCATGGTTTCCGACGCGTGGGACGTCTGCTTGCTCATAGTCACCACCTTCGGCCGCCGCCGGTGGCCAGGCCAGGGCCAATGGTCCCCAAGCAGGGGCCTTAGGGCCCTGGCTGGGCGGGTTTGCCCGGTGAAGCCTTGTAGGCGTGAACACGACGGGCGCGACGGCGGCCACCGTCCAACGGTCTTCGGCCGCGATGGGGAATCTTGATGCGCAGGTGCATGAGACACACACCGGTGTGGTCGTCTTGATCGGGGACAAGGCGTACAAGGCCAAGAAACCGATCGTCACGGACTTCCTGGACTTCAGCACGGCCGATCGTCGTGAGCGGGCCTGCAACCACGAAGTCGCTCTGAATCGCAGATTGGCGCCAGACAGCTATCTGGGCGTGGCTCATTTCAGCGATCCGGGCAGCGGTGCCTCCGAACCCGTGATCGTGATGCGTCGCTATCCGGACGCCACTCGGTTGGCGTCGATGGTCAGGGCCCGCGAGCCGGTACGACATCACCTCTGCGTGATCGCCGAACGCCTGGCGCGCTTCCATGCCGATGCGAAACGCAGCCATGTCATCGACACGCACGCCAGCGTCGGCGCCGTCGCGGCACGCTGGCAGGAGAACCTCGAAGAGTTGGCCCGTTACAAATCCGTGGCGCCGCGTGAGCCGCTTCGTGAGATCGCACGACTGACTTCGCAATTCGGTCGGGGCCGTGCTGCGCTGTTCGCCCAACGCATCGCCGACCGCCGGATCGTCGACGGACATGGCGATCTACTGGCCGACGACATCTTCTGCGTCCCGCACGGGCCGGCGCTGCTCGACTGCCTGGAGTTCGACGATCACCTGCGTTACGTCGACGGCATCGATGACGCCGCCTTCCTGGCCATGGATCTGGAATTCCTTGGCCGCAAAGATCTTGCCGACCACTTCCTCGACGAGTACTGCCGACGGGCCGACGACGCCGCGCCAAAGAGCTTGAAGGACTTCTATATTGCCTACCGAGCCGTGGTGCGGGCGAAGGTCGATTGCATACGCGTGGCACAAGGGCATGCGGACGCGGCCGCAGATGCGCGCAAGCACATCGACATTGCGCTCGATCATCTGAGGGCAGGCGCGGTGCGACTGATCATCATTGGCGGCGGACCCGGCAGCGGAAAGACCACGCTGGCGCGTTCGCTGGCAGAACAAGTTGGGGCACAGGTCATTTCGACCGACGATGTGCGCAAGGAGCTGCAGCACGCAGGTGCTATCGCCGGTGAGGCCGGTGAACTGAACGCCGGCCTGTACACACCGGAGAACATCTCCCAGGTCTATGACGAGGTCCTGCGGCGTGCACAGGTGATGTTGAGCGACGGTTCGTCGGTGATCTTGGACGGTACATGGCGCGATTCGCGTCAGCGCAAGCGCGCGCGCCATCTGGCCGACCAAACCGACGCGCCTCTAGTGGAATTCAGCTGCTCAGTCGCGCAGCAAGAGGCTTCCGCCCGGATTCGGGGCAGGGGACCGTCTGCATCGGACGCCACACCTGAGATCGCCGCCGCACTGGCCGACGCCGCTTCGTTCGACGGCCATCACATCGACACTGGCCGGCCACTAGCAGAGTCGGTTGCCGAGGCCCAGCAGATTTGTTGCCTGGCGATCTAGGCTACGGGCCGGCAGCCTGCCGAGGTGTTTCGCTTGACGAACCGCCGCGCGTCACCGATCATGTCAGCCAGGCCGGCGGTGCCGCCTCGCTTGGAGCCGAACGCAATCAGCGCGCGCATCGTCATGATTCGATCGTCGCCCCGGCCATCGCCACAGATATAGGGCAACTGGTCCCCCCGTCCAGGGGACCTCTGCCTCTCCCGGCGAAATCACGGGCGGCGCAAAGTCGGGTTATGGAGCACCTTTCGACGTTGGACGCGGGATTTCTCGAAGCGGAGGACTCCGACCGGCACGTCAGCCTTGCGGTCGGCGGAATCTCGGTCATTGAAGGACCGATGCCCGACTACGACTCGCTCAGGGAGGGGATCGCCGAGCGGATCCTGATGGTCCCGCGGTTCCGGCAGGTGCTCCGCACACACGTTCTGGACCTCGGCCCGCCGGAATGGGTCGAGGATCCGAACGTCGATGTGTCCCATCACATCCACCACGCTGCGCTACCAAATCCGGGCGACGATGAGGCGTTGTTCCGGTTCGCCGCCGACGTCATGGAACGGCGCCTGGATCGCGAGCGCCCCCTGTGGGAATGCTGGATCATCGAAGGGCTGGCCGACGGTCGGTGGGCGATGCTGACGAAGATCCATCACTGCATTGCCGACGGGATTGCGACAATGCACATGTTCTCCGGGTTAAGTGACAACGGTGAAGGTGACACGTTCGCCACCGAGATACGTGCCGCGAACGAACCGTCCGGCAAGCCATTCCGTCTTCCGTCGATCAGCCTCAACCCGCTGAATTGGGCGAGCGGGATGTGGCAGCTGGCCACCAGCGCGACGAACGCAGCGGCGCTCGCGGTCGAGGGCGCCATCGAAATCACCGGTGGGTTGTTACGTCCAGCGGCACCGTCATCGCTGTCCGGGCCGATCACGAGCATGCGGCGCTACAGTGCAGCGACGGTGAGCCTCGCCGACGTGGCACAGATTTGTGAGAACTCCGGGGTCACCGTCAATGATGTTGCCCTGGCAGCGATTACCGACAGTTTTCGAGCTGCGTTGGTTCGCAGAGGCGAACAACCGCGCAACACTTCGCTCCGGACCTTGGTCCCCGTGTCGATCCGCTCCAACGACGCGGCACGGGTCGCCGATAATCGGGTGTCGGTGATGCTTCCGTATCTGCCCGTCGACAAGGAAGACCCACAAGAGCAGCTGCAGGCGGTACATCAGCGACTGGCGAGGGCGAAGGGCAGCGGGCAGCGTCAAGCGGGAGGCATCTTCGTGGCTGCGACGAATGTCATTCCATTCCCGCTGACGGCCTGGGCCGTGCGTGCATTGACCCGCCTGCCACAGCGGGGCGTCGTGACGCTGGCAACCAATGTGCCGGGTCCACGGCATCGGCTCAGCATCATGGGTCGTGAGGTGGTCCGCATGCTGCCGATCCCACCCATCGCCCTTCAGTTACGAACTGGCATAGCGATTATCAGCTACGCCGATGACCTCGTTTTCGGCATCACCGCTGACTATGACGCCACACCCGACGTCGACGAGCTGGCTCGAGGCATCGAGCAGGGAGTCGCACGGCTGCTGGCGGCGACGGGAAAGGATTAGTCGATGAAGGCCAAGGTCGGCGATTGGTTGGTGATGAAGGGATTCACCCTCGATCAACCGGTACAGCGCGGGCTGATCACCGAGGTGCACACGGATGACGGCTCGCCGCCGTATGAGGTGCGCTGGCTGGACAGCGACCATATCGCGACGGTGTTTCCAGGCCCAGACGCGACGATCGTCACCGCCGACGAGCAACACGCAGCGGATGAGCGTGCGCTACAGCGAATCGCGTCAGTTCAGTCCGGGATCACGAGCCATGGCAGTGGCAAGTAAGCGATTGTCTACTAGTCGCGGACCACGATCACAGGCGCCTTCGCCGACTCGGCCACCGCGGTGCTGACCGAGCCGAGCAGCATGCCCGCAAAGCCACCTCGACCGCGTCTGCCGACGACTACCAGCTGAGCTTGTTGCGATTCGTCGATCAGCCAGCGCGCAGGCCGGTCGCACACAATCCGCCGACGGACATTGACATCCGGGTATTGCTCTTGCCAGCCCGCCAGGCGCTCACCAAGCACCTCGATGCCTTCGTCCTCGTATTGGCGCCAATTCATGCCAAGGACAGGGAAGACGCCGACGTCACTCCAAGCGTGTAGCGCCACCAGGTCGACCCCTCGGCGCGATGCTTCGTCGAACGCCAGAGCAGTGGCCGCTTCCGAGGCCGGTGTCCCGTCGATGCCGAGCAAGACGGGGGAGGCGTGGTCAGGTTCCTGCGCTTCTTCCACGTGGATGATCGCGACCGGGCAGTGCGCGTGGTGAACCACACCGCTGCTCACCGACCCAAGCACTGCGCGGCCGAACGCTCCCATGCCGCGGCTGCCGACGACGATCATCTGCGCGCTCTTCGAGGCGTCGACCAACGCTGGGACGGCGTATCCGTGCAGTACCTCGCTGCGAGTATCGGACAACTGAGAAATCTTCTGAGCATCCTCAAGGACCTGTCGTGCATTGTCCTCTTGCCACTCATTGAATTGGCCTTGCAGGGACCGAACCGGCCAGGTGACGACGACCGGCTCCACGACGTGTACCAAAGTGATGGGAACGTGGCGCATCTCGGCCTCGTACGCTGCCCAGCGAACGGCGGCCTGTGATTCGGCAGATCCGTCGACCGCGACCAGGACTCCGTATTTCTTGTCAGATGTCGTCATCTTCCGATCAGACCCCTCTGCATCAAATCCCGGTGTTCCCTGTGCCGCTTACTTTTCGAGACTGCCGGCGGTGAAATGCACCGCCAGAACTGCCATTACGGCAATGACGATCGCGATCAACGCGGCCGCTCTGGTCCAGTCCGTGGCTATTCCTCTCAGCTCACAGTTGGGCAGTGGTGGCCCCGCGTTTGGTAATGACGCTATGCAGCTGATGGGAGTTTGAGCAGGGCCGTTGGTCCTTCGGTCGGATGTCGGTAGTCCCCGGGGACGTGACGTAGAGCATTTCGACTCTGTGCGGACGACGCGGTGACGACGACGATGGCAGTCAGAGCCGTTCCGAAGGAGGTGATCGCGATGATGTTCTGGTACGACCACGACATGGGCTGGTGGGGCTACGCCGGCATGGGCATCGGCATGATCTTGTTCTGGGGTCTGCTGATCGCGGGAATCATTGCGTTGGTGATGTTCATATCCGGTGATCGGCAGACGCGGAAGTCGCCGTCCGCCCCAGAGCAGATACCGTCCACCCCAGAGCAGATATTGGCCGCGCGCTTTGCGCGGGGCGAGATCAGCGAAACCGAGTACCGTGACCGGCTCGGTGTGCTGCGCGATCCCATCCGCTGACGCGATCGGGCAGGCAGCTACATCGTTGGGCCGCCGGTACGGTGCTCATCACCTCGTCGACGTGCTGACCGCAGCCCGCCCACCCGGTCTTGCCACACGTGCGGCATTTCACGGAGTAACACATGATTCCTGCCAGGCGTTGTAGCCGCCTTCGAGATCCGAGACATTTTCGAAGCCCTGCGCCCGCAACAAAGATGCGGCGACGCTGGACCGCCAGCCACCGGCGCAGTGGACCACGATCGGCCTGTCGGACGGCAACATGTCGAGGCGGTTCCTCAACTGTGCCAACGGTATATTGACCGAGCCGGGGATACGGCCCTGCTCGACCTCGCCAGGATTGCGGATGTCGACGAGGATCACGGCATCCTCGGCGAGTAACCGGTCGAGTTCGGCTGGGGTGACGCGCGGCGCGGTCTGCACGAGGTCTGACAATTCGCCTGGGAACCCGCTGTCGCGGTCCACGTTGAGATATCCGATGGCATTGTCGGAGCCGACGCGGGCCAGCCGCAGCGCGGCGTCTTGTTCCTCACCGGGGTAAGCGATCAGCGCGATCTTGTCCCCGATGTCGGCGACCATGCCGGCGGTTTCGGCGAACCGGCCGTCGAACCCGACATTCACCGAACCGCGCAGGTGGCCGGCGGTGAAGTCGTCGACACTGCGGGCGTCCACGACGCGAACTCCATCGCTAAGCGCTTGACGGATCTGTGCGGGGCTCAACGCGGTTATCGTGCGGGTCTGGTCAAGCAGTGGGTGCATGCGCTTGTTCATCGCTGCGTCGACGGAGAAGTACGCGGGGGCGGCGGGCTGACCATGGGTGATCACGCGGACGAAGTCGTCTTCACTCATCGGCTGCACGGATGGATTTGTCCGGCGCTGTTCACCGATGGTCGAGGTCAGCTCCGTCGATAGGTTCTTGCCGCATGAGGATCCGGCACCGTGGGCGGGCATGACGGTCACACCGTCTGGCAGCTTCAGGAGCTTGTCGTGGAGGGAGTGATACATCGCCCGGGCCAGATCGCTGGTCGAGCTCTCGCCGATGTTGACCAGGTCGGGCCGGCCGACGTCGCCGATGAACAGCGAGTCACCCGTCAGCACTGCGGTCGGCTCGGCACCCGGGTGCTCACGCACCACCACGCTGATCGACTCCCAGGTGTGTCCAGGGGTGGACAGGATCTCCAGGTCGACCTCGCCCAGTGAGATGTGCTCCCCGTCGGCTAGCCGGCGGATGGGGTAATCGGTCTCGGCGGCCTCGCCGAATCCGATCCACGCACCGGTGGCGTCAACGAGCTCCAGGTGTCCGGAGACGAAGTCGGCGTGGAAGTGCGTATTGATGACGCCTTCGATGGTCAGACCGTACTTCGCGGCGTCGTCGAGGTACTCGGTGATGTCGCGTCGTGGATCCACAACGATTGCGCGGCCTGTGGTTTCGTCGCCAATCAGGTACGACGCGTGCGAGAGGCACTCGATGTAGTACTGGTCGAGGATCATCGTCTCTTCCTTGCTTCTCGGTTCGGGTTACGCCTACTTTACGTATACCCCTATGGGTATTACAAGTACCCTATGGGGTATGCATATTCCGACGACCCCTTGATACCCGGTGGGGTATGTGTATCATGGTCGCAAATATACCCCATAGGGTATCCGGCCGCCAATAGATCGGAAGAACGAAATGAACACACGGATGCCAGCCACGATCGATTCGGCAGACCTGCGAAGTCTCCTGGATTCGCCGACGCCGCCACGAGTGATCGACGTCCGCACGCCCGGAGAGTTCCAGACCGTTCATCTGCCCGGCGCCTACAACGTTCCGCTCGATCTGCTGCGCGAGCACCGCGACGAGATCGTTTCGCACGTGGACCAGGACGTGGTGCTGGTGTGCCGCTCCGGGCAGCGTGCGACACAGGCGGAGGAGACGCTGCGCAAGGCGGGCCTGACCAACGTCCACATTCTCGACGGCGGAATCACCGACTGGGAGGCAAAGGGTTTCACGGTCAAGCGGGGTGCTCAGCGCTGGGACCTCGAGCGGCAGGTACGGCTCGTTGCGGGCCTGATCGTCGCCGTGAGCGTCCTCGCCGGCGTCGTCGTTCCCGGTGTCGAGTGGCTGGCCTTCGCGATCGGCGCCGGGCTCAGCATTGCAGCGCTGACCAACACGTGCGCGATGGGAATGTTGCTTGCCCGGTTGCCGTACAACAGAGGCGCGACGTGTGATGTGCGGACGATCGTCGAAAAGCTCGTCGCGGCGTCCGCCGAGCAGACGACGGCGAGTGAACGGTCATGATCGCGTTGACGATCGCCCTGGCGGTTCTTGTCGGTATTTCGCTCGGCCTACTGGGCGGCGGCGGTTCCATCCTGACTGTGCCGCTGCTGGCATATGTCGCCGGAATGGAGATCAAGCAGGCCATCGCCACATCGCTGTTGGTGGTCGGCGTCACCAGCGCAGTCGGCGCGATATCGCATGCGCGCGCGGGCCGTGTCCGCTGGCGGACCGGGCTGGCCTTCGGCGCGGCAGGCACGGCCGGCGCCTATGCCGGAGGCCTGCTCGGCCGGTTCATCCCAGGAACCGTCTTGATGATCGGCTTTGCGTTGATCATGATCGCCACCGCGGTGGCGATGTTGCGCGGACGGCGGGAGGTCATCAACACCGAAACCTGTCGATCGCTACCAGTGATCAAGATCGTGTTGTTGGGTCTTGCGGTCGGCTCGGTCACCGGTCTGGTGGGTGCGGGCGGGGGCTTCCTGGTGGTTCCTGCGCTGGTGATACTCGGTGGCCTGCCCATGCCCACGGCAGTCGGCACCGCTTTGACAGTCATTGCGATGAATTCGTTCGCGGGGTTCGCCGGCCACCTGGGAAGCGTGCACATCGACTGGCCAGTGGCGGCGGCGGTGACCGCTGCGGCACTCGCGGGCGGATTGATCGGAGTTCGCCTGACCGCGCTGGTGAGCCCGCAGATGCTGCGCAAGGCCTTCGGCTGGTTCGTCCTGGCGATGTCGTCGGTCATCTTCGCCGAAGAGGTGCACCCGGCGATCGGCATTGCCGTCGCCGCGTCGACCGCACTCGCTGCCGGAATCAGTTTCGCCTGCACCCGATATGCCCGTTGCCCGCTACGGCGGCTCAGCGGACGGCAAACCGTCGGGGCTGTTGCGGCCTGACCGGCGGCTTATACCCCCACGGGTACCATGGGGCAGGAACCTCAGAAGGGAGTCAGACGATGGTTGGTGACGAAGACGCCATCGCGGCAGTGCTGAACCGGCTGCGTCGCGCTCAAGGGCAGCTCGCGGGAGTGATCTCGATGATCGAGCAGGGCCGCGAGTGCAAAGACGTCGTCACCCAACTCGCTGCGGTCTCGCGCGCGCTGGACCGGGCCGGCTTCAAGATTGTCGCGACAGGCTTGCGGGAATGCGTGACGGGTGAAAGCGCCGACGGCGCAAAGCCGATGACCGAAGCTGAATTGGAGAAGCTGTTTCTCGCGCTTGCATGACAAGCGAGGGGGGAGGAGTCGACATGGGTATCGCACTGTCCACCGCACTGCGCACGTCGTTCGACGAGGCGGTCCGCCGCACCCGTGAAGCGCTCGCCGAACAAGGGTTTGGTGTGCTTACCGAAATCGATGTGCAGGCAACACTGAAGGCCAAGCTCGGCGAGAACATGGAGGACTATCTCATCCTCGGAGCGTGCAACCCGCCGCTGGCACACCGCGCGATCACCATCGATCGCCAGATTGGTTTGCTGCTGCCGTGCAACGTCGTGGTTCGCACCGATCCGGAGGACGAAGGCACCGTTCTGGTCGAGGCGATGGATCCCGAAGTGCTGGTCGATGTAACTGGCGAGACCGAATTGCGCCCGGTGGCCGACGAGGTGGCGGCGAAGTTGAAGGCGGCCATCGAGGCGCTCGCGGTTTGCTAGAGGCTGGGCGGTTCCAAGATGCCCTTGCGTAACGCCGCGCCAATATTGGTCATGACGCGGTCGAGCAGCGCGTCATACGCAGACCCGTCGTAGGCGAAGTCCGTGAGCCCGTGATGTTCGAGGTAGGCGTCGATGCGCCGGTCGATCGGCCAGTCGGCGTAGATCTGGTCGGTGAACTCGGAGCGCAGAAAACCCCACGCGATCGTGTCTAGTTCTTGCTTGGTGAGTTCACGTGCCTTGGTCGGCGCCATAACGTCCCCTCCGGGTTGCATTCAACGCTCTCATCGTTTGCGAGGCAAGAGGTGTCGCAATAGGGAAGAAAGTCACCACCTCACCGCGAAACGGTTCAGGTTTGCTGCGCTCACGCACCCCGGGTGTCATTAGTCCCTTGGTGCAGTGGTCGGTCGGCTCTGCCGGACCCGGCCCTTGGCCGGTCAGGATCGAGTAGTGACTACCAACACGACGAGTCCAGCCCGAGACGCCGTTCGCTCCTTCAACAAACACGTGCTCAATCCGGCCATGATGCGTCTGGCGGGGCACAAACACTGGTATGCCGCGGTCATCAGGCACACGGGGCGGCGCTCTGGAAAGAGTTATGCCACACCGGTCGTGGCAGACCGCGTGATAGACGGCTTCATTGTTCCGCTGCCATACGGCGCAGGCGTCGACTGGCTGCGCAATGTGGTCGCGGCCGGCTCGGCGACGGTCACCGTCGGCGGTCAGACATACGACGTCGTTGAGCCGGAAATCATTGACGCGGCGGCGGCCTTGCCACAGATGTCAGACCGGCGGCGTCGTGCCTTTTCGCGCTTCGGCATCAACAACTTTGTGAAGGTCAAGCTGCCGAAATGACCTAGGCAAGAAAGCAAATGCACGCCGAATGATCACGATCGCTGCGTGCGGCGTGACGGCTTCATTTGCGGGGGGTGGTCGTTGTGCTTTCCGGTTCATCGTCGGTGAGGGTGAAGTAATTCTCCTCCTCCTGCAGAAAGTGCAGCCGCAGCAGTGCGTAAAGGCCGTACAGACACGCCAGCAGATCTTCCACCTGGTCGGGCTGTATTGCGTTGCCACCCTTCGCCAGTGCGACATGCGTGCCGATCCGATCGGCGAGTCGATGGATTTCAGCGTGGGTTCTGCTCATGGTGGCGGTGGCCTCACCGCTACCGAGCGGACGGGCCAGCGCAGGGTAGAGCCGGGTCTCCTCTGCTTCTTCGTGCGGCAGGATCCGATCCGTGAGGACGGCGTGCGCACGCGTCAACGACTGCAGTGCGGCCGCGTCGGCGCCCGCGACCAATTGATCGGCGGCGTCACGTAGCGACTCGACCGTGTCGCGCAATTCGTCGTGTTCGGCTGCGAACCGCCGCAACATCATCTCGGTTTCAGCCGGCAGTTCGACGTCCACGGCCGGATCACCACGCAGCGCACGCAGCGCGTTGAGGATCACGGCGACGTCGATTCCCTCCTGCAGAAGGGCGCCAGCGGCAGGGGGCAACCAACCCAGCGCTGCAATCCCCATGGCTAACAGCGACAGCGTCATGCCGACCAGGGCGCTCTGCACCGCGATACGCCGTGACCATCGGGCGATGTCCATCGCATCGGCTAGACGATCCAGGCGATCGGTGGTCAGCACGATGTCCGCGGCTTCGGAGGAGGCTGTCGCGCCGCGCGCACCCATCGCGACACCGACAGTCGCGGCAGCCAACGCCGGTGCGTCGTTGACTCCGTCGCCGACCATCACGGTTACCGCGCGCCGACGTTCAGTGCGCACAGCGGCGACCTTATCGGCCGGGCTCTGCTGGGCATAGACCTCGTTCAGGCCGAGTACTGTCGCGACTTCGCGGGCCGGCTCCGGGCGGTCACCGGTCAGCATGACCAGCCGGTTAAACCCGGCAGCTCGCAACCGTCGCACTGTTCGGGGCGCGTGGCGGCGCAACGGGTCTCGCAGCAACACGGCACCGTCCAGCTCTCCTTCGACGGATACCCACGCGATCGCTGCCGAGTCCAGTGTTGCCCGGTTCACAGCGGCCCTGGCCCACTCCGCGTCGATGGCACCGGGAGGTAACTTGCCGACCTGAATGCGGCGACCGTCGATCGTCGCGGTGACGCCCCGCCCTGGTTCTTCGACCACGTCTCGCGGTAACGACAGCTTCAGGCCCCGCGTGAGGGCTTCTGTGACGATGGCCTCGGCCAGCACGTGCGGCGACATCTGGTCTACCGACGCCGCCAGCCACAGCACCTCGCTGGTGTCGAGTCCCGGTGCGGCCAACACGTCGACAACGCCCGGTCGCCCCATGGTGAGGGTGCCAGTCTTGTCCATCACCAAAGTCGTTGCGTTACCGAGGCTTTCCAATGCGCCGCCGCTGCGGACCACCACACCCTGGCGTGAAGCCCGCGACAGTCCCGAAACGATAGCCACCGGCGCAGCAAGCAACAGCGGACACGGTGTTGCCACCACCAGGACTGCCACGGCGCGTACAGCGGAGCCGCTGGCCAGCCACGCGCCTCCCGCGACGATCAACGCCAGCGGCAGAAACCACGCGGCGTAGCGGTCGGCCAGCCGCACGATCGGCGCGCTGTCCGCTCCGGCTTGTTCGGCCAGTCGCACGATGCCCGCATATGTGCTGTCCTGTGCGGTCGCCGTGGCACGCATTTCGAAAGCGGTGCCGGCGTTTACGACACCGCTACGGACGGGCTCGCCGGCGCCACGTTCCACCTGCAGCGGTTCACCGGTCAGCACCGATTCGTCCAAGACGGCGAGCGCGTCGGTGATCCGTCCGTCCACTGGCACCACCTCGCCGGGCCCGACGACAAGCAAATCGTCCACGGCAACGTCGGCGACGGGGATCACCTTCACCTCGGAAGCGATCCGGCGGCGAGCGAATCGCGGTGCGTGCTCGAGCAGCGCGCGCAGATCATGAGAAGCGCGACGCTCGGCGGCTGCTTCGAGTGCGCGTCCGCCCGCCAGCATCACGGCAATCAGCGCGCCCGCGACGTACTCACCGACGAGCAGTGTGCCCACGAGCGCCAGCACAGCTATCAGATCCACCCCTGCCCGCCCGCGCCGTAATGCCGCAATGACCCACACCACGGCCGGCACAATCGCGATCACCGTCCCGGCGATCCAGCACCCGTCTGCCACCCGGTACCACCCAGTGGCCCAGGCGATTCCGCCGGCAGCCAGCGCACCGACCGTGAGCACCGCCAGTACCTGCTCGACGTGGGGCCGCAGTCGGGAAATCCCTCGGCGCACATTCATCTCGCTCGCGCCAACGACGTCGTGGCCGGGGCCGGCAGACGGCCAGGATGGCTGAATCGAGCCGCGTGGCGATGGATGCGGTGTTCGTGCCCGCGTGTGCGATGCGGCTGACCCGCCAACCGCATCGGGTCGGCATAGAACGCCTTCTTGGTCAGCTCGACCAGCACGAGATAAGCGAGGGCAAAACCGAACAGCGCGGCGAAGAACTGCCAGGGCAGTGGCGTGAAACCCAGGCTGTGGGATAACGGCGAGATCGTCAGGGCGATGCCGATGGCAATCACCGTGAAGGTCGCTACCGTCAGCACGCCGCCTGGCCTGCTGCGAACGAACGGCACCCGTCGAGTCCGGATTGCGAAGATGATCAGCGTCTGTGTGGCAAGCGATTCCACGAACCAGCCTGTTCGGAACTCGACCGGTCCGGCGTGCAACACGCCGAGCATCAGCCCGAAGGTGAGAAAGTCGAACAGCGAGCTGATCGGACCGAAGGTCAGCATGAACCGGCGGATGAACGCGATGTTCCAATGCGACGGCGCATGTAGCTGTTCCTCGTCGACGCGATCCGTCGGGATCGCCAGTTGCGAGCTGTCGTAGAGCAGGTTGTTCAACAGGATCTGGCTAGGCAGCATCGGCAGAAAGGTGAGCACCGCCGAAGCGGCCGCGGCACTGAACATATTGCCGAAATTGCTTGAGGTGCCCATCAATACGTACTTGATCGTGTTCGCGAAGATGCGCCGTCCCTCAGCGACTCCCGTCGCAAGCACGCCGAGGTCCTTTTCCAACAGCACGACGTCGGCCGCATCCTTGGCCACGTCGGTCGCGGTGTCCACGGAGATTCCGACGTCGGCGGCGTGCAGCGCCAGTGCGTCATTCACGCCGTCGCCGAGGAAACCTACGGATCGGCCGGCGCTGCGCAGCGAGGTGATCAGGCGCGCCTTCTGTTCGGGACAGATGCGGGCGAAGATGGTTTTGTCACGTGCCGCGGCGACCAATTCGGCGTCGTCCATGCGGTCGAGTTGCGCACCGGTGATGGTGCCCTTCGACGTCAAACCCAATTCCGCGCAAACCTTTTCCGCGACCGCTGGATTGTCTCCCGTTGCGACCTTGACTTCGATGCCAAGCGCCGCCAGCTGCTGAAGGGAGTCGCGTGCGGCGGTCTTCGGATTGTCGGCGAACACCAGAAAGCCGTTGAGCGTGAGGTCACCTTCGTCGTCGGCGGTGATGCTCGTCAGGCGAGAGGCGGACTTGCTGGCCACCGCCACGACCCGCCGGCCGTCGGCGAACAGCGTCTCCAGCGTGCGCTGAGCGGCGTCGGGAACGTCGACGCAACGGGCCAGCACCTGTTCGGGCGCGCCCTTGACGACGAGTACGCGGCTACCGGCGTCGTCGACAAGCGCGGAGGTGGCCCTGCGCGTGTGATCGAACGGCAGAGTGGCGATGCGCGAAACGCCTGCTATGCCCGGCCGGTCGTACCACAGCGCGGCGTCGAGCTCGTTGACGCTGGCGCCGCCGGTCGACGGATCGACGTCGGTGGCGAGCATGCCGTACCGCAACACCGATTCCGCATGACCGCCAGTGGGATCGACGGCATCGAGCAACCTGATCTGCCCCTCGGTCAGCGTGCCCGTCTTGTCGGTGATCAAGATATCGATGTCGCCCAGATCTTCAATGCACACAAGCCGTTTCACCAGCACCTTGAGCCGTGCAAGCCGTCGTGAGCCGGATGCCAGGCTGGTACTGACCACCGCCGGCAGCAGCTGCGGAGTGATGCCGACGGCGATGGCCAGACCGAACAGCGCCGAGTCGATCAGCGGCCGGCGCAAGAGCAGATTGATGGCGATGATGACCACGGTGAGCGTCAGAGCCACGCGGAGCAGAAGATACGAGAAGCGGCGCAGCCCGATCTGGAATTCGGTTTCCGGTTGGCGTTCGCCCAAACCGGCTGCGATGCGGCCGAACTCGGCGTTGGCGCCGGTCGCGTAGACGACGCCGGTGGCCTCGCCGGCGCTGACCACGGTGCCCATGAAGGCCAGATTGTTCGCGTCGGCAAGGGCGACGTCGCCCGGCGCCGGCTCGGTCGACTTCTCGGTAGCGGTGGATTCACCGGTCAAGATGCTCTCGTTGCACTCCAGGCCATTGGCCTCTATCAGCCGAACGTCGGCGGGTATCAACTGACCGAGCTCGAGCTGAACCACGTCTCCTGGCACAACCGTGTTGACATCGATCTTGGTGAAGCGCCCGTCGCGTCGCACGACCGCGTTGTGCCGGACCCGGGAGTGCAGCGCCGCAGTGGCGCGTTCGGCACGGTATTCGTTGATGAATCCCAAGCCGATGCTGACCGCCAAGATGATGCAGATGATGACGGCCTGCGTGCTGTCGCCAAGGAAGAACGACAGTGCTGCCGTCGCGGCCAGAAGCCCGAGAATGGCATTGTTGAGCTGGCGGCCCAGTACAGCGAGCGCGCTGACCCTATGGGTGCGAACAGAATTCGGACCGACCTGTTCCAGCCGGCGTGTCGCCTCGGTCGTCGTCAGGCCATCGGCCGACGTGTCAAGCCACCCGAAGACCTCCGCGGTTGGTGCGGTGGCGGCGTGTCCTTGGTTCAGGGCGTGCTCACCGAGAACCGTTGTCACGATTGGTTCACCGCGCGGATTCCAGCAGCAGCCGCCGTTCGGCAGCGGCGATGGTCCGACGCGCCGCGCCCACGGCATCGGGATTGACGGACACCGACGTGATTCCCATCCGCACGAGGTGCTCGGCGAACGCCGGCTTGGTCGACGGCGCCTGACCGCACAGCGACGACGTGATCCCGAACTTGCGTGCAGTGCCGATGATTTGACCGATGGCGTCCAGCACCGCGGGATCGGATTCGTCGAACAGCTCCGCGCAGATGTCGGAATCGCGGTCGACGCCAAGCACCAGCTGCGTCAGATCGTTGCTGCCGATGGATACCCCGTCGATTCCCATGCCGATGTACTCGGGCAGCCAGTGGATGACCGACGGCACCTCCGCCATGACCCACCGGTGAAGTCCGCGCTGGCGGCCCAACGGGCTCGCGTCCACCAGTGACAGGCATTCCTCGAGCTCCCATTTGGTGCGCACGAACGGGATCATCAGATGGACATTCGGCGACTGCTCGCGCACCTGCGCCAGTGCCTGCAACTCGAGGGCGAACAGGTCGGGTTCCTTGACGTATCGATAGCAGCCGCGATAGCCGATCATCGGGTTGTGTTCGACGGGCTCGTAGGCGTCGCCGCCCTTCAGTCCGCGGAATTCGTTGCTGCGGAAGTCCGTTGCGCGGTAGACGACGGGCCGCGGTGCGAATGCGGCGGCGATCCGGCCGACCGATGCGACCATCCCGCCGACCAAGGTGCTCTGCTCGCCGTGTGCGATCAGATCGCGTGGATGGCGACCACCGAGCGCCTCGGTCAGCATGAACTCCGCGCGTAGCAGGCCCACACCGTCGGGGCCTTGCGCCGCAACGGCTTCCGCCGTGTCTGGCATCGCGAGGTTGACGTAGACCTTGGTGCCGGTGACCTCGACCTGAGGTTCGGCCGGTGCACGCCGTTCGACCGCCGTCGTCTGCTCAGAAACAGCGTTCTCGACGCGCCCGGCCAACACGCGCCCGTGCGCCCCGTCGACGGTGACCGTCGTGCCGTCGTGCAGATCCCGTGTCGCCGTACGGGTGCCGACCACGCACGGAACACCCAACTCGCGGGCCACGATCGCGGCGTGACATGTCATCCCGCCGGTGTTGGTGACTAGGGCGGCGGCCCGTCGGATGGTCGGCAGCCAATCGGGATTGGTCATCTGCGCGACGAGGATCTCGCCCTCCTGCAGGCGGTTACCTTCATCCGGTGTGTCGAGCACGCGCACCTTGCCCGACGCCAATCCGGGGGCCGCGGCCAGGCCGCGGGCCAGCACTGCGTGTTTCTCGGACGACGGCGCATCCCTGTGCCTCAGTGTGGTGATCGGTCGCGCCTGCACCAGATACGTCTTACCGCCCGAAACCGCCCATTCGGTGTCCTGCGGGCATCCATTGTGTTTCTCGGTGGCGATGGCCAGTTCGGCGATTCGTCGAAGTTCGGCTTCGTCGAGCAACCGTGCGTCGGCCTGCTCGTCGCCGAGGTCGACGACCTTGTCGTGTCCGTCGGGGCCGCGCACGATCTTGAACGCCTTGTGGCCGAGCCGGATGTCGAGCACCTCGAGGGTTTCCTTCGACACGATGTAGGTGTCGGGCTCCACCTCGCCGGACACCACGACCTCACCGAGCCCGAAGGCGCCCTCGATGACCACTCGGTCCTCGGCTCCGTTGCTCGGATCGGCTGTGAACGCGACACCGGCTTTCTCGGAGTCGATCATCTGCTGGACAACCACCGCCATGGCCGGGTCGGCAGTGAATTCACGGCTGGCGCGGTAGGTGATGACGCGCGGGCTGAACAGCGACATCCAGCACCGCAGCACCGCATCGACGAGCCCGTCGTCGCCGCTGACGTTGGTGATTGTCGCGTTCATGCCGGCGAACGAGGCGTCCTTGCCGTCCTCGCCGGTCGCCGACGATCGCACCGCGACGACCACGCCGGATCCCAGCGCGTGATACGCACTGAGGATCAACGTGCGCACCGGGTCACTCACGCCCGCCTTGTCGACGAGGCCCTGCATCCGCTCGCACAGTTCGGCCAGCCGCGTGGTGTCCGCCGCGTGCTCCAAAGCCTCACGGTGAAGCGTGCTCAGCTCGGCATCGACTCCGCCGGCTCGCATCGAGTCCCGGTAGCAGTCCCGCAGCAGAACGAATCCGGGTGGAACGGGCAACTTGGCCGCCACCAGCTCGCCCATGTTGGCGCCTTTGCCGCCGGCTTCCTCGGCATCGGAGATTCGCAACGAAGAGATATCCCGGACGTACGTGTTCTCATGCATGCGACCAGCCTGTTCTCCGGCGGTGCACCGACATACCGTCCGAGGACCATAGTGCCCGCGGTGAAAGTCACGACCGGTTAGGGCACAAGGTCCCTAACCTCCGACTTGGGACTTCGGTCCCTACCGCCGAACCACGCCACGTAGTCGGATCAACGGCATGGACTCGACGAGCGGAGCATCGATCGTCACGTTGACGATGAACCCGGCGCTCGACATCAATACCGACGCCGAGGTGGTCGGGCCGACTGACAAGATCCGCTGCGGTCGTGCCCATTACGATCCCGGTGGCGGCGGAGTCAACGTCGCTCAGGTCGCCCACAATCTAGGCGCGTCGGTGACGGCGGTCTTTCCTGCCGGCGGTGCGACTGGCGCCGCGTACACCGATCTGCTTGCTGAGCGTGGCGTCCCGTTTCGCTGTGTCGAGATCGGCGGCTCTACTCGAGAAAGCTTCACTGTCAACGAGATCAGCACCGGCATGCAATACCGGTTCGTGCTCCCGGGGCCGTGCCTGACGTATGCCGAGCAGCAGCGTTGCCTCACCGAGCTTCGCGACGCGGCGACGGCCGCCCGGTTTGTTGTGGCCAGCGGCAGTCTCCCACCGGGCGCGCCCGTGAACTTCTACCAGCAGGTGGCTCTCGTGTGCCGGGATCTAGGCGCGCAGCTGATTCTGGACACCTCCGGCGGCGGTCTGCGACACATCACCTCCGGAGTCTTTCTGCTCAAGGCGAGTGTGCGAGAACTGCGTGAATGCGCCGGGCGTGACCTACTGACCGAGTCCGCGCAGCTGGATGCCGCACACGAAATCATCGACTGCGGACAAGCCCGAGCAGTTGTGGTGTCACTCGGCTCCGAAGGCGCATTGCTTGCCACGCCAGGAGAAAGCTTGCGATTCAGCGCGATTCCGATGCGGGCGGTCAGCGGGGTCGGTGCAGGGGATGCAATGGTGGCCGCGATCGCGGTCGGGCTGAGTCGCGACTGGACGCTCAGCGATTCGGTGAGTTTCGGCATTGCCGCCGGCGCGGCGATGATGATGACTCCGGGCACGGTGCCGTGCGGCAGGGCCGATGTGGAAAGGCTTTTCGAAGTTGCCGAAAAGCCGGTGGACGTCGGTGCAGTATGCGTGTAATCGGTCCTCGACAAAGGGAAAGCGCCCGATGAATACCACTGTGACGATCGACCCCAGATTGCACGACGCGGTGATTTTCGACCTCGACGGTGTGGTCACCGATACCGCATCGGTCCACGCGGCGGCGTGGACCGCGATGTTCAACGATTTCCTCGCCCGGAGGCCGGCAAGCGACAGCGAAAACCACCAACCCTTCACCACAGGGGACTACCTGCGTTTCGTCGACGGCAAACCACGTTATGACGGCGTGGCCGACTTCTTGGCGTCGCGCGGAATCTCGTTGCCCCCGGGCCGGTCCTCGGACACCACCCAGGACACGGTGTGCGGGCTCGGCAACCGCAAGCAGCAGCTGTTCCTCGAGCGCATCCAGGATGGAGTACCCGTTTTCGAGTCGACGGTCGCGCTCGTGCGCAAGCTTGCCGAAACCGGCGTTGCGACAGGCATTTACTCGTCGAGCCGCAACTGTGAGCAGATACTCAAGGACGCCGGTCTGGAGGCTCTGTTCGCAGTCCGGGTCGACGGGGTGGTGGCCGAGTCCCTCGGGCTGCCGGGCAAGCCCAACCCCGCCGTCCTGTTGGAGGCCACTCGCAGATTGGGCGCGGTGCCGGAACGGTCGGTGGTGATCGAGGACGCCGAGGCCGGCGTGGAAGCCGGTCGCAGCGGAGGTTTCTCGTTCGTCATCGGCGTCGACCGCACATCACACGCCGAGGAATTGATCCGTAGCGGCGCCGACGTCGTCGTCGCTGATCTCGCCGCAGTCGCCGTGCGCACCGGTGACAAACGCATGTCGTCGCTGCCCAACGCACTGGACTCCTACGGTCAACTGATCGGCGTCGTCGCCGGCCGGAAGCCGTTGGTATGCCTTGATTTCGACGGCACCTTGTCTGAAATCGTTTCCGATCCCGATGCCGCGACCCTCGTCGACGGCGCGGCCAAGGCACTGGAGCACTTGGCGGCGCAGTGCCCCGTCGCGATCCTGTCCGGCCGCGATCTGGCCGACATTCGCGACCGCGTCGGCCTGCCCGGCATCTGGTACGCCGGTAGCCACGGCTTCGAACTGATCGGCCCAGACGGCAGCCACCATCACAACGACGCGGCCTCAGCCGCGGTACCCGTGCTGGAACGCGTTGCGACCGAACTACGCAAGGAGCTCGGCGAGATACCGGGAGCACGGGTAGAGCACAAGCGCTATGCCGTTGCGGTGCATTACCGCAACGCCCCGCCGGCGAGCGTCGGCGAGATCATCGCGGCAACGCACCGGCACGGGCAACGACACGGCCTGCGGGTGACGGGCGGCCGCAAGGTAGTCGAACTGCGGCCCGACATCGACTGGGACAAGGGGACCGCGCTGGAATGGATCCGCGAACAGATCGATCTCACCGGCCGCGTGCTACCCATCTACGTCGGCGACGACCTCACCGACGAAGACGCATTCGATGCGATTCGCTTCGACGGCGTCGGGGTGGTCGTGCGCCACGATGAGGACGGCGGCCGCCCGACGTCCGCGCAGTTCAACCTCAACAGTCCCGGCGAGGTGTGCGAATTCCTGCGCCGCGGCGCCAACTGGATGGCCTACGAACAAGAGACCTCTGACGACGCATGGACGCTGACGTTCGAGGGCTATGACCCGCACAGTGAGAAACTCCGTGAAGCGCTGTGCACCGTCGGTAACGGTTATTTCGCCACCCGTGGTGCCGCGCCGGAATCGAAGGCCGGTCAGATCCATTACCCCGGCACCTATGCCGCCGGTGTGTTCAACCGTCTCGTCGACGAGGTAGACGGCAAGACGACCGGGCACGAAAGCCTGGTGAACCTGCCCAACTGGCTGCCCCTGACATTCCGCATCGACGGCGGCGATTGGTTCGACATCGATGCGGTCGAATTGTTGTCCTACCGACAGGTTTTCGACCTGCGCCGCGCGGTTCTGACTCGTGAGCTGCGTTTCCGCGACGATGCCGGTCGCACGACCTCTCTGACGCAGCACCGATTCGCCGCCATGCACATGGCCCATGTTGCGGCACTCGAGACGATCGTCATGGCCGAGGACTGGTCGGGCACACTCGAGGTCCGCTCGACGCTCGACGGCGGCGTGGGTAACCGACTGGTGGAGCGTTATCGGGACCTCGCCAGCACCCACTTGAACAAGCCGGTCACGCGTGAGCTGTCGCCGAACTCGGTGCTGCTGATGGTCGAGACGACGCAGTCGCAGATCCCGGTCGCGTTGGCTGCGCGCACCACCATATGGCGCGACGGATCGCCCGCGACTGCAACCTATCGACTCGTCGACGACGAGTGCGAGGTCGGCCACGAGATCCGAACTGAGCTGGCGCCACGCCAGTCGGTCTCGGTGGAAAAGGTCGTCACGGTGGTCACCGGTCGCGACGTCGCGACTTCGGCTCCGTGTGACGGAGCCGAACGACGCCTCGACCGCCTGGAGCGATTCGCCGAGATATGCGACACCCATGCCGTGACGTGGGCTCATCTCTGGGAGCGGCTGTCGATCGAATTCGACGATCACACAGACGAATTGCGAATCCTGCGCCTGCACCTGCTTCATCTGTTGCAGACGGTTTCCTACAACAGCGAGGACCTCGATATCGGTGTGCCCGCCCGAGGACTGCACGGCGAGGCCTACCGCGGCCACATCTTCTGGGACGAACTGTTCATCTTCCCGGTCCTCAACTTGAGACTTCCGACTATCACTCGTGCTCTGCTGCGCTACCGCTACCGGCGGCTGCCCGAAGCGCGCCGTGCGGCCGAGCTCGCCGGGTATGCCGGCGCGATGTTCCCGTGGCAATCCGGCAGCGACGGACGCGAGGAAAGCCCCGAACTGCATCTGAATCCGCGCTCTGGCCGTTGGAATACCGATCCCAGTCACCGCGCACACCACATCGGGATCGCCGTGGCCTACAACGTTTGGCAGTACTACCAGGCCACCGGGGACCTGGCATATCTGATCGACTACGGCACCGAGATGCTGGCGGAGATCGCCCGATTCTGGGTCAGCCGGGCGACATACGACAACGAGCGGGATCGCTACAGCATCAACGGTGTCATCGGGCCCGACGAATTTCACGCGGGATACCCGGCCACGCCGTACGACGGCGTCGACAACAACGCCTACACCAACGTGATGGCGGTCTGGGTGATCCTGCGTGCGCTGGAGGCGCTCGAGTCGTTGCCGCTGCCGAATCGCCTCGACCTGCGTGAGCGGCTGGGGCTGACAGATGCCGAGCTTAAGCAGTGGGATCACGTCAGCCGGCGCATGGTCGTACCGATCCATGACGGCGTGATCAGTCAATTCGAGGGTTATGACAAGCTCGAGGAACTGGATTGGGAGTCGTATCGAGCGCGCTACGGCAACATCCAACGCCTGGACCGCATTCTCGAAGCCGAGCAGGACGACGTGAACCGGTATAAGGCTTCCAAACAGGCTGACGCGCTGATGTTGCTGTATCTGCTGTCATCGGACGAGTTGCGGGAGATCCTCGACCGTCTCGGCTATTCCTTTGGCCCCGACCAGATACCGAAGATGGTCGACTACTACCTCGCGCGGACGTCGCATGGATCGACACTCAGCGGTGTGGTCCATACGTGGGTGCTCGCGCGGGCCAATCGCGATCGCGCGATGGAGTTCTTCGAGCAGGTGCTCAAGTCCGACGTCGCCGACATCCAGGGCGGGACCACCTCCGAGGGTATTCATCTGGCCGCCATGGCCGGCAGCGTCGACCTCGTGCAAAGGTGCTTCACGGGCTTGGAGATCCGTGGCGACCGCATGGTGCTGTCCCCGCATTGGCCGGAAACGCTTGGTGCTCTGGGCTTTCCGGTCCACTACCGTGGCCACCATCTGCATGTGCGGGTCAGCGGCAAGGGCGCCGAGATCAGCGTGGATCCGCGAGACGTTCCGCCTGTCGCGATCGAATGCCGTGGCCGGGTCGAACAGCTCGCGCCGGGCTGCACCGTTCGGTTCCCGAGCGTCCCGTCAAACTAGGCCGGCCGCGCCACGATCACCGGCATACGGGCGGATTGAACGACCGCCGCGCTAACCGATCCGAGCAGCATGCCGGCAAAGCCGCCGCGGCCGTGGCTGCCCACGACGACCAGTTGGGCCGCCTCAGAGTGTTCGACGAGTTGACGAGCCGGCCGGTCGCACGCCACGTGGCGATGAACCGTGACGTCGGGGTAGCGCTCCTGCCAGCCCGCCAGCCGCTCGGCCAGCACCGCGTCCTCCGACGTCTTCATCCTCGACCAGTCCATGTCGGGAAAGCCCATCACCCCACCGTCGCTCCACGCATGCAGGGCAATCAAATTCACGTGTCGACGTGACGCCTCGTCGAACGCGATCGCCGTGGCCAGCTCCGAGGTCGGAGAGCCGTCGATACCGACGAGGACGGGAGCCTGCGCGGGGTACGGCATCAGGGGGTCTTCGTCGTGAATGACCGCCACCGGGCAATGCGCATGCTGGACCATGCCGGCGCTCACCGAACCCAGAATGCCGCCGAGCGCGCCCTGTCCGCGGCTACCCACCACGGCCATCTCGGCGTCCTTGGACACGTCGACGAGTGTGGGAACCGTGGCCGAGTAGTACATTTCGGTTCTCATTTGGATTCGGCCGGAGTCGCCCACGGCGGCCTCGGCGACCCGGATCGCGTCGTCGATGAACTGGTGCCCTCGCTGCTGTTGCCATTTGCCGAAACCGCTCGGCAACGGTGTCCGGGCCCAGGGCGCAACCATCCCGTTCGCGACATGGACGAGTGTGAGCGCGACATTGCGCAGTGCGGCATCCCGTGCCGCCCAGTCGACTGCGACCTTGGAGGCGGGCGATCCGTCGACACCGACGACGATTCCAGGACGTTCGATCGATACGGACATACCCCGACGGTAGGGCCGGGGCGAGGCTAGATCGTAGGGGCCAAAGCCCTCACTGGGTCGTGCTTTTGGACCCCTCCGCAGTTAGCTGGGCATCTGAGGTCACTAGGCAGCCTGGTACGACGTCCAGACCTCGCCGCGACGGTGTACCAGCTCACCGATCGCCTACACGCGGGACGCACGGTCCGGGTGTCCCGCCGACGCGATCAGCGCCACGGTGTCGGTCTGGTTGGCCGAGCTCGGTGTATACAGCCCGATGGTTGAGGTCCTGGCGTCGCCGACCGGTTGTCCATCGACGTGTCCGCTGCGGCCTAGCGTCGGGAGTCACCAGTGCGGACCGATGGGACAACTCCGCGTCGAAACTGTTGTTATCGAGGACTTTTGCGAGTAAGCAGCACGGAAACTACAGTCTCGGCGCAGCAGCACGCTGGCGCGTGCGGACCCTTGTCCCCGCGGCGCCCTCGACAATCTTCGTGATGTCGACAAGGGATCCGATGACGGCTTCGTTGCCGGTGGTTCGCGCAAAGTCGCATGCAGCCTGGACTTTGGGGCCCATCGAACCGGCCGGCAACGTCAGATCACAGAGCTCGTCGGGTGTGACCTCGCCCAGTCGGGCCTGATCGGGCGTGCCCCAGTCGGTGTAGACGCCGTCGACGTCGGTGGCGATGACGAGCAGATCGGCGTCGAGTTGTTGCGCCAGCAGAGCTGAGGCGAGGTCCTTGTCGATCACCGCCTCGACGCCGTGTAGTCGGCCGTGTTCGTCGTACATCGTCGGTATGCCGCCGCCGCCAGCGCAGATCACGATCGTGCCGCCCTCGACGAGGTTGCGGATCGGCCGGATCTCGAAGATTCGCTTGGGCTTTGGGCTGGCGACGACGCGGCGGAACTTGTCACCGTCGGGTGCGATGGCCCATCCACTGGCTGCCTTGAGGCGCTCCGCGGTCTCCCGGTCGTATACCGGTCCGATCGGTTTGGTCGGGTGGGCGAACGCGGGATCGTCGCGGTCCACTTCGATCATCGTCAGTAGCGTGGCCAACGGCTGCTCGGCGGGCAGCAGGTTGCCGAGTTCCTGTTCGATGACGTAGCCGATCATCGCCTCGGTCTGCGCACCGAGCACGTCGAGTGGATACGGAGCGACGTCGTGGTAGGCCGCCGCCTGCAGCGCGAGCAGTCCGACCTGTGGTCCGTTGCCGTGCGCCACGACGATCTCGTTGCCCGGCGCCACCGCAGCGATGCACTCCGCGGCCACGCGGATGTTGGCGCGCTGGTTCTCCGCTGTCATCGGCTGCCCGCGCTGCAGCAATGCGTTGCCGCCGAGGGCGATTACGATTCGCATGGGGTTCAGCTGAGCGCGGCCACGAGGACCGCCTTGATGGTGTGCATTCGATTCTCGGCCTGGTCGAAGGCGATGTTCGCGGGGCTTTCGAATACATCCTCGGTGACTTCGATGCCGTTGGCCAGATGCGGGTACTGGGCGGAGATCTGCTCGCCGACATGCGTCTCGGAGTTGTGGAACGCCGGCAGGCAATGCATGAACTTCACCCGCGGATTACCCGCCGCAGCCATGAGTTCGGCGTTGACCTGGAAGGGCAGCAGAAGATCGATCCGCTCACCCCAGGTCTCGATCGGCTCGCCCATGGAAACCCAGACGTCGGTGTAGATGAAGTCGACACCGCTGACGGCCTTGAGCGGATCGTCGGTGATGGTAATCCGGGCGCCGGATGCCTCGGCGAAGCTGCGGCACATCTTGACGTGTTCCTGGCTGGGCCACAGCGTTTCGGGTGCGCCGATTCGGACGTCCATACCCAACTTCGCACCCACCAGCAGTAGTGAGTTGGCCACGTTGTTTCGGCCGTCCCCGACGAACGCAAAGGCGATGTCGGTCACCGGTTTAGGGCAGTGCTCGGTCATGGTGAGGATGTCCGCCAGCATTTGCGTTGGGTGGAATTCGTCTGTGAGCCCGTTGAACACCGGCACGCCGGCGTATTCCGCCAACTCCTCGACGACCTCCTGGCCGGCGCCGCGGTATTCGATGGCGTCGTACATACGGCCCAGCACGCGGGCGGTGTCTTTCATCGACTCCTTGTGCCCGATCTGCGAGGACGTGGGATCGATGTAGGTCACGTGGGCGCCCTCGTCGTATGCCGCCACCTCGAAGGCGCAGCGGGTACGCGTGGAGGTTTTCTCGAAGATGAGGGCGATGTTCTTTCCTGCCAGGCTGGTTCGGCTGAGGCCGGAGTATTTCGCGCGCTTCAGATCCCGGGCGAGATCCAATAGATAGAGCAAGTCGCGGTCGGTGTGGTGCACCAGGCTGAGCATGCTGCGGTCGCGGATGTTTAGAGCCATCGTGTGTCTTCCTTTAGGTGTAGAGCGGATCGCGCAGGATCGGGCACGTCATGCACCGGCCGCCTCCGCGGCCGCGGCCCAGCTCGCTAGCGGTGATGGTGACGACCTCCACACCGGCCTTGCGCAGGGCCGTGTTCGTCAGGATGTTGCGGTCGTAGCCGATGACAACGCCGGGCTCGAGCGCCACGACGTTGTTACCGTCGTCCCACTGCTCGCGTTGGATGCCGTAAAGGTCGCCGGCCGTCGTGACGACCCGGAAGTCCACGCCGACGGCTTCACCGATGGTGGGAATCAACCCTTTTGACTCACGGCGGATGTCCAAACGGGACGGCGAACTGTCGTCGGGCCGCAGGCTGAACGGCACGATCCCGTCGACGATCGGTGCGTATGCCGTGACGAGGTCGTGATCGCAGAAGGTGAAAACAGTGTCCAGGTGCATTGCCGCGCGGGATTTCGGAAGCCTTGCGATGATCACCCGTTCGGCTGCGCCCGCCGCGAACAAGTTGCGTGCCACTTGGGTGATCGCCTGGTGTGACGACCGCTCACCCATCCCGATCACGACCGTGCCCTTGCCGATCGGCATCACGTCGCCGCCCTCGAGACTGGCCGAACCGTGTTCGCGGGCAACACCTTCCGCATCACCGAGCCAGATGTCGAACTTCTCGTCGGCGAACGCAGGGTGGAACTTGTAGACCGCCGTGGTGAGCAGGGTTTCCTGGCGTCGAGCCGGCCAGTACATCGGATTCAAGGTGACGCCGCGAAAGATCCACGCGCTGTTGTCGCGCATGAACTGCGTGTTGGGCAGCGGCCGAAGCACGAACCCCGCAGGGTCCAGCTCGCGGAAGGCCGACAGGAAGCTGCCGGCCACCTCGTCGGGTACGTCCTGGTAGGAGACCCCGCCGATGAGGAACTCCGCCAGCCGATCCGCCGGGAGCTCCGTCAGCCACGCCCGGATCTCGTGTGTCAGTCCGGAGCCGACCAGGTCGTCGGTGACCTTGCGGTCCAGCACCCAGTCACGGGCCTCCGGGATGGCCACCACGTCGGCGAGCAGGTCCTGTAGTTCGAGAACCTCCACGCCGCGGTCGACCATCTTGGCGGTGAAGTCGAAGTGGTCGCGGCGGGCCTGCTGCAACCAGATGACGTCGTCGAACAGCAGCTCGTTGCAGTTCTCCGGCGTCAGGCGCTGGTGTGCAAGCCCCGGTGCGCATACCAGGACCCGTCGCAACCGGCCCGCCTCCGACCACACCCCGAGCTGAGATTGGTGTGTATTCATCTCTGCGCCTTGTTGATTCGTCACAGCACTGACAGGTTTCCGGTGACCATCATCACGACCGCCACCAACGACGTCAGCGCCACGACGCCGACGACCGCGAGTTCGGGTTTCGTGAACGCGGGCAACCGGCTTTCCTTGCGGGCCCACAGGTACATCGCGGTGCCGGCCAGGTAGAACAACGCCGCGATCAGCAGGTACTGCCAACCGCCGGCGTAAACCAGCCACACCGCGTAGCCGAGAGCGACCACACCGACGATGAGGTCACGAGCCCTGCCGTGGCCCGATTCGTAGGTCTCACCGCGCACGGCCAGCAGCACCTGATACGCCGCAGACCACAGATAAGGCAGCAGGATCAACGACGTCGCCAGGTAGACCAGGTTCGTGTAGGTGCTTTCGTTGGCCAGAGTCCACAGCAGCAATGCCTGGACGCACAAGTTCGTCAGCCACAACGCAGTCGCGGGCGCCCCGTGTGCGTTCTCCTTCGCGAGGGCCTTGGGCATGACGTGTTCGAGCGCGGGCAGGCGCAGGATCTCCACGCACAGCATCACCCACGCGATCAGCGCGCCGAGCAGCGAGATGACCAGGCCGACGGAAATGAAGGCCGCGCCCCAGCTGCCGACCTGACTTTCGAGCACGCCCGCCATCGACGGGTCGGGCACACCGGCCAGCTGGGCCTGGGCCATCAGGCCGTACGACAACAAGTTGACCAGTAGTAGCAACGCCAGCACACCGGCGAAGCCGAGCACAGTGGCGCGGCCGACATCGCTGCGCTTCTTGGCGCGCTGCGAGTAGACGGCGGCGCCTTCGATGCCGATGAACACCCAGACCGTCACCAGCATCATGTTCTTGACCTGCGTCATGGTGCCGCCGAGCGAGGCACCGTCGATTTGTGTTGTCTTGCCCCAGAAGTCGGCGGTGAACAGCCCGGCTTTGAAGCCGACCGCGGCGATCGCGATGAACACGACAATGGGCACGATCTTGGCGACTGTCACGATGACGTTGACGACGGCGGCCGTTTGGATACCGCGCAAGGTCATTGCGTGCACGATCCAGAGCAGGATGGACGCTCCGATGATGGCGGGCACGGTAGCGCCGCCCTCGAAGGCCGGGAAGAAGTAACCCAACGTCGAGAACAGCAACACCAGGTAGGCCACGTTGCCCACCCACGCCGACATCCAGTACCCGAATGCCGATGTGAAGCCGATGTAGTTGCCGAACCCGGCGCGGGCGTAGCCGTAGACGCCACCGTCGACGTCCGGCTTGCGTGTGGCGAGTGTCTGGAAGACGAAGGCCAGCATCAGCATGCCGACGCCCGTGACGACCCACCCGATCAGAAGCGGGCCAGGCGCCGCGCTGCCAGCCATCTGGGAGGGCAGGGCGAAGATGCCGCTGCCGATCATCGACCCGACCACGATCGCGGTCAGCGCGGCCAGGCTCAGGCCCGTCCTCACGCCGGCGGGGCGGTTCTTCGGCGGAGGAGGTACCAGCGTCTGTGACATCGTCGTGCTCCCAGCTCGGTGGATACGAGGTCGCGGATGTCGCCTCGTGCTCTTGACGCTAGGGGCGGGTCTGTTGGTGCTGAGGAGGCTTTAGTCCTTCATCAATGGCCGTAAGTCCCGGTCTCGCTGCGAACAGTTGCCGTATGAAACCTCGAAACTGAAGTTACGCAGAGGGTTTCTCGCACTTTGACTGCATCGCTTCAGTCTCGGCGCGAATACGGCGGGCTACAGGTAACGGACGAGGAAGACCGGGTACTGCGCGCTGATTGCCTCGAATGCCGGTAGCGGGGCATCCGGCGACACCGGGATGTGCGGCCGTCCACCGGGAACCTTCTGCAGATATCGGCGCAAGATCGGCGCACGTTCGCCGACCGGGAGCTCGATGAGCTCACACCGGCGTGCTCGGCGGCGTCGCAGGACGGCTTGGTTATTGGCCGCTCGCAGGTTCTTGACCCAATTGCATTGCTCGCCGAGCATCGAAGCGAGATACCACTCTTCGCCGACATCCGCCATGCCGAGAGGGAATTGAGTCCTTCGGCCCGTTCGTCGTCCGGGCACCTCTAAGACGACCCAGCGCCGAGGCAACAGGCCGAGTCGAATTATCCGAGCCCAGAACCGGGCGTAGCGACGGGCTTCCTTGTTGCCCCGTCCTCCGGCGTACATCTCGCGCAGCTTCTCGGCGGGCAGCCAGCCGAATCTCATTGTGGCCCCGAAAGTTCGGCACTCACGGCCTC
>NZ_DATENY010000113.1:0-45419 GCF_035274705.1 Mycobacterium sp. | reverse complement strand
CGGCGGCGCTGGGCCCGGGGACTACCGGTGGTCGCTGTGCGCGGGCGATGAGCCTGCGCAGCCCGCGGCCGCGCGGTGTTCCAGCGTTCGGCGCGGTCATCGGCCGCCTCCGCCGGCGAGTGCGGCGAGGCGGCTGCGGCGCGCGTCGGGAAGCGCTTCGATGCTGGCCAGATCCCAGCCGTACCGCGACGCCAGGAGGTGGACCTCGACGTCGGCCTCGGCCACCGCGGCCGCGATCGCGGAGGTGACCAGGCGCTGCACGTCGACGAATTCCTCTATCGGCGCGCCACATTCGATGCAGGCGACCGCGACGGCGCCACATAGCGACTGCTCGGCCCATTCCAGCGCCGCGACGTCGCGGGGGCCGTCGGCCGGGCCGGCCGTGCAACGCTGGACCACGATCCGGCCGGCGGCGTCGGGATCGTCCGGCAGCCCGGTCAGGTCCGCAGGGGTGGGTTCACGCACGCCGGCCCCCGGGCCGCACCACCCCGACCGCGGCGCGTAGTCGGGTACGTCGGACGCCCCGAGCGGCAGCGCGTTGAGCACTGCGCACTGTGGGCAGGTGACCACCATCTCCAGGTCGGTTCCCAACACCGTCCGGTGGGCGTGCAGCAGCAGCCGGTCGATGACCCCGAGTGCCAGTCGCGCCGCGTCCGCGACGCCGCATGCTTGCAGGATCGCCAGCGCCTGCTCGAGTTCTCCGTGGGCAGTGTCCAACTCGCGCAGCAGGTTCAGGCGCGAGAGGCCAGCGCCGCGGGACCCGGCCACGGCCGGCAGGGTGGCTTCTGCCGCCGGCGCAGTGACGGTCTGCTCGGCGCCGGTGCCCATCGCGTCAGACGCTCAGCTCTTTGGGTTCGGTAACCGATGCGTCGCGCTCCCAGCCTTCGGTTTCGAGTTTGATGGACTGGATGGCAACGGCTGCGGTCGCCGCGTCCATGGCAGGAAGCGCGGTGTACTCCGACACCCAGCAGCGGAACAGGTGATAGCTGATCACCTGTTGGCCCGCCTCGTTGAAGACATCGACGGTGATGTCCTTGCGGAAGTCGGGCAGTGAGATGCCAGGCGCGGTGTAGCTGCTGACCTTGTTGGCCCAGGCCTCGAACGCGGGGTCGTGGGTGACGCCGCGTTCGAGGGTGACAGACGAGTAGGTGGTCAATCCTGGGCTGCGCCGATCGTGGGAGGGGTCACCGCCGACGCGGTGTGACACCGGTGCGGTCGCGCGGGTGAGCGCCGACATCTTGGACAGGCCCGCCACGTAGACGCCGTCCCATTTCACGCGGAACATGTGTGTCTTGTAGGGGTCGTAGCGGGTCGGGTTGACGGTGAACTCGGCCATGTCAGTCTCCGGTGTTGAGGATCTGGGTGATGGTGACGACGACGAACTCAGCGGGTTTCAGCGGCGCGAAACCGACCACGATGTTCACCCGTCCGGCGTCGATCTCTGACTGCGGATTCACGGTCGCATCGCAGGTGACGAAGAAGCTGTCGGACTCGGCCTGTGACTCGGACTGCTGGAACGCACCTTGCCGGAATAGCCCGCGCATGAACGCGCCGACCGCGAGCCGCAGCTGCCCCCACAGCACCGGGTCGTTGGGTTCGAACACCGCGAACTGGGTGCCGAGGTAGAGGCTGGCCTCAATGTAGTCCGTGATTCGGCGCACTGGAACGTACTTGAATGGGTCGCCGCGCAGGTCCGAGCCGGCCAGCGTGCGTGACCCCCAGACCACCAGACCGGCGCCGGGGAAGCTGCGTAACACGTTGATGCCGAACGGGTTCAGATCACCGGAGGCCTTGTCGCTGGTCGGGTAGGCGACTCCGATGGCGCCCGCAACCCCCGCCGCCAGCCCGGCGGGCGCTTTCCAAACGCCGCGCTGGCTGTCGGTGCGCGCCATGATCCCGGCGAGAGCGCCGCATGGGGGCAGGCCTGACGACGTTGAGTCGGGGGTGATCAGACGCGGCCAGTACAGGGCGCCGTGTTGGCCTTCGGCGGCGAACAGTCCCGCCGCGCCGACGGCGCTGGCTTGTGTGACGCTCGGGTCGGGATCGACTAGCAGGAACGCGTTTTGCGTTTGGCAGTACGCCAGTGCGGTACTGACGGCGTCGACGTTGATGGAGGTCACTCCGGGCAGGCACAGCAGGTTGAACCGGGGGAAGTTCAGCACGTCGAGGGCGAGCATGCCCTCGCCTTCGGTGGCCGAGACGATGGCGTGGGCGTCGACGTTGGAGCCGTCGGTGCCGTTGGCCAGCCCGGTCGCAGCAGTGGCCGGCGGCCGGTCGGCGGCGCTGCCGGAGATCTCGGTGCCACCGGCCGCCACCCCCATCGTCAGCAGGCTGCTGGCGTCTTGGGCTCCGCTTAGTCCGACGACGACGGCGCTGTCGGGCCCGTGGGTGTGGCTGGTGAGGGCGAGTTTGCCGCCGTCGTCACTGGCGGTCAGCGCCAGGCCCGCCGCGTTGATGAACGTGACGAGGTCGCCGGTGTTGTGTGAGTCGGCCGCGGTGCCGGCCGGGAACAGGACGAGGTCCTGGGGCGCCCCTTGGTCGATGGACACCCGCAGCGTCCGGTGGGCGAGGCCGACAACTCCTGCCGAGAGGTCGTTCTTGCTTTCTGAATACCCCTCGGACGTATTGGTTTCGGCGCCGGTCACGGTCGCGGAGACGAGTGCGCTGCCGGCCAGCACGGTGGCGACGTAACGCGGGTTGTTCGGCGACATCGACAGTTCTTTCCACGTTTCGCGGGCGAGCAGCGAGGCGGCGCCGATGCCGGGTGCCCAACTGCTGATCGTGAGTGTGAACCGGTCGTTGGTGTTGGTTGTGGCGGCACTGACCGCCACGAATATCCCGGTCTGTGCGGCCCCGCTCCCGGTGCCGTTCGCCCACCCGCCGCGACTCTTCGCCGTGAGCGTGATGGTCACGCCGTTGGCGTCGGTCAGAGGAAGTGACGCTGCCACCGCGTCTGAGGCCAAAGCACGTACCACGATCGCCTGGCTGCCGCCGTTGGCGAAGAAGTGTGAGACCGCGTACCCCATCGGATGGTCGGTGGCGTCGACGGGGTCGCCGAATGTTCGTACGAAGTCCGCGTAGCTGCCGATGGCGGTCGGGGTGTCCGACGGGCCTTTGCGGGCTGCTCCGACGAATGCGGTCACCGAGGTCGACACCCCAGAGATGACGTGCGAACTGGAAATCTGTTCGACGATGTAGACCCCGGGATAGGTAGTTTGAACGGGCATCTAATGCCTCCATCTCGGAGTGGGGACGTGGACGGCCGGTCCATTCTGAATGACGACATCGTAAAGACACTGCGACAGCTGCGCAGCATATTCCGGCAGCAATTTATGCGTCGGTAAAGAAACCTGTTCGGGAATGGCTGATTCGAACGGATTTTGGCGCCCGGCCGGGTCGGCATTGGCCCCGAAGCCGCGGTCTGAAGTGTTGATCTTGTTGTGCGCTTTCACGGCCGCTTGGTCAAGCCGCTACGGGATCCGAAAAGCAAAAAATTATAGCGGTGCAAAGTTCACACGCCGACGTTATTACAGAGTTCGCCAGGGGTCTTGACAATGCCCCGAGCGCGATCGCGGGCGGGAGGCGGCGATCGATGAGGGCGCGCCTGGAGGAGGCCTGAACGCCGCTAAGGCCCTCGCCACCGCAGTGGTGGCGAGGGCCTTAGCCGACTGAGAATACGCCGGGATTCGAACCCTGGGTCGAGCGCTACAAGGCTCCCGGCCCCTGCGACCATGCAGGCTGACGCATTCAAGGCCACTCTAGCCGTCACTTATCGGGCTGTTCAAGTGTGGGGATGGTTCGGATCGCACGCAGTTTGGCGGGCTCGGTGGCCCCTCGAGGTAGCCGCACCAGGTGGCGCGTGTGCCGGTGACCGGTTCCGGCGCCGTGGGTACTAAATCGGACACGGTCCTGGATTCCCATGGCGACGATCACTCGGCACATGGCCAAATGTCGTGACGCGGTTTTTTGGCGCCGGGCAGACGGTGTTAACCCTTGGTGACGAATTGCTCCGACCGCTTCTGTCGGACCCGGTGTGGTCTGAATTGATCCATACTGGATATGGTCCTGTTGCGATTCCGCAATAGCCAATATAACTGTCATTATTGCGAATGTGCTGGTACGCATGACGGCGATACAATCGCAGTTTGGCAGACGGATCTTTCGTCTGTCTTTGCGTGTGATTAAGACGCCTTGGCTAAGAATCGAGGTCTTGGTGCTTACCGGCGCGCCGCGGGCCGTTCGGTACAGGCGTGCAGCTTATCTCCGTGGAGGTGCCCGTCGGCTGAATTATGTCGCGGACAAAACCGCGTGTCTGTCAAAATTGACGAAGTCAGCGTTGTGGCGACTGAGGGCTTTCAATGGTGCCCATGTCAATCAGCGGGATTGCGTTCGAGATGCCCCGACCGCTGCGGTCCACGCGGAGTCGTTTCATCAGGGAATTGATCGTAGGCAAGCAACCGGCGCGCCCGCCCACGACTGGCGGCGGGCGCATACCGCGGCGGGCAGTGCGTCCCCGGCCGTTGGGCAGCCAACCGTCGCTGTCATGTTTGGGCAAATTCCGTCAACGGCGGCCTCATCGACTGCGCGCGGATCATCCACGGCTTTGTCGTGGCGAGGTCCATAACTCGGGTGAGGGACCATGCTAGTCGTATTCTGCCAAAGCCGTTGCTGCACTCGATGATCGGCGCCGACGGACAACTAAGTTGCGTTAACTAACCCATTCCGCCTACACCTGACAGTGATTCGTCGACTACATCCTGGGCGTATCAACAATGACGAACGGGCTCACGCAAATGTGAATCTCGGTGCCATTTCCTGCGACTCGCACCCACGCTCGTCGGCTGAGGGTCGCCGGGCGCGCTGGCTAGCGATTGGTGGAACTCGCTTGAAACGCTGCGCACACCGATGTGATGGTGTCTTCCGGACCGGCGGCGGGCGTGGTAATTGCACTACGCGTTTTGCGCGCTGCGCCTATTCTGTAAGTCACCTGAATTAATCCTGATAGCTACCTGTTAATCTGTTGTGGCCAAAGGCGTTTCGACGGTGGCCCGTGCACAACCGCGTCAGTTCCCAGTGGGGGAGGGGCGCCCGGGTGGAGGCCACTGTCGGGACCGTTGCTGACTGCGGCGCCTCCCCATCGAGTAGTCGATTCATCCGATGAATCAAGCTGCGTGACTGCTGCAGTCGACGTGTCACCCCGAATATGGCTGGAAGAACGCGCGAAAGCGCTTCCTGACGAATTATCGGTGCGCGCGATTCTTTCGAAATATGTTGCAGTACAACTGAATATGGTACATATGGCAGTCAATCTGACATAAGATAGACTTTCGGCAACGCACCAGCCTGGCGGCTCAAGCGCCGTTATACGTCGGTGATCGAAGCTAGTCCAGCTTGTCGAGCAGGCTGTAGAGCCTGTTTTGGGCCGCGGCTGTGCGGGTTTCAGTTCCGGCTGCTGTGACATACCGCTGCGAAGTGACCATAGATTTGTGGCCGAGTAGCTTCATCAACACATAGACGCTGGCGGTGTTTCGGACCAATGCGGTCACGGTTCGAATCGTGAAATCCAGCCAGGAGCCCCTTCTGTCACACTGTTTAGGCAATCGAGGCTCGGAGGGCGGCGGATGTCGAATCAACGTCAACAAGACCCCGAGTCAGAGACTGCGTCTTTCCCGGCGAACGCCGGCGCCGGTTTCTGGGTGGCGCTTGGCCTCACCGTTCTGGTTGTTCTGGCATACCTTGCGTTGTGCGGGCTGCTGTACTGGCGTGCCGAGTACATCCAGGACGAAAAACTGTGGAGTCGCCTCATTTACGTAGCCGGAGCGCTGGGCGGCCTGGTGACCACGGCGGTGGGCTGGCTGTTCGGGCGAGAAGTGCACCGTGCAGCCGCTGAACATGCGACCAAAGAGGCAGGCATCGCAAGGAGCCTTGCCAGGAACGCACGCAGAGACGCCGACGCCGGGGACTTGCTCGCAAAGGCGATCAAGGCAACGCCCGATCCGCCCGCCCCCACCGGAGATGCACCCCATGACGGCCCGGAGTGGGCATTGTCAGCCTCGCATCTCGCGCAACTCAAACGGATGGCCGACAGCTTCTTTCCCGAGCCGGACGCTCAACAGACCGACGAGCCGTCGCCCGGGGGACCTTGAGTCTCACCGTGTCCATTCCCCGTCGGCAACCAAGGCCGGCGCCGTCGGCTGGCGGTGGCGTCACTACCGTCACTGCGGGGTGCGGCGGGCTCGCGCTGGAGCATCCCGCGCTATGACGTTGTGCGGACTGTCATCCCGACGATCCGCATCCGCGCCACCCGCTGGCCCAATTGCGCGCACCATGTTCAGAACCGGTTGAGCGGCCGGTAGATCCCAATTCGTTCGCGCAGCAAACCATCCTGGGACCATGAGTCCAACTGGAGTACAGCTTGGTAGAAGCCGTCGCGGCACCAGGTGCCTATCGAAGATTGGATTGGCATGACGGCGACATCCGCCATGGTCGTCGACCGGCTCACCCAACATCAGGCCGGTGGACGTCGGCTTCGGGCTATGCGCCTAGGGCTGGTCCGATTGTGGTGTTCCAGGACTCCTGCATCTCCGATCCGAACAGGCCCCAGGTGTGGGAGCCCTCGGGTCGCACGACGTAGTTGACCGGGACGCCAGCAGCCGCCGCAGAGTCGGCGAACACCTTGGTGCTGTCGGCGACAATGCGCTCGATCAGGCCGCCGGTGATGTTGGGTCCGAAGCCCTCGGGCAGCTGGTCGACGGCGCCCACTCCGCCGCTGGCCGACGCGGCGACATAGACCGCGACGCCCTTGAGTTTCGCGACATTCTTTGACGGGTCGTGTGCCACCCACAGCGGGCCGCCTGCCGGGCCCCACATGTTATCGGCGCTCTGCCCGCCACCCATCAGCGTCAATGCCACTTGTTGGGGCTGATCCGCGGGGTTGAGCAGACCGCTGTAGGAGCCGACGGCCCGATAGAGGCCGGGCGCCTGAACGGCGTAATCGACTGCGGTGCCGCCTGTGCTCGACAGGCCGCCAACGGCGTTGCGGCCGTTGGTGTTGTACTGCTTGTTGATCAGCGGAGGCAGTTCCTGCGTCATGTAGGTCTGGTACTGCTTGCTGGCGTCGTTGACCCAGTTGGTCCACCAGCTGAACGGGCCGCCGAGCGGGGAGACGACGTTGACGTTCTTGTTGGCGAAAAAGCCCTGAATGTCGGTCATGCCGAACCAGCTCTTGCCGCCGGGCGCGATGCCTAACCCATCGAGGTCGTCGCCGCCGTCGATGCCAGGCAACAGATACAGCACGGGCGCACCGGCTTTCGGGGCCTTGAAGACATCGTTGACGATGACGATGTTCATCGCCGGTGAGTACACCGACACCTTGTCCCAGCGGTCATTGACGTGCTGGATGTCGGTGATGTGAGCGCCCTGCTCCGCATCGGCGGCAGCCACCGGAAGCGACAGCAACGACAGTACGGGGATCAGCGCAACGGCCAACGTGCGAAGACGGTTCAAGATCACCGGCTGATTATGTAGTACAGCGAACACTTAGGCAACGATGTGAGCCGTCGCGCGTCTTCTCCAAATGACACCTGACGATGGCCACCCGCTAGCCATGGCGTACGACACGAGAGTATTGCCGCACCAAGGCATCTGGCAGAAAGCCAACTAGATGTGGTGCCCAGTCAACTGCGAACGGATGTGGACGGCTCTACGTGCTAAACGCGGGCCGGGATCGCCACCGTGTCCGGATCGTCGCTTGGCGGACGTCGGGGTTGCGGTTTCAGGAAGTGATGGTCGCCGCGTGGGTAGACGACCTGCGGCCACCAGAACCATCGACCCAACAACGTCGCGATCGACGGCATCAGCAGCGAGCGCACGATGAAGGTGTCGATCAGTAGTCCGATGGCGATGGTGGAACCCATCTGGGCGAGCACGATCAGCTTGCTGCCCATCATCCCCGCCATGGTGGCTGCGAACACCAGACCGGCCGACGTCACCACGCCGCCGGTTCCGGCCATGGAGCGGATGATGCCGGTCTTCAATCCAGCGTGGATCTCGTCCTTGAAACGCGACACCAACAGCAGGTTGTAGTCCGAACCCACTGCCAACAGGATGATGACGGACAGCAACATGACGATCCACTGCATTCGGATACCGAACAGGTCCTGCCAGATCAACACCGAGATGCCGAAGGATGCGGCGATCGAGCTGGCCGCCGTGCCGACAATGACGAGTGCAGCCACCGCGCTTCGGGTGAGGATCAGCATGATCATGAAGATCAGTGTCAGCGACGCCACAACGGCGATCATCAGGTCGTAGCGGGCGCCGTCGGACATGTCCTTATAGGTTGCCGCGACCCCGCCCAGGTAGATCTTGGCATCCGAGAGCGAGGTCATCTTCAAGGCCTCCTGCGCGGCCTTGCGTTCGGAGTCGATCCGGGCGATGCCGTCGACCGTCGCGGGATCGCTCTGGTGGGTGATGAACATGCGAGCGGACTTGCCGTCCGGTGACAGGAACATCCCGAGACCGCGTTTGAAGTCGGGGTTCTGGAAGGCCTCCGGGGGCAGGTAGAACAGGTCGTCGTTCTTGGCCTGGTCGAAGCTCTGCCCCATCGCCAGGGCGGTGTCGTTGGACGCCTGCAACTGGTCGAGCAGGGCCTTCTGAGAGTTGTACGACGCCAGCGACAGGTCCCTGCTGGCCTTCATCGACGCGATCGTTTGTGGAAGCAGTGCGGTCAGCTTCGGAGCGAGGTCGGCCAGTTGGTCGGTGTTGGCCTGCACCGCACTCGTCTGGTCGGTCACTTCGTCGATCCCGTCGAGGGCATCAAACAGGGACCGTGTTGCGGCACACAAGGGGATGTCGAAGCAATGCGGTTCCCAGTAGAAGTAGTTGCGCAAGGGCCGGAACTGGTCATCGAAGTTCGCGATGTTGTCTCGAAGCTTTTCGGTGGTCGCGAGTAGGGCCTGCGACTTGGCCGCCGAGTCCTGCGTGAGCTTGGTTTGCTCGAGGGAGAGTTGGTACTGCTTCTCCAAGATGTCGATCGAGACGTTCGTCTCATCGATAGTTTTGAGCTGATTGGCCAATTGATCCCGCTGGAACGGCAGGTTCATGTTGCTGGTCTGCCCCTGGACGCTCGTCTGGAACGGAATCGAGCTGTGCTGGATCGGAATTCCCAATGGCCGGGTGATGTTCTGCACCATCGCGATGCCCTCGGTATGCATGACATTTCGCGCCACCGCGTTGAGGACCAGCATGTCGGCGGGATTGCGCATGTCGTGGTCGGCATTGACCATCAGGATGTCGGGGTTCATCCGGGCCTGTGAGAAGTGCCGGTCGGCGGCGGCGAAGCCGATGTTGGTCGGGGCATCCGCAGGCATGTAGTACCGGTCGTTGTAGGCCGGCTTGTAGCCGGGAATGGCCACCAAGCCAATCAACACCACGAATAGGCTTGCCACGAGAACGGGTGCGGGCCAACGGACTACAGCAGTACCGACCCGTCGCCAAAACCGGCTTCGGGGAGGGCGTTTGGATTCGAAGAGCCCGACGCGGCTGCCGAGGAACAGGATGGCAGGCCCTAGCGTGACAGCAATTGCCACGATCACGATCATGCCGATCGCGACAGGCTCACCCATGGTGCTGAAATACGGCAACCTCGCGAAACTGAGGCAGTACGTCGCGCCCGCGATTGTGAGACCCGAACCCACGATGACAGGCGCCACGGACTTAAAGGTGGTGTAGTAGGCGGTATCCCGGTCCTCGCCCATGCCGCGCGCTTCGCGATAGCGACCGAAGATGAAGATGCCGTAGTCGGTGGCCGCCGCGATCGCCAGCATTGTCAGGATGTTCCCCGCGAACGTCGTGAGACCGAACGCGCCATGGCTGGCGAGCACCGACACCACTCCGCGTGCGGTCAGCAATCCGAGAAACGTCAGGAAGAGCTGGATCAGCGTGGTGACGATCGAGCGGTAGACGACCAGCAACATGCCCGCGATCCCGATGAGGGTGAACAGGGTGATCTGGCCGAGGCTGGCGTTGCCGATGATGTGCAAATCGTTGGTGAGCGCTGCCGGGCCTGCCACATAGGCCTGAACCCCCGGCGGCGCTTTGGTGTCCTCGATGACCTTGCGAACGGCCTGAACGCCTTCGTTCGCCAAAGTCTGGCCCTGCTCGCCGGCGAGGTTAAGCATCACATAGGAGGCCTTGCCGTCGGCGCTCTGCGCCCCCGCCGCGGTCAGCGTGTCGCCCCAGAAGTCCTGGATGTGCTGGATATGTTCGGGATCCTGCCGCAGCTTGTGGATGATCTCGTCGTAGTACTTGTGGGCGTCCGGGCCGAGGGGCTGCTGGCCCTCGATGACGACCATCACCGTGCTGTTGGAGTTGAACTCCTTGAAGTTGGCGCCCATCAGCTTCATCGCCTGCATCGACGGCGCGTCCTCTGGAGCCATCGGAGCCGCATGCAGCTCGCCGACGACCTCGAGTTGCGGGGCAATGACATTCACCAGGACCGCGATTGCGATCCAGAACAAAACGATCGGCAGCGCCAGTATGCGCAGGCTATGCGCTATGACGGGGCGCTTCTCATGTCCAGTTGCGGTCGAGGTAGCCGTATCGGTCATGCCGACTTCACCAGGCAGTAGGTCTGGGCGTTGACCCCGTTGGCGGATTGCTCCTCACGGACGGTTCCATTCACGGTGACGCGGCATCCAATCTGGTCGCCGTCGGTCTGCGCCATGAGGTTGGCGCTGACCGTCGGCAACGTCGTCGACAAGGTGACCGACCAGGGCAGCGGTGCGGTGATCGAGTGCACGTTCGCGTCTGGGTCGAAATAACTGATATGGGCCGTGGTTCCGGGTGAGCCGTACACGTCGTAGACCATGACCTTCGGGTTGAACTGGACGATCTCGATACCCGCACCGGCGTTGGCATTCAGGTCCGCTGAAGCGAACATCTTGTGCAAACGCGATACGACCAGGCTCGAGGTCGCCAGAACGATCATCAGAACCAACGGTATCCACAGGCGTTTCAGCGCGCGACTCACCGGAATAGCCCTCACCCGACCGCCTTCCGCTGATCGACGGATCGCGTCACGACCGTCGAGACTTCTCGAATACTGTCTGCGCTCTCCGCTACGACGGCCATTCTGTGGTAGTCGTCTGGGTCGCGATCCGTTGCCCCACAAGACCTTCCGAAGGACAGTCGGCTTTTTCGACAAGTCGATGTAGCACGGGAAGCGCGACCCTCGCGGAAAGCCACAACGCAGATTCCTCCTCAGACGACAGCTTTTCCAGCAGCATCCTCAGGCGCTGCCGCCGCATCTGCCTCCGCTCGTCGAGCAGCGTTTGACCGTCTCGCGTGATGTCGATGAGGGCAGCGCGGCCGTCGTCGGGATCAGCGAGCCTGGTAACCAAGCCCAGCCGCTCCAGCCTCTGGATCAGTTGAGTCATGGACGGCTGGCTGACGCCTTCCTTGGCGGCCAGCGTGGTAAGCCGAATAGGCCCTTCACGGCACACTCTGTTCATCACGAACGCGGCGGATGCGCTCAAATCGGCCCGGTCGGCAAGGAACCGCGCCGTCAGGTCCATTGCCTGATCGAGAAGCTCGCCGACGCAGTCGCCGACGTCGCCATTGGTCGGCTGACTTCCCACATCGGTATCTATATCACGCAACCTATATAGCGGCAATACTGGCCGTGATTTCGCACATTCACAAGTAGTTCACAGGAACCGCCTTGCCTCCAATGCCCTGGAGGGACGCATGTAGGCGTCGTGCGGACTCACCGCAACTTGGCTCCCCTCCTCCGCTCCCATACATGAATTGGGTGAGAGTTGGTGTCACACAGTCAAATTCCGAACCCCACCCGCGTAATGCTGAGACAGGACCGACACTGTGGGCATGTCCGCGATTGAGCTGACAGTCAAGAATCTCAAGTGATACGAGGAACCACATACGTTGGCCTATGCACTGTTGGCGGGCCGTCCAGGTGCATTCCACCAAAACCGTTTGTGTTGGAGAACTAGCGTTGTGACGTGCGTTCCTTCGCCGTCCGCCTCTGCGCCCTCGCCGCGGTCGGGGTGCTTGTCGCGAGTGGATGCACCGGCGGCGACCGGGCCGGTATGTCCGGGCCCTTCCCGGCTGGTGCGCGACGTGGCCCGTGCGAGGTCGCCGAACAGAGGGATGTGCCGGCGACTATGCGGGACGGCACCGTGTTGCGCGCCGACATCTACCGGCCACACGCTGACGATCCGGTACCCGTGATCCTGATGCGCACTCAGTACGGCAAGTCTGGTGCACAGGCCGGATCGCGCTACCAGAGTCCAGATTGGTTCGCTTCGCACTGCTATCTGGTGGTGATTCAAGACGTGCGCGGCCAGGGCGCATCGGGCGGCACGTTCAGCGAGTACACCAATGACATGCAGGACGGCTACGACTCGGTCGAATGGGCCGCTGCCCTGCCCGGCTCCAACGGCAAGGTGGGGATGTACGGGTCCTCGTACGTCGGCGCCACGCAGTGGCTCGCCGCGACGACGGCGCCGCCGCATCTTGCAACGATCGTCCCGGCCAACACCGCCTCGGACTACTACGACGGATGGACATACGAGGGTGGCGAGTTTCGGTTGGCGTTCGTGCAGCCGTGGGCAATTGGACTCGCGACGTCAGCGGCACGGACGCGCAACGATCAAGCTACCGTCGCCGAACTGCAGGCGGCGGATGCCGAGCCAACCCGCTGGATGGACTTTCGGCCCTTCAACGACCTGCCGCCAATGCAACCGCATAACCCCGCGGTGGCACCGTGGTATTTCGACTGGATCCGCCACTCCACGCGCGACGGCTTTTGGCAGCAATTCAGCGTCAGGGACCGCTACGCGTCGATCAAGGTGCCGGTGCTGCACTTTGAGGGTTGGTATGACGCCTTTCTCGCAGGTGGCATCGAGAACTTCGCCGGAATGGTCGCCCACGGTGGCACGGACCTGGCTAGGGACAATCAGCGGTTGGTTATCGGGCCCTGGGATCACGTCAATTGGGGAAGGCCGGACTCATCGCCTGCGCCGCTGCTCAAGGAGATCGGCGCGGTGGGCGACAGCCCGATCAACGACATGATGTTGGCGTGGTTCGACCATTTCCTGAAGGGGACGAACAACGACGTCGCCGGCAGTCCTAAGGTCGACTACTTTGTCATGGGGGCTAACGCTTGGAAGTCGGCGACGAGTTGGCCTCTGCCACAGACTAACTGGACGACATTCTACCTCTCGGGGGGCGGCGGAATCGCGGACCGGAAGGGCGAACTCATTCCTTCCGCACCGGCTGCTCAGCCGCCGGATACGTACACCTATGACCCCGCTTTCCCAGCGCCGAGCCTGGGCGGTCACTCCTGTTGTGGTGCGAGTTCCGGCCCTCAGGGGCCCTACGACCAATCTCCCGTCGAGCAGCGATCAGACGTCCTGGTGTACAGCAGCGCCCCGCTCGAACGCGACACCGAGGTCACGGGCCCGGTGACAGTGCAAATCTGGGCCCAATCCAGCGCTACAGATACAGATTTCACGGCGAAGCTGACGGTGGCCAAGCCTGATGGTCGGGTAATCAACCTGAACAACGGAATCCTTCGGACGTCATTCCGGGACTCGCTGGCAGACCCGACCCCGGTCACGCCGGGCCGTCCGTACGAGTACCAAATCCATGTCTGGCCAACGAGTTACGAATTCCGCGCGGGAGATCGCATTCGGTTGGAAATCTCCAGCAGCGACTATCCCCAGTTCGCGCCGAACCCCAACACCGGTGCGCCGTTCGGGGCGGACACGGCGACTCGCATCGCAACACAGACAATTCTGCATGACCGGGATCACCCGTCTGCTGTCACGCTGCCGGTGATACCCGGCTGATCTTCGCTGCCAGCTTCCGGGCAGCGCCGGATCGCGTGCCGGTCGGAGCGCCTTGGCCAGTCGCACGCACCAGGCGATAAGCAGCGTTCAATCCGCCACGACGGCCGCTTCCATGTCAGCTGGTGAACCTCGCTCTAATATTTACCCCAGACGAAATTTGCCCATCCTGGGCTTGGGGACGTTCGAGGAGTTCGCCGACCTATGAGCGTAAGCAGTAACAGGGAGGAAATCCGTCGACGGCTCGAGGAGCGTTATCGGCGGTTGGAGGAGTCACGCAAGGTAAGACCTCTTGCAGCACTTGTGGCTCGTTTCAACGAAATCGACGGCGGCACAAAGGGTGCAGTCGTCTCCACCCAGCTGTTCACCACGATCATCCCGTTGACCATCATCGGTTTCAGCTACTTCACAGGCTTCGCCGACAACGCTAGCCCCGGCACCATCTTCATCCGGCAGTTCGCCCTTGGACATCCCCTCAACGACCGGGTCCGTGAGGCATTCGGACATTCCTCAGGATTGAAGGCGGACTGGACGTTGTTCGGGGTCGCGGGGTTCCTGGTGTGGGGGATACCGATGTCGGTCACTGTTGCCGGAATCTTCGCGAAGGCCTGGCGCCGCGAGCAATTCGGGCTCGCAGAGAGACTGTTGCGGGGCACCGTGTGGTTCCTGCTGTATCTGACCACGATCGCCATCCGTGAACGGATCATGTTCGGCGGCCACCACACCGGACATATGCACGCGCTGCTGTTTGTCGTCGGCTTGTTGCCGGTCTGGCTGTTCTGGTCGCTCACCCCTGTTCTGCTGGTCCGCGACGGCGGCCGTGGACTGACACATCTCGCGCTGGCTGGATTGGCCGGGGTGGTCATCGACGGAATTGCCATCCCGGTCGGCGCGCGGCTCTTCTTCCCGTCGTTGCTGCACGACTGGGACGGCTTCGGTCCGATCGGCGTTGCTATGGCCCTGTTGATTTGGTGCAGCGTGGTCGGCACCGGATGGGTCGTGACAGCGTGTGTCAGCGCGCTGCTGTGGGAGCGCACAGCCTCACCGGAAACAGTGATCGAGTCTCAAACCGCGGAAGTCACTAACTAGCACGTTCATCGTCTGACGAGTCACCCGGTGCGGTTGCGACATGGTCACGGATGCGTACCTATCCGTACATCAGTGAGCACAAGGGCCTCATTCATCACTATCGTCACATCAGCCAACCGCTGACGTCAACGCGACGTCGTGCCCCTGAAAGGTGTGACATGTCGCCGCGTCTGCCAACCGCATCGGTGTCCGTGGCGTCGGCGGCCGTTCTCGTCCTTTGCGTTGCGATCGGCGTCGCGCCACCGGCGACCGCCGAGCCTTGCCAAGGTGCTGCCGCAGCGGCCCAACCACCCGCCGAATCCGCCGCGACTCCGGACTTACCGTCGTCGTCTAACCGCCGACCGATAGGGCAAAGGCCTCGCAACGCGAATGAGGGCGCACCGCTGCCCAGGCTGGGGCAGGTGCCGTCCGCCCTTCTCCACGCGTTGTCTCCACAGACCGGGCGGGTGCAGCAGCAAGCGGCGGTGGCGCCGTCGCCCACTCCTCCCGGCGCGGGTAATCAACAGCCGCCCAACGCTACTCAGCCGGTTCCGGATGCAGCAGCAGCCCAGCCGGCGCCTCCGCCCGCGCCGCCTGGGACCTCGCTCGTCGGCTGGGTGACCGGACCGGACAGCCCAAACGACACCGTCGGACGCTTCTCCATCACCGGTACTGACCTCGGGATCATGTGGGACAACGGCGATCCCGCCGGCCATCAAGTGCTCATGGCGTTCGGCGACACCTACGGCTACTGCAGCGTCCACGGCCAGCAATGGCGGTACAACACGCTGTTCCGCAGCCAGGACGGTTCTCTCGCCAAGACAATCAGCGTCCCGAACGGGGTGGTCTCCAACAGCTACTCCGGCTCACCGCTATGGGCCCCAGGCGTTTCCAAACAGATCATCAACAGCACCAAGTGGGCGCCGACCGAGACGGGAATCATCCCGACCGCCGGGATCTCTGTGGGCAAAACCCAATACCTCAACTTCATGTCCATCAAGAGTTGGGACAACAACGGCGCATGGACGACGAACTACTCGGCAATCGCGGTGTCGCCCGACAATGGTGAACATTGGGGTGTCTACCCCGACTCCGTCCGCGTGCCCACGCCGGACAGTGTCCCTGGCGGCCGTTACGTTGCGGGCAATGAGAATTTCCAGATGGGCGCGTTTCTCAAGCCGGGGCCCGGTGACCCGTACCTCTATTCGTTCGGAACCCCGTCAGGACGCGGTGGTTCGGCGTTTGTGGCGCGGGTCCTTCCCGGCTACGTGCCTGATCTCAGGCACTACGAATACTGGAACTCCGACCAAAATTCCTGGGTTCCAGGCAATCCGGCGGCCGCGACGGTGGTGATCCCCGGTCCGGTGGGCGAAATGTCGGCCCAGTTCAACACATATCTCAAGCAATATCTGGTGCTGTACACCAACGGTATGAACGACGTCGTGGCACGGACTGCGCCGGCGCCGCAAGGACCGTGGGGTCCGGAGCAGATGCTCGTGTCGTCGATGCAGTTCCCCGGCGGCATCTACGCGCCGTACCTCCATCCCTGGTCGACAGGTAGGGAGCTGTACTTCAATTTGTCATTGTGGTCGGCATACAACGTGATGTTGATGCGCACCGTGCTGCCGTAGCGGGCAGGTCGCCGTACTGTGGCGTGGTGCCGAAAGTGCTCTCTGTGAATATCGCTCACCACTATTCGGATGGTCCGCGGGGGAAAACCGGCTTCGACAAGCGGCCGACAACCGAACCGGTCGCCGTGCGCGCGCCCGGTGACAGACGCAAAGGACTGGGCAGCGGCCTGGCCGGCGACCTGATCGGCAACCGGAAATCTCACGGCGGCGATGATCAGGCCGTATATGCCTATGCGCGTGAGGATCTCGACGCTTGGGAGGGAGAGCTAGACCGCTCACTGGCCAACGGCATGTTCGGCGAGAACCTGACCACCGCCGGAGTTGACGTGACGGGCGCCGTCATCGGTGAGCGGTGGCGTGTGGGGTCAGACGGCTTGATCTTGGAAGTGTCGCGGCCGCGCACTCCCTGTCGCACATTCACCCACTTCCTCGGAATCCGAGGCTGGATGAACACCTTCACCCGTGCCGCGAAGCCGGGCGCCTACTTCCGGGTGATCGCGCCGGGCCTACTGCGCGCCGACGATGCGGTGACCATCATCGAACGTCCCGATCACGACGTCACGATCGGTCAGGTGTTCCGCGCGATGATGACCGAACCCGAACTTCTGCCCGGCATCCTGACCGCTGAAGCGCTCGCCGATGAGGTAAAACAACTCGCCCGCCGCCGCATAGCGGGATGACACGCGCGCCTACTCAGCGGGCAGTTGACGAAACAGGGTCGGCCCAGGCGCTGCCCTGCTCGCGGTCGAGCACCGTGATCCCCTTGTTCTACAGCCCGAAGATGTAGACCAGCAAGCTCACACCGATCACCACCGTGACGTAGATGGTGAACATTGTGATGATGACGTAGCCGACCGCCAGTAGCGCGAACGCCATGACCGCTGAAGTCGTCTTTGGAAGAACGTGAGATGCGCGGCCGGTGTGCCGAATCTGCAGACGGCCACGACGGTCCACGTCGGGTTGAAGTGCTGATCGGGATGGGGGGCCTTTCCCTGGCCCGACGAACTAGAGCAACCGGTGTTCGCCTGGCAGTAGGGCGAGTCCGGTCAGGGCCTGCGGCAACGGACCCTGATGCAGGACGCCGAGGCGTTGGGTGGCGCGGGTGAGCGCGACGTAGAGCTCGGCCGCACCGCGTGGGCCGTCGGCGAGGATCCGATCCGGTTCCACCACCAGAACGGCGTCGAACTCCAGGCCCTTCGTCTCCGACGGCGTCACCGCGCCCGGCGTACCCGGTGGACCGATCACCACGCTGGTGCCTTCACGCCCGGCCTCGTCCTGCACGAATTCCTGTATAGCAGTGGGTAATTCGCCGTCAGTGACCTCTCGCGACCATGGCTTCACACCGCACGCGCGCACCGAATCCGGTGGCTGAACATCCGGCGCGAACTCCGCGAGCAGCGCGGCAGCGACGGTCATGATCTCCGCCGGGGTGCGGTAGTTCACCGACAGCGACCGGTAGACCCAGCGGCCGGGCACGTACGGTTCCAGCATCGTGGCCCACGACGTCGTCCCCGCGACCGACCGGCGTTGGGCCAGATCGCCCACCACTGTGAACGATCGGCTTGGGCAACGCCGCATCAGCACCCGCCAGTCCATTTCGGACAATTCCTGGGCTTCGTCGACCACCACGTGCCCATAGGTCCAATCCCGGTCTGCCGCAGCGCGTTCGACGAGTTCGCGGGTGTCGCGCTCGATGAAGCGATCGGCCAGGTCCTCGGCGTAGAGCAGGTCCTGCGCGAGGAGGTGGTCCTCGTCGTCCATCAAGTCTTCGCGGCTGATCATGAGGTCCAGCACCCCGGCGGCGTATTCTTCTTCGACCTTCCGTTCCCGCTCGGCGGCATCGTCGGCCGATTTGTCGCGGCCCAGCAGATCGACCAGTTCATCGAGCAGCGGCACATCCGACACCGTCCACGCGTCGCCGTCGGCTCGATACAGCGCCTCGTCGGCGCCTGCGGCGCGCAGCCGCTCGGGCGAGGAGTACAACTGCGCCAGCAGTGTTTGCGGCGTCAGCATCGGCCACAGTTCGTCGAGCGCGGCAGTGAACCTGTCGTTGTCCGCGAGCTCGTCGATCAGCGCTGTCCGCAGCTGCTCCCACGCGTGACGGTCCTCCCGGGTCAGCCAGCCTCGGCCGATCCGCGCTATCGCCCTTTCGGTGAGGACGTACGTGACGATCTCACGGAACACCGCGCGGGCCTCATTGTGCGGCAGCCCGCTTGTGCGCGCTTCGTCGATGGCCCACTCTGCGGTCTCGGCGTCGATCCGCACAGTGACGTCGGACAGTTCGACCGGTAGTGGATCCTTCGGTTTCCGCTGCCTATCGGCGACAGCCCTGGCGAGCACGTCCAAGATCTTCAGCGAGGCCTTGAGCCGCGCGGCTTCCTCGGTGTCCTCGGCACTGACGCGCAGACCGGGCACCAGGTCGCCGACGGTCATGAACACCACGTCGGACTCGCCCAGAGACGGCAGCACGCGGCCGATGTGGCTGAGGAACGCCGTATTGGGGCCGACGACGAGCACGCCATGGCGTTCCATCCGCTTTCGCTGGGTGTAGAGCAGGTACGCGACGCGGTGTAGCGCCACCACTGTCTTCCCGGTGCCCGGACCACCCTCGATCACCAGCACGCCAGAGTGATCGAGCCGGATGATCTGGTCCTGCTCGGCCTGGATTGTTGCGACGATGTCCCGCATCCCGTCGCCGCGCGGCGCATTGACCGCCGCGAGCAGGGCTGCATCGCCTCCCTCGTCGCCGATCGGGCGGCCGAGGACCTCGTCGGTGAATTCGAGCACTCGACGCCCGCGTGTGTGGAACTGGCGGCGGCGCCGCATGCCCTCAGGGTGCGCGGCGGTGGCAGTGTAAAACGCGCGTGCCGCCGGCGCCCGCCAATCGAGCAGCAACGGCTCGTACTCGTTGTCACGCTCGAAAATGCCTATCCGGCCGATGTACAACCGTTCGTCCGAAACGGTGTCCAACCGGCCGAAACACAGCCCGCTGTCCGCCACGTCGAGCCGCTTCGCCTGTTTGGCGAGCGCACGCACCTCGACATCTCGTTCCACGAGTGTGCCGCCGTTTCCCCGCAACGCAGCGCTGTATCTACCCTTCACCTGTGCGCGCTCGGCGTCGAGTCGCGTGTACAGCCCGGCCACATAGCTCCGCTCGGACCGCAATTCGTCTTCGTAGTCTCGAGTTGACACATGCCCCCATAGATCGCCGGTTCCGGTCTAGGCCAGCGATTGTGCGGCATGGCCGGGGGCTTGCCGCAAGCCCCCATGTGAGTTATACGTTGGAAGTGGAAGAGATCATTTCTTCCACTTCCCGTCTATTCTCTCAGTCCCCGGCGGTTCGCCGGGCGCGGGCGCGACGCTTGCCTTCGTGCATGGCGGCGACTCGAGCGACCGGTATCGTGTGGCCTTGCTCGACGAGATCACGTGGTAGGCGCTGCGGGGCCGGCATGTGCTCACCCCAGGGGTCGCGACCAGCAAGGGCGTCGATCGCCGTGTGCACCGTGAAGTCGGCAGGCGTTGCCCGGTCCAAATCGGACCAGTCCAAAGGAAACGAGACCGGCGCGCCCGGACGCAAACGGGGGCTGTAGGCGGCGACGACGGTCGCGCCACCGGCGCGGGTGGAATCCACGAATACTTTGCCGCCGCGGTCCTCCACGATGAACGCCGTGGTCGCCAAGGCAGGATCGAGTGCTTCGGCCCTGGCGGCGAGGGCGCGAGTGGCCGCCGCTACGTCATCGGCGGGGGAGCTGTCGTCGACGGGCACGAACACGTGCACGCCCTTGGCGCCACTGGTCTTAACCGCGCCGGCCAAACCGCAATCCGCGAGGACTTGGCGTACCAGTAGCGCGGCGGCGACCACTGCGCCGAAGTCGTTGTCGGGGGGCGGGTCCAGGTCGAGCACCAAGTGCGTGGGCCGGTAGAAGTTGTCAGCCAGACCCAACGTCGGGTGGTACTCGACGGCGCGCTGATTGGCCAGCCACATCAGAGTGCGCCGATCGTCGCACAGTGGGTAGCGCACCTCGCGCTTGGAACTTTCGGCCCAGATGGACAGCGTCTTCACCCAGTCGGGGGTGTATTTTGGCGCGTTCTTCTGCATGAACGGCGGCTGACCGCGCAACACACGCAACACGGTGAGCGGCCGGCCGACCAGTCCAGGCAGGATTCGGTCGGCCACCGCATCCAGGTAATCCACCAAGTCGCGCTTGGTCGCCCCGGCGTCGGGACTCAGTGGTTGATCGAGGTTCGTCAGCTCGACTCCGGCGCGCTGCTCCCCGCCGCTCATCTACTCACCTTATGAGGAACTGGCCGACGAGGTCTGAGTTTCAGCGGCGCCGAACCAGCTGCGCCTGCTGAATGGCCGCGACGGATCCGCGTTCGTCGAACAGCGTGCCGACGGAGGCGCCGAATCCATCGCTCCCGTAATGGGTTTCGGCCCGGACGCCGATCCAATCGCCTTCGGGCCGCGCGGATCAGCCGGGTCGACCAGTTCGCAATGGGCGTCGGTCACCACTGAACATTATCGAAAGCGCAACGGGATCGCCTTCGGTAGGTGGTGGTCGGTGGAGTCATTGCCCTGAACGTCGGCGCGCCGGCGGCCGGCTGAGGCCCCCGACGAGGGCCTCGACGAGCCCGTCGAAATGGCCGAGCGTTTCGTCGGTAGTGGAGCTGCGGGAGACCACGCGGTACAGGATCGCCCCGATGACCGCATCGGCCACGGCCTCGAGGTCAACTTCTGTGCGTACCACGCCCGCGTCGACGCCATTTTGAAGTCGCTGGATGACCGCTTCGTGTTGCGGCCCGGTGAGTTGACGATAGAGAGCCTCACCGTCGCGAGGATCGTCGGCCGCGGCGGCAGCAAGGGCACGCACCAGGGCCGAATTCTCCGGTGCCTCAAGAGCCTTCGCATTGCTGTGCAGCCACGAGCGCAGGTCTGCGGCGATGTCGCCCGTGTCGGGCAGTTCGAATCCGCCTGGATATGAATCCATGACCGCCTCGGCCACGAGCGGCGCCTTGGAGGGCCACCGGCGGTAGACGGTTTGCTTGCCGACGCCGGCATGGTTGGCCACGCGGTCCATCGACAGCGAGGCGTAGCCGCTTTGGATCAGTAGTGCACGCGTCGCCTCGAGAATCGCGGCATGCACCGTATGGCTGCGCGGACGGCCCCGTCGCGACTCCGTCATAGACGAAGCTTAAGCCGACGATGGCAGCTTCTGGATGGTTACCAGGTTGTTGAAGAACAGCTTGAACTGCTCGGATGTTCGAACGCGGAGTCTGCCCGGTTCAATAGCGGCACCGCTGATTTCGCGACAATCGCCGCCCCGGAGTAGGACAATGCTGGGTTATGACCACCCCGTCGAACCCGCTGGCGGGCGTATGGGGAATCCCACGGGATCACGCGCTGGGCAGCAGGGCAGCACGACGGATCAGCCGGCGCTGCGCGGGCGTCGGCGTTCCGATCGCACCCGCGCGACTACAACAGATAGCGGCTGGTGCGCCGTGCGCGGAAAGTGAACTCACTGATCTCAAATTCGCGCTCACCGCGACCGAGATTCAGCGCGAAGAACGCCTCACCAACTTCGAGCGCAGACGTCGCCGCGGCATCCAATGGCTGATCGTCGCGGGCGTGGTTCTCGTGCTGCTGAACCTACTCATCTGTATGGCCTTCGTCGTGTTGAGCATGGCCCAGCACTACTGAACCAGGGCCGGCGGTCCCGCAACGATCAGTTACCGGTGATCGCACCTGACGAACCGGTGTCCGGCACTAGCCTCAGGTCATCGCGACCGCAAAGGGGCATTCACGCAAAGGGGCATTCAATGGCCAAGCTCAGGTTTGGATACTTCATCGCGCCGTTCCACCGCGCGGGCACCAATCCGACACTCGCACTGCAACGCGACCTCGAGTTCGTCGAACACATCGACGCACTGGGTTTCGACGAGGTGTGGTTCGGCGAGCACCATTCTGCGGGCAGCGAGATCATCAGCTCGCCGGAGATCTTCATCGCCGCGGCCGCCGAACGCGCGAAGCGGATCCGGTTCGGAACGGGCGTGATTTCGTTGTCGTATCACAATCCGCTCTGGGTCGCCGACCGCTTGATGCTGCTCGATCACCTCACCCACGGCCGCATCATCGGCGGAGTCGGACCTGGCTCTTTACCAACGGATTCGGCGATGATCGGCCTGACTCCGACCGACACGCGGGAGCTGCTCGAGACGAACCTCGACATCGTGGTGCGGCTGCTGGCCGGCGAGACGGTGTCGGCCAAGACCGCCACGCACGAATTGTTCGACGCCCGGCTGCAACTCGCGCCGTACTCCGAGGGCGGTATCCCGCTGGCGGTCGCCGCGGTGGCCTCGCCGACAGGAGCGCGGCTGGCCGGCAAGCACGGCATCGGCCTGCTGTCGATCGGGGCCACCCTTGTCGTGGAGGGCTTCGATGCGCTCGCCTACCACTGGGGCATCGTGGAGGAGCGCGCCGCAGCGTTCGGCACCCAGGTCGACCGCAAGGACTGGACACTCGTCGGGCCGTTCCACATCGCTGAAACCGATGAGCAGGCGCGCGCCGACGTCAAGTACGGAATCGAGCCCTGGTTCCGGTACTTCCAGAAAGTGGCGGCCTTCCCACAGATGACGATTCCTGGCGAGCAGCTCGACGAGATGATCGACATCATCAACGACGCCGGTGCCGGCGTCATCGGCACGCCGGAACGGGCACGCGCGCAGGTGCAGCGGCTGTGGGATCAGTCCGGTGGGTTCGGATGCATGCTGCAGATGGGCCACGAGTGGGCGAATCCCGCCGCTACCAAGCGGTCTGCGGAACTGTTCGCCGCCGAGGTCATGCCGCACTTCCAGGGCCTGGCGCAGCCGACGGTCGATGCGGCGGCCCGGGCCAGCGGAGTGCGAGAAGAGCTCGCACAAACACAGTTGCAGGCCATCGACCACATGACGAAGAAGTACCAGGACGAAATCAAGCCCGAATGACGGCTACATCGCGCGAATTCCGGTGAATATCAACAAACAAACCGACGACCAACGCGGAGTAGTAGACAACGGCAAGCCAGGTCGCGGGTAGGCCCCACGCTGCTGTGCCGATCACCAGACCCGCCGCGGCGTTCATCGCGAGCACCTTCGGATTGACCACAATCAGCCCAAAGCCGAGACCGAACGCGGCGATCGGCGTGATTTTTGCTCAGCGGGGTCAACCACGACGGCGCCGCGGCTGACCTGTCACGTGTCACCCAGTGCCATTCCCCGAGCGCGATCAGCACGGCGCCAGCGGCGATGCGCACCCAGGCGACAGCGCGACGACGAGCGCCGGCGGAACGAACTCGCCGAACACCGTTCCCCAACCACCCGACACGGGTGGTGACTCTATAAGCGAATTTGCGTCAGCCGCTTGTCAGGGCAAGAGTGCCGCGCGGCTTGTGGCGCCGGCCGTGCACCAAGAACTTCAACCACCGAATGTCGAGAAGCACTGTGATCGATCCTGTCTCTAAGCGCTCTTGGTGAGAAGCGGAAGGAGCCGGCGGCGTTCGAGCATTTCGTCGGCGAAATGGTTGAGCGCATCCGCGACCGAACCATCGGTCGGCACGTCAACGTCGGCGATACGCAGTGCGCGATGTACCGGTTGGCTCGCCACCAGAGACCACTCGATCCCGGCTGCCGTGCAGGCGTCGTCGATGTCGTACAGCAGCGAAACCATATGTGGAGAAGCCGAACTCACGTCGCTGAGATCGAGAATCACGGGCTTCTCACGAACGACGAAACGCTTGGTGTGTTGGCAGACCCCGTCGAGATTGGCATCGTCCAGGGCGCCGCGGATCGTCACCACGGTGGCAAGTTGTCGGCTGTGCGCCCGAATCTGCGCGCCGTCGCAGTCGAATGCCGGATTTCCGTACATCCGCAGCCTCCCCTGTTTCGCCCGACTTGTCACTGACGGTAACGATCCGATATAAGGCAACGGGGAGTAGCCGCTAATACTTTATTAAGAACCGGTTTTGGTTCGTACAGCAAACTGATCAGCCGCGGCGCATCCACTGCGGTCCGGAATAGTTCTGCCACGGGTTGTAGTCGGCAAGCAGCGGCTCCTGCGGTGGCCGCTCCTGTTCAGGAACGTGCTGCAGATTGATCCGAATGCGGTACCAGATCGAACTGGGCCCGCGCATGCCGTCCACGAGAATGTCTGCGGGTTCGAGCTTTTCAGCTACTGCTGGGTAACGTGAGCGCCATTCGTCGAGTGTGGCAATGGCTTCGTCTTTGGTCTTGGTGCGCGCGATCTCGATCAGCGGCATCACCGACGCTCGCCTGCCCGTCCCCTTCTTCGCCCCCTTCGGCGCTTTCTCGGCCGGCCCCAACCGGTCGGCGAGATCGAGCAATGCATCCAAAGTGCCGGCGTGATCGTCGATGGCCTCCCACGGGTCGCCGTTCTCGAATCGCTTCGGCACGGTCGCGATCGTGAAGGCCTCGGGATGGCAGTCGGCGACCTCGGCCCAGTACAGCGGTGTCGAGACCCGGGCATCCGGCGTCGCGCGGACCGAGTACGCCGAGGCCACCGTCCGATCGAACGCGTTCTGGTTGAAGTCCACGAACACGCCCTGGCGTTCTTCCTTCCACCATCGAGCCGTGGCAAGTTCGGGTGCCCGCCGTTCCACTTCGCGGGCTACGGTCTGCGCGGCCAGCCGGACGAACTTGAAGGGCCATCGCCGCTGAATGCGGGCGTAGATGTGAAATCCGCGCGACCCCGACGTCTTGGGCCACGCCGTCAGGCCATGCTCCTCGAGTACCTCCCGGGCGACCAGCGCGACGTCGATGATTTGCTGCCAATCGACCCCAGGCATCGGGTCGAGGTCGACTCGCAGTTCGTCGGGGTGAGCGAGATCGTCGGCGCGAACCGGGTGCGGGTTGAGGTCGACGCATCCGGTATTCACCGCCCAGGCCAGACCGGCTGCATCGTGGATGACCGCCTCTTTCGCCGAGGTTCCGGATGCGTACTTAAGCTCCGCGACGTCGACGAAGTCCGGCCGTTTCTCCGGTGCCCGCTTTTGAAAGATGGCCTCTTCGGTGATGCCCTTGACGAACCGCTTGAGGATCATCGGCCGGTCGGCGACGCCGCGCAGCGCACCGTCGGCAACAGCGACGTAGTAGTTGATCAGGTCGAGTTTGGTAACCCCGATGGCTGGGAAAACGACCTTGTCAGGGTGGGTGATAGCGACCTGCCGACCGTCCACTTCCAGCGTTAGTGGAGCGGCCATGTGGCCATCGTAATTGCGCTCAGCATTCAGGCCGCGGTGCGACGAGCGTCACATATGGTGAGGTTATGCCCAAGCTAACTGATCTTCCGTTGCAGGCAGTCGGCAAAATCCAGCAGCTCGCCGAACGCGGCTCAGCCGAACTGCACTACGCCCTGAAGATGCTGGAGGCCGGCGCGTTCAAGATCGAGCCGCCGCAGAATGTCGCCGCGATGGTCGCCGACATCCGCCGCTGGGGTGAATTCGGCATGATCCCGGCGCTCAACGCACGCCGGACGCCCAACCGCACCGCGATCATCGACGACTTCGGCGAAATCACATTCAAGGAACTCGACGAGGCCGCCCACGAGGTTGCCAACGGGCTGTTGGACAAAGGGGTCAAGGGTGGTGACGGTGTCGCGATCCTTGCCCGCAACCACCGGTGGTTCTTGATCGCGGCCTACGGCGCCGCGCGCACCGGTGCCCGCATCATCCTGCTCAACAGCGAGTTCTCCGGACCGCAGATCAAAGAGGTCGCCGAGCGCGAGGGCGCCAAGCTGATCATCTACGACGACGAGTACTTCGATGCGGTGTCCAAGGCGGATACACCGCTGGGCAAGCTGCGCGCGTTGGGCACCAACCCCGACAAAGAGGACTCGCCCAGCACCGACGAGACACTGGAAGACCTGGTCGCGCGCAGCAGCGGCAAGCCCGCACCCAAGGTGACGAAGCATTCGTCGATCATCATTCTGACCAGCGGCACCACCGGAACCCCGAAGGGCGCCAACCGCAGCACGCCACCGTCGCTCGCCCCGATCGGCGGGATCCTGTCGCACGTGCCGTTCAAGGCGGGCGAGGTGACGTCGCTGCCGGCGCCGATGTTTCACGCACTGGGCTATCTGCACGCCACCATCGCCATGATCCTGGGCGACACGCTGGTGCTACGGCGACGCTTCAAGCCGCCGACGGTGTTCGAAGACATCGAGAAGCACAAGGTGACTGCCGTGGTCGTCGTCCCGGTGATGCTGTCCCGGATGCTCGACGCGCTGGAGAAGATGGACACCAAGCCGGACCTGTCGTCGCTGCGGATCGTGTTCGTGTCCGGATCGCAGCTCGGTGCGGAGTTGGCACAGCGCACGTTCAAGGACCTAGGGCCGGTCGTCTACAACCTTTACGGCTCAACGGAAATCGCGTTCGCCACCATCGCCAGACCCGAGGATTTGGAGAAGAACCCCGCGACGGTGGGACCGGTGGTCAAGGGCGTGAAGGTAAAGATCCTCGACGACAATGGCAACGAGCTTCCGCAGGGCGAGGTCGGCCGGATCTTCGTCGGCAACACCTTCCCGTTCGAGGGGTACACCGGCGGCGGCCACAAGCAGATCATCGACGGGCTGATGTCGTCCGGAGACGTCGGCTACTTCGATGAGAACGACTTGCTCTACGTCAGTGGGCGCGACGACGAAATGATCGTGTCCGGTGGCGAAAATGTATTCCCCGCCGAGGTCGAAGACTTGATCAGCGGCCACCCCGAGGTCGTCGAGGCCACCGCCCTTGGCGTGGAGGACAAGGAGTGGGGACACCGGCTACGCGCGTTCGTGGTCAAGACCGACGGCGCCAGCATCGGCGAGGAGGACATCAAGTCCTACGTCAAAGAGCACCTGGCGCGCTACAAGGTCCCGCGCGAGGTGGTCTTCCTCGACGAGCTGCCGCGCAATCCGACCGGCAAGGTGTTGAAGCGTGAGCTGCGCGAGATGGAAGTGGAACAAGGCTAGGGGCGGTAGGCACAACCGCAACGCCCGGATCTCGAAATCGATTGTGCAGTAGTGTATTTGGTGGCGGCGTAGCGTCGCCTGCAGGTTGCACTCACGGTTGTGGATCGATGGCATGTAACAGCCGTACGTGCAATATTCACCTTTGAAGACAGGCGTCCTACTTCGTCGGGCGGTCCTGAGGCTTGCATATCCCGGAGTGACCCGTCTCGTATGCCCTCCGTCTCGGAGACATGCTGATTGTTCCTGTCCCGCAATGGTTTATCGACAAACGCACTGCTTATCAATATCGCCACATGGGTTGCCATCGCCGTAGAGTTGTCACTCGATCATGCTGACGATGGCCGTCGGCTTCTTCACGCCATCGATGTCTGTGCTCTATCTCGCGTTCGTATCACCGGACCACGTGCGGGACTTACCGCGAAGACTCCGTTCGCGTTTCAGCTCAACGAGGCGTGAATCGCCGCCGCTGGAATCGACAGGCACACCAGCATCAATGTCAGCAAGAACCAGCCCGCACCCTGCCATGCCGGCCACGCGCCCTGTTCCTTCCATACCCGATAGGTCTTGACAAACGCGCCTATTCCACCGGCGAGCAGGATCGCCGGAACGAGCGACGCAGCCACGACTGAATCGCGCGCGGTGAATGCATATACCGCGAATACGACGCCCGCCACCGCCACCACTGCGCCTACATACAGTGCGGCCTCGTGAAATGTTCCCGGTCGGTCGAACCGCTTCTCAACGTCGTGTGTCATGTCTTTCGGATTTCCAGTGCAGGGATGCCGAAACCATTAAGGACCGTTGACGTACCAGGACAGACAGCCTGGCAGATTACGGCAGGCGATGATCGCGGTTGCGTCAGGCGCTGATCCACGGACCCTGGGGCTTTGGGGCCCAGGAAGCGTACAGCTCGGGATGAAGGGTGCTCCCGGTATCACGCCGTTGTAGCAAGGTTGGGCTGTCGCCTGCGGGGCCGTTCCCGTGAAGAGAGCGGCCGGCGCGATGACCAGGATGAGCACGGCCGCTGCGGACATTGCAAGACGCACGGTGAATCGTCCGATGATGCTCATAATCAATCCCAACGGCGTGGGGCTATCGACTATTTCGATCGTAGACCCCTATTGACGCCCCGGTCAGCAACTTGGCAACCGCATCTGAAAACCGCACGTAGGCGGTGTCGCTGGTCGTTCGAACGGGCATTCCGAAGCCGACAGTGCGTCGCATCGCCAATGACCTCACCGAGCCGGGGCATGGTCGAGCTCACTTCGGACGGATAGGTCGCCGGTTCGCGATTGATCAATCAGGGGGTGCATTCGGCGCATCACCCGGGCGCCGTGCTTATGGCTCAGCCCTGTCTGCACGACCTGCATTTGCACACCCGTCCACCGACGGCCGGATGATCGCTACTTCCGTGGTGCCGTCGGCCAAACCCGCCGTCGGATCGGGAAAGTCGAATTCCCTTGGCTCCAGGGTGATTTCGGGATAGGCGCCTAGAAGTGCCGCAACAGGCGCAGCGTGACCCCACGGTCGCTACCGGTCGTGGGGCCCGTCCTCCCTCTTACGGATCGCGAGGCAGTCCCAGCAGCCGCTCGGCGATGATGTTGAGCTGTACCTCAGACGTGCCGCCGTAAATCGTAGTGGCGCGGCTGGCCAGTAGCATCTGTGCCCACTTGCCCGGCAGCTGTTCGGGATCGCCGATCGCGCCGTCGGTGCCGAACGAGGAAACCGCGAATTCCGCGTAGCCCTGGCCGGTGCGCATCGACAGCAGCTTGGAGATCGCGGCCGCCGGCATTGGGTCACCGCCGGCCAGCGTCAGCAGGGTCGACCGCATGTTGAGCACCTTCGCGGCGTGGCCCTCGGCGATCAGCTTGCCGGCGCGGTTCTGCCCGATCTGGTCGAAGTGGCCGTCGCGCAGGAACTCCACGAAGCCGTCCAGGTTGGCCAGGAACGGCGGCTCGCTGCTGCCGATCGACACCCGCTCTGCGGTCAACGTGGTGCGGCTGACTTCCCAGCCGCGATTGACTTCACCGAGCACCAGGTCGTCGGGCACGAACACGTCGTCGATGAACACGGTGTTGAACATTGCGTTGCCGGTCAGTTCCCGCAGCGGCTTCACCTCGACGCCGTCGCTGGCCATATCGAGCAGGAAGTAGGTGATGCCATTGTGTTTCGGGGCGTTCGAGTCCGTCCGGGCCAGCAGCATCCCCCAATGCGACACCTGTGCGCCGGTGGTCCAGATCTTCTGGCCGGTGATGCGCCAGCCGCCGTCTACCTTGGTGGCCTTGGTGGTCAGGCTGGCCAGGTCCGAACCGGCGCCCGGCTCGGAAAACAGCTGGCACCAAATCATCTCGCCGCGGAACGTCGGCGGCAGGAAGCGCTGCTTCTGCTCCTCGGTGCCGAACGCGACGACCGACGGGATAAGCCATGCCGCGATGCCCATCGCCTGGCGGCGGACCCGGCCGGTGTCGAACTCCTGGGCGATGATGATCTGCTCGATCGGACTCGACCCGCGACCCCACGGCTTGGGTAAGTGGGGCATCGCCCAACCGCCCTCGGCGATCGCGACGTTGCGCTCTTCACGTGGAATCGCTTTGAGCCCTGCGACTTCCGCGCGGATCTCGTCCCGCAGCTTCTCGGTCTCCGGGTCGAGATCGATGTTGATCGGCCGCATTCCGCTGTGAGTCGCTATGTCGACCACCTGCTGTGGGTAGTCCGCATGGCGGCCGAAGCAGGCCGCAAGCACGATCGCGCGGCGGTAGTAGACGTTGGTGTCGTGCTCCCAGGTGAAGCCGATGCCGCCGTGCACCTGGATGCAGTCCTGCGCACAGCGTTGTGCGGCGGCGGGTGCCAACGTCGCGGCGACGGCCGCGGCGAACTCGTAAGCGGTTTCTTTCGAGCCGGTTTCGCGATGCTCGTCGATCGCGCGGGCCGCGTCCCACGCAGCCGCGGTGGCCCGCTCGGTGTCGGCGATCATCTCGGCGCACTTGTGCTTGATGGCCTGGAACTGGCCGATCGGCCGGCCGAACTGTTCGCGGATCTTCGCGTACGCCGACGCGGTATCGGTCGCCCAGCGTGCGACACCGATCGATTCCGCGGACAGCAGCGTCGACATCAGCGCCCGCGCCAGCGTCCGGCTCAGGTTGGACAGCACGCGGTCGTCGCCGACCTCGACGGCGTTGGCGCGCACGTCGGCCAGCGGCCGCAGCGGGTCGAGGCTCTGGACGGGCTCTATCTCCAGCTGATCGGCGTCGAGCACCACCCACTCTTCGCCACTGTCGATGGCGACCGGCAGCACGAGCACCGACGCCTGCGCGGCCGCCGGCACGGCCCGTACCTCGCCCCGGATGACCAGGCCGTCACCGTGCCGCGTGGCGGTCAGGCCCGAATCGATGGCATAGGCGGCGATCACCTCGCCGGACGCCAGGTCGTTGAGCAGCTTGGCGTCGGGATCGTGCGCCGAGATCAAAGCGCTCGCGATCGCCGAAGGGACGAAAGGGCCGGGCACGGCGCCGTAGCCGAACTCGGCGATGACGATCGCCAGTTCCAGGATGCCAAAGCCTTGTCCGCCAACCGATTCCGCTAGGTGTACGCCCTGCAAGCCCTGGTCGGCCGCGGCCTTCCAATACGGCGGGGGATTGGGAATCGGGGTCTCGAGGGCTTCGTGCAGAACGTCCGACGGCGCCACGCGCGCCACCAGCGACCGCACCGAATCGGCCAGGTCGTTGTGCTCAGGAGTGATTGCGATGGGCATACTTGCACCTCATTGTGGCGGGGTCTCCCTATTAACCGGTCGGTTGGGAACCACGATACCGTTCACGACATTCGCCAGATCCCGCTTGTCCCGGATCCGGCGACAGTTCTCGACGGCGTGTTCGAGGTAGCGGCGCATCGTGTCGGCGGTGTACCAGGTGACGTGCGGCGTCAGCACCACATTGTTCAGTGTGAGCAGGGGATTGTCGGCCGATACGGGTTCGACGGCGAACACGTCCAGACCTGCGGCGGCCAGCCCTCCATTACGCAGCGCGTCGACGAGCGCATCCTCGTCCACCACCCCGCCGCGCGAGGTGTTGACGAGCACTGCGTCCGCTTTCATGAGGGCCAGCGCCGGGCTGTCCAACATGCGCGCGGTCTGTTCGGTCAGCGGCAGGTGCAGGGAGACGATGTCGCTTTCGGCGAGCAGCTCGGGCAGCGGCCGCCAGCCGGAAAGGCCGTCGTCGCGTGTGCTGGTGTGCAGCACACGGGCTCCCATCGAAGCCACGAACTTTTCCACACTCTTGGCGATGTTGCCGTAGCCGACCAGCCCGACCGTGCAGCCGCCGATGTCGCGCACCGTCTCGCCCAGGCTCGGGTCCGACGGCCAGCCCTTGCCTTCGCGGGTCAGCCGGTCCAAGGCGGGCAGTCGACGCAACGCCGCGAGCATCAACAACACCGTGCCCTCGGCGACCGAGGCCGCGTTTGCGCCAGGCATATTCGCCACGGCGATACCCAGTCGGGTGGCGGTGTCGACGTCGATGGTGTTCACCCCGGCACCCATCTTGTGCACCAGCCGCAACTTCGGCGCGTTCTCGAGATCGTCACCAGAGAGGGGCCTCAACACGTGCCAGACCACGTCTGCGTCGGGCAGCTCGCGGTAGAACGTGTCGTTGTCGTCCTCGGCGCAGTACCGAATGTCGAGCCAATTCGTCTCTGGTGCAAGGAATTCGGCTACCTTGTCGCCGGGAGTGAAATGCGCAAGGACTCTTAGCGCCACCGCTTCGCGATCCACTTCGCGATGGTATCGGCTTGCTCGCTGCGCGCACCGGGGGTGGTGAAGTAGTGGTCGGTGTCGACAGAGCACTGGGATTTGTCGGTGCTGGCCAGCGCGTCGTAGATGCGCTGCGCATCCGAGGGGTAGACGCCGGTGTCCTGTTCGGCGTTGATGACCAGAGCGGGACATTCGACGCGCGCGAGGTGGGGCTCGGCGCGGGTCTGTGCATGCCGCAGACTCCACATCCCCAGCCAGTTGCGCAGGGTGCACGCCGCCGCGATGCCGTGCGCGGAGCGGTTCGCCTTGGCCGGCAAGCCGGCGTAACACATGTTGGCCGGACGCTTCGTCGGCTCCAGCGTCGGGTCGACCATCCGGGGATCGGCCCAGGTACGCAGCACAGTGAATGGGCGATCCGAGAAGCCGGCAGCGTGTACCCGCTTGAGTTCGGTCTCGGCCCAATCGGTGATGGCGTGGTTGCGGGCAAGCTGCGCCGAGCGGTAGCGCTTGAGGAAGTCGGGGGAGTAGGGCGGCCCGTTCTGCTTGTTGAACAGGTCGAGGTCGGGATTGGTTGCAATGGCGTCGTTTTCGTCGACGATGGAGGGGTCCATCCAGGCCGTGAGCACGTCGGGCCGTCCGGGATGGGCCGCGCTGGCGATATAGCCGTCGGCCGGCGGCAGGTCGTTGAGCCCGGCCGCCGGGCGCATGCCTTCCAGCGGAGTGACGTGTGGGTCGACGGCCTGCGCTTGGTAGGCACCCATCAGCGACCCACCGCCGGAATTGCCCAGTAGCACCACGATTTCCACATTTTGAACTTCGCGCAGCCAACGCACGCCGACGCCGATGTCGACGAGCGCGTGGTCGAGCAGAAAACTGCTCTCGTATCCCCGATAGCGGGTGTTCCAGCCAAGGAATCCGATGCCGCGGGTGGCGATGTAGTCGGCAAGGTAATGCTCGGAGAAATCGATCTGGTAGTGCGTGGCGATGATCGCGACCTTGGGCTTGCGACCCACTCCGCGGTGGTAGAGCCCCTGGCAGGGGTGCCCGCCTGATCCTGCCCTGCGCGCCGTCGGTGAATCCATTCCGACGAACTCGCGGGTGACTCCGGGTGCGCCGGATGCTGCCGGTGGTCTGCTCATTTCAGCCCGGCCTCCTTGGGATAGATCGTCCTGTAAAAGAAGTTGGCAAGCGTGGTGATGCACGCTTCGTCGTCCACGAAATCCGCTTTGTTTTCGGACAGTTGGGTGTAGCAGAACTGGTTGAGCATCGACACCATCGCGACGGCGACCAGGTGCGGATCGTCGTCGACAGGAGAAAGTCCTTGGTTCTGAGCGTGTTTGACCATGCCGGTGATCAGTCCGATCGGGACCGAGCAGATATCGCTCCAGTACTCGGCGAAATCGTCGCTCACCATCGCCAGCTGCGACACGCTGATCATCTCCGCCAGCCGGTGGCGGTAGGTGGTCCAGTGCGCGGCCGCGGCCTGATACGAGCGCTCCCAGCTCGTCAGGCCAGGTTCCTCGGCGGCCCGTGAACGTTCACGAGCCTCGTCACGGAATCGTACGGCCCACTCGCGGACCATCGCTTCCTTGGAGTCGTAGTAGTTGTAGAACGATGCGGTAGACCTGCCGGCTTCGGCGGCGATGTCCGAAATCGTCGTTGCCAGAATGCCCTTGCGTGCAACCACCCCTCGGGCCGCCGCGTCGATCGCGGCCTGCGTTTGCCGTCCGCGCAGAGTGGGCAACTGCTCGCGGGGACTGACCGTCACGAAGCTCCTCGGCCGTTGATTGAAACTGAACCTGATGTTAGATTCAGATTTCGAGCTTGGCTAGAGGAGATGCCAGATGATCAAGCCGAACAACCCCAATTCCGAGTTCGAACTCGGCGGCATCAACCACGTCGCGCTGGTCTGCTCGGACATGCAGCGCACCGTCGACTTCTACAGCAATGTCCTTGGCATGCCGCTGATCAAGTCGCTCGACCTGCCGAGCGGCATGGGCCAACACTTCTTCTTCGACGCGGGCAACGGCGACTGCGTCGCGTTCTTCTGGTTCGCCGAGGCGCCGGACCGCGTTGCGGGTATCTCGTCGCCGGAAGCGATTCCCGGCATCGGCGACATCGTCAGCGCGGTGAGCACGATGAACCACCTCGCCTTCCACGTGCCTGCGGAGAAGTTCGACGAGTACCGGCAGCGGCTCAAGGACAAGGGCGTGCGCGTCGGCCCGGTGCTCAATCATGACGAAAGCGAGGCGCAGGTCTCCCCGACGGTGCATCCCGGCGTCTATGTGCGGTCGTTCTACTTCCATGACCCGGATGGCATCACGCTCGAGTTCGCCTGCTGGACCAAGGAATTCACCGACAACGACACCAAGACAGTGCCCAAGACCGCGGCTGATCGTCGGCCCCCGGTGGCCGCCGGAAGGTGACCGACGGGGCGCTGTCGGACGCCGCTATCGCGGCGCTGTCCGCCGACGAGCGCCGGGAGCTGATCTTGCGGCTGGAACGCCCGCTTGGCGAGCTGTTGCCCGCATCGTCACTCGCGAGACTGCGCCGCATTCGTATTGTGCTGATGGTCGGCGCGTCGATCGGCCTGATCCCCTGGATCGTTTACCTCTCGCTCACATTGCCCGACAAGTACGTTGCGCACAACTGGACCACAACATGGGTCGGATTCGACATCCTCCTGCTGGTCTTCCTGACCACCACCGCCGTGCTCGGCCTACTGCAACGTCAGCTGCTGATCCTCACCGCGTTCACCAGCGGCATCCTGCTGATCTGCGACGCGTGGTTCGACGTGATGACCGCAGCGCCCGGCGACAGGTGGCTGTCGTTGTTGACAGGCGGGCTCGGTGAGCTGCCACTGGCGGTCGTTCTGATCACGGGTGCGCTTCGCATTCTGCGGTTGACCGCAACCCGGCTGTACCTTCTAGACCCGGGCATGCCGCTGTGGCGAATCCCGTTGCTGCCCTAGCCCTTGGAGAGTTTCGGATCCGCGAGCTTGTCGATGATCGCCGCCAGCTGGTCGACAAGTTGATCGTGTTCGAGGTCGATGTCGCCGGCCAGCCACGCGGTGATGGTCTGGGTCACGCCGCCGACCACGAAGTGTGAGAACGCTTTGGTGCGCTCATTGCCTTGGGCCCCCAACGCACCCGCATGCTGGAACGTCAACATCGCCATCAACGCGAAGGACTCCGCGCGCTTGCGCAGCACAACCGAATTGGACAGCTGAGAGCTGAACAACAAGCGTCCTACGCGGGGATCGGCGGCGATGGCGTGAAGGATGTTGGCCATACCGGCCGTGCTCTGCTCCTTCGGAGGCGCGGCCGCCACCGCCGCCTGCGTGGTGGCCGCGATGTCGGCAATCACCCAGTCGTACACCTGCGCGACGAAATCGTCCTTGTCGGTGAAGCTTTCGTAGAAGTACCGCAATGACACCGCGGCCTGGCGGCAGATGCCCCGCACCGTCAGTTCGGAGGGGTCGGTCTCCGATCCGAGGATGTCCAGGCCCGCTTCGAGGAACCGGCGGCGACGGTCGGACAGCCGATCGGCCGCCTCGACGCCGCGGTAGGGCCGCACTTGAGCCATCGCGTCAATCTTGACACCGCGGTCAGCACAAGTGCAATATATCTGGAAACAGACGTTCTCACTTTTATCGACAGGTGGGTCAATGACGATCGTCGAACGTCCGGTGAATGAGGCCGCGACGACGCTGCCAGCGTCTTCACGACGAGGCGCAGACTTCGGTGACGGCCTGATGGGTGTGGCACTGCTGGCTGGGCCCGCGAACGTGATCATGCAGTTGGCACAGCCGGGCGTCGGCTACGGCGTCCTGGAGAGCCGAGTCGAAAGCGGACGGGTCGACCGGCACCCGATCAAGCGGGCCCGCACCACCTTCACCTATCTCGCGGTCGCCACCAACGGAACTGACCAACAGAAGGCCGCGTTCCGGCGTGCGGTGAACCGCGCACACGCGCAGGTGTATTCGACCGACGAAAGCCCCGTCAAGTACCACGCATTCGACAAGGATCTGCAGCTCTGGGTGGGGGCGTGCCTGTACAAGGGCGCGGTCGACGTATACCGGACGTTCGTCGGGGAGATGGACGAGGAGTCTGCCGAGCGCCACTATCGCGAGGGGATGGCACTCGGCACCACTCTTCAAGTGCCGGAGGACATGTGGCCCGCCGACCGGGCCGCATTTGACCGGTACTGGCAGGACGCCGTGGACAAAGTGCACATCGACGACACCGTTCGGGAGTATCTGTATCCGATCGCCGCGTCCAGGGTGCGTGGCGTCACGCTGCCTGGCCCGCTGCAGCGGTGGTCGGAAGCCGCTGCGCTGTTGATCACGACGGGCTTTCTGCCGCAACGGTTCCGCGAGGAGATGCGGCTGCCGTGGGACGCTGCAAAGCAGCGCCGGTTCGATCGGCTGATCGCCGTGTTGCGCACGGTGAACCATCTGATGCCGCGGTTCATCCGGCAGTTCCCGTTCAATGTGCTGCTGAAGGACCTCGACCGGCGGATCCGCGCCGGCCGTCCGCTGGTCTAGGTGGCCGGCGCGCGCCAGAGGATGAACACGCGTCCCAAGAGCAGTAGCGACAACTGTGCACCTGGTAGCTCCGCGCGTACGTGACGATGTAGCGAGGCGACGGTATCTCGTGGCGGCCATACCGTCGGGGCGCTGTGTTCCCATTTCCCGCGCAGCCGGATCGCGACTCCACGGGCGACTAATGTGACCAGGGCCCAAGGTAATCCGCGCAAACCGGGTCGGGCAAACGTCACAATCGCAAGGGTTCCGCCAGGCTGCACGCGGTCGCGCAGTCGTCGCAGCGCGATCCCGGTGTCAGGGAAGTGATGCAAGCTGGCGTTGGAGACCACGGCATCGAAACTGCCCAGCTCGTCGCCTGCCGTCAGGAAGTCGCCGTGCGTCCACGCGACGGGTGCATCGGGAAAGCGCTCGCGCGCCCGCTCCAATACCGGCGCGTCGATATCGATTGCCACGACATGCGGTATGCGGCGCGCCAGCCGTGCTGCTAGGAATCCGTCTCCACAGCCGACGTCTAGGGCGGATTTTGCGTCGCGTGCGACGGAGGTGTCGATCTTGCCGTCGTAGTGGATGTTGATGTTCCACGGTTGGGTCATGTGTCGAGTGTGCCAACCGTTCGACTGTCAGGATGTTGGCGTATAAACGCGTAGGTGCGTACTGAAAACGACTCCTGGGACATCCATACGAGCGTCGGCGCGACCGCGTTGTTCGTCGCCGCCTCTCGAGCATTGGAGGCGCAGAAGCCGTCTCCACTTGCCGTCGATCCCTATGCCGAGGTCTTCTGCCGGGCCGTTGGCGGCATGTGGGCCGAAGTGCTCGACGGCAAGCCCACCGATATTCCCCTTACCACGACGGAGTTCGGCAAGTACTTCGTGAACTACCAGGGAGCGCGGACCAAGTACTTCGACACCTATTTCCGCGCGGCAGCCGATGCAGGCGTGCGCCAGATCGTGATGCTCGCGGCGGGCCTTGACTCGCGGGCATACCGGCTCGATTGGCAGGACGGGACCGTGGTCTTCGAACTCGACCGGCCGCAGGTACTCGAATTCAAACGGGAGGTTCTGAGTCAGCACGGCGCCACACCGTCGGCAGAGCGCCGCGAGATCGCCGTCGACCTACGCGATGACTGGCCACAGGCTCTGCGCGACAACGACTTCGACGCATCCAAGCCGTCGGCGTGGATCGCCGAGGGGCTGCTGATCTACCTGCCTGGCACGGCCCAGGCCCAACTGTTCGCCGGTTTTGACGGGCTTGCGGCGTCCGGCAGCCACGTCGCGGTCGAGGACACCGTGCCCCTTGACGCAGAGCTGTACGCGGCCAGGCGCGAAGACGGCGGGTATGAAACCGCCGATGGGAGCAACTTCTTCACGCTTACCTACAACGAGCAGCACGCTCCTGCCGACCAGTGGTTAACGGAACGCGGTTGGGATGCGACCGCCACGCCATTGAGTAGCTACCTCAACTCGGCCGGCCGCCCCATTCCCGAGGCCGATTCCGATGCAGGCGTCATGAGCGGCAAGATCAGCCTGGTCAGCGCAATCAAGAAGTAGTCCCACTTTCCACGACCTACGGACGCCGCTGCGGGGACGGCACGGGCCCGCGCTCACCGCGCTCAGCCCGCTGTCGACGAACCGACTCATTCGAACATGAACCCGCGCATGAATCGGGTCATCCGGCGCAAATAGTCCGGCTGGCTTACGTGCAGGATGTGGTTGCCGGGGAACCAGTGGAACGCGCATCGGTCCCAGTGCTCCCACAACAACTCCGCCTGTTGTGGCGGCGCCAGCCGATCTCCCAGCCCGGTGATGATCAGCCTGCGGTCCTTGGGCACCAGCGGTGGGTAGTTCAGCGGTGAGTGGTACATGGAGGCCGCAGTCGCCAGCTCGTCATCCGTATCGGCAAGTATGTTGCGCAAGCGCACAACCTGGTTGGCGGGGAACCATTCGTCGGCGGTCTTCTCCGGAGTGACGACGGGAACGTTCGGAATCACTGCCTGGATACGGTCCTCGACACACGCGATGAGCGCCGAGGTGTAGCCGCCGAGCGACATGCCCGTCAGCGCAACCCGGTCGACACCGGTGAACTCCAGATAGTCGACGAGCGAACGGAAGTCGTGCACCGCCTGTGCCATCGCCTCCGCGAAGCCGGCGAACCCGTGCGCGAAATACCCGTATCCGGAAAACGGTGAACCTTTTTCGGCTCGAGGTCCGTGGAACGGCAGGGTGTACAGCAAGACGTCGTAGCCCGAGCGGAAAAACCATGGTAGCGAAAAGAACAGGCCGTTGAACAGGTACGGCGAGCCCATGAAGCCGTGAATCACGCACAGGGTCGGATGCGGTCCGTCGTCGTGCACCCAATGCTGTGCGCGCACAATGTTGTTGCGCAGGTATCCGTGGCACTGCCCGCGCAGCGCCGGGTTGACTGCTTCGAAGCTGCTGTTGAACCGGATGTTGTGCACCCGGCCCTTGGCCATCCATTCAGCGACGGGATTGGCCGGCCGTGACGAGATTCGCGGTTCCGACGTGGGCGCCGGGAACGACACGGTGGGATCCTGCGCCTTGGCGAGTTCCGCATAGTACTTCAGATGGTCACGCTCAGTGCGGGATTCCGAACGCCGCAGCGCCGCGGTGATCACCGGCGGCAGCATCGCCGCTCCGACCAGTGACGCGATCGCGGTGCGCAGCGCGATGTCGGCAACCGCTGAGGAATCGACGATCAGCCGCTGCCGCAGCGTGAGGTCGATTCGGCGGGGCAGGCCACGAGCGCTCGCGTCGGCACCGGTAACGTCGGGAACTGGGATCGGCGGATCTACCGGAGCGGCATCGGACGGCATTGTCGGCCTTTCTCACCGGGATAAGGCAATTCGATGGTAACCCGGGAAGTCAGGCCAATCGGTAAACGGTGGATTCGCCAATCACTGTGCCGGAATAGTGCTGGGCAACCCATTCGGCGATCTCGCGGGTGTGCGACCCGCTATGGAGAGGGCTGCGCACAACCTCGCCATGATTCGTGCGGCGTCCCGCCTCGACATAGTAGGAAATCCTGCCGGCATGCACATCGTCGATGAACTGTTGCAATGTGGGTACCGGATCCCCGCTCCACCCGCCGATCGCCATCACCGACGTGCCGGACGCGATTTCGAGCGCAGCCGCAGACTGCGAACCGTTCGTGGCGGCCGACCACTGCGTGTGGGTGGCCGCAAGCAGGCTGGCCAATTGACCATTGGTGCCCTCGTCGCCCATCCAGGCGCCCGTCACCTTCGTCGGCCGAATCGCGGACGGGATCGAGCCCTGATGCGCCGTTGATGCGGTTGCGATGGAGAACGCGATGGTGCCGGCCAGCGCGGCCACTACTCCGACGATGACCGCGACGATCCCTGGCCTCGGCCACAGAACTCCGACGACGGCGATGACCGACGTTGCACCGATCAACCCACCGATCCACGATGGACCAAAGTGGTTGCCGTGCAATATCACTACGGCGGATACCGTCGCCAACGCGACCATCGCCGCCATCGCGAAGCGCCCGTCCCAGATTGTCCGGCGCTGCCAGGCCCACACCGCGCCTGTGCCAACCATCGCGGCGATACACGGTGCCAGCGCGACCGTGTAATACGGGTGGACCATTCCGCCCATGTAGCTGAACACCACACCGGTCACGGCGAGCCAGCCGCCCCACATCACCAACCCGCACAACTGCATACGGCCGAGTTGCCGGCGCAGTGTCAGGTGGATTCCGAACGCGATTGCGAACAAAGCCGCCGGCAACAGCCAGGCGATCTCGTTGCCCATCTCGCCGGTGAACAGCCGTTCTAGTCCGGCGTGCCCGCCGAACATCTGCGCACCCGAACCTCCCCAATCGCCGAGCGATTCGCGGTGGTGCCCCAGGATGCGGCTGATTCCGTTGTAGCCCAACGCCAAATCGAGGACTGTGTTGTCGGCGGAACCGCCGATGTAGGGCCGTGCGCTCGCAGGCACAAGCTGCACAGCCGACACCCACCAGCCTGCCGCGACGATCAATGCAGCCACCGCGGCGAGCAGGTGCAGTGCGCGTTTGAGCCACGACGTCGGCGCGAGAAGCACGTACGCCAGCCCGAACGCCGGCAGCACCAAGAAGCCCTGCAGCATCTTGGTCAGGAACGCGCCGCCCATCACGACGCCGACCAGCACCAGCCACCGCCACGACGCGGACTGCACCGCACGCGCCAGGCAATACGCGGCCACTGTCAGCAGCAGCACCAGCAGCGCGTCGGGATTGTTGAACCGAAACATCAACGCCGCGGCGGGTGTGAATGCCAGCACCGCGCCGGCCAGCAGGCCCGCGACCGCGCCGTCGGTCGGATCGGTGAACGTCCGCCGGACTGTGGCATACACCATGCCGACCGCCGCTACGCCCATGAGCGCTTGTGGTGCCAGCGCCGACCAACTGTTCACGCCGAACAACCGCATGGACAATCCCGTCACCCAGACGGAGGCGGGTGGCTTGTCGACGGTGATGAAGTTGTTGGCATCGAGCGACCCGAAGAACCATGCCGACCAGCTCTGTGAGCCGGCCTGGGCGGCGGCGGCGTAGAAGGTGTTGCCGAAGCCACTGGCCGAGAGGTCCCACAGATACAGAAGAGCTGTCGCCGTCAGTAGCGAAGCCAACGCCCACCGCGGCCAGTGGCTGGTGTGTGTGGGTGCGGCCGGGTCGACGGCTACGGCGGATGCGTCGACGAGGGCAATCACACGCCTACGGTGCCGGTCTTTGCTGGCCCCCAGCCTGTGCCGCGGCTGTCAAGCCGCTGTGAGTTTGATGGCGGGTGCGACACTGGCGTCATGTGGAACCCCGACGTCTACCTGGCCTTTGCCGACCATCGCGGCCGCCCGTTCTTCGACCTGCTCTCCCGCGTCGGAGCACAGAATCCGCGCCGGGTCGTCGACCTTGGCTGCGGCCCCGGCAATCTCACGGTCAGCCTCGCGCAGCGCTGGCCCGACGCCGTCGTCGAGGCGTTGGACAGCTCAGCGGAGATGGTCAAGGCCGCCCGCGAACGCGGCGTCGACGCCCGGGTTGGCGACGTGCGGGCATGGACACCGCAACCGGATACCGACGTCGTGGTGAGCAACGCCACCCTGCAGTGGGTGCCCGAGCACGCCGAACTGTTGTTGCGCTGGGCGGACCAGTTGGTGTCCGGCTCGTGGATCGCGGTGCAGGTGCCGGGGAACTTCGATGCTCCTTCGCATCGGGCGGTCCGCGAACTCGCTCGGCGCGATCCATGGTTGGAACCGTTGGCGGACTTCCCGTTTCGTGAAGGTCAGGTCGAATCCCCGTCGGGATACGCGGGGCTGCTCACCGACGCCGGCTGCAGCGTCGACGCATGGGAGACCACGTACATCCACGAACTAGGCGGTGAGCATCCCGTCCTGGAGTGGATCACCGGGACCGCGCTCACACCGGTGAGGAGCCGCCTGTCCGACGAGCAGTGGGAACAGTTCCGCCACGAACTGATTCCGATGCTTGACGCGGCCTACCCGACGCGGGCCGACGGTAAGACGTTCTTTCCGTTCCGCCGGATATTCGTTGTGGCCCAGGTGAATTAGATGCCGCGACGCTGGTCCAGCTGGTCGATCACCTGCTTGACGAGCTGGTCGATGTTGGCCCCGGTGGTGTCGAGCACCAGATCGGCGTTCTCGGGCGCTTCGTAGGGCGCATCGACACCGGTGAGGCCTTTGAGCTCGCCGGCGCGGGCACGCGCGTACAGCCCCTTGGGATCCCGCTTCTCGCATTCCTCGCGTGGCGTGGCCACGTACACCTCGATGAACGGCAGCCTTGCCGCGTTGTTGAGCGCGCGAGCGATTTCACGGTCGGATTTCAAGGGAGAAACCAGGGACGCGAGCGCCACTACACCGGCATCGGCGAAGAGACGGGTGAGATGCCCTACGCGGCGGATGTTTTCGGCTCGATCACCCGCCGAGAAGCCGAGATCGTCGGACAACCCGTGCCGGATGTTGTCGCCGTCCAGGAGGTAGGCCACCTCACCGGACTCGACGAGCGCCCTCTCCACCGCGACCGCGATCGTCGACTTGCCTGATGCTGGCAAGCCGGTGAACCATATCGTGGCCCCGCGCTGACCTGTGGCCGTCCAGCGGTAGTCGCGGTCCAGTGAAGAAGGATGCCAGCGGACGTCGTTGCGGGTCTGCACGCCGGGCTTGACCTCGCGGGGCTCGGTGATGATGCCGGCGCCGACGGTGTCGTTGGTGGTCTCATCGATGAGGATGAACGCGCCGCTGTCACGGTTGTCGGCGTACGCGTCAGCGACGACGATGGAGCTGGTTCGCAGAGTGACCGAGCCGATGTCATTGAGTACCAGCTCGACCGGGTTGTCGAGCTCGTCGAGGGTTTCGGGATCGAGCCTGCTGTGGAGTGCCTGAACGGTGGTACGCACGGTTCGTGTGCCCTGCTTGAGGGCTAACCGATCGCCGGCACGCAATGGGCTGTCGCGGAACCAGCACACCGTCGCATCGAGCTCGCGCGCCAGCACGGGCAGCGACGCATCGTCGGTGTCGCTGACGAAGACGTCCCCGCGCCCGACGTCGATGTCGTCGGCCAATTCGATCGAAACGCTAAGCGGTGCAACGGCCGTCGTGCGGTCGTCGTCGAGCGCATCCACGACAGTCACGGTCGACCGAGTGCCCGAGGGCAGGCTCAGCACCGGATCGCCAACCTTGAGCGTTCCCGCCGAGAGCCTGCCCGTGTAGCGTCGGCGCTGATCGACCGTGGGGCGCGACACCCACTGCACCGGCAGTCGCAGCTTGTTCGGCTCTGGTTGTGGCGCAGTCAGTTCGACGCCTTCCAGATACTGGAGCAAGGTGGGCCCGTGGTACCAGGGCGTGTTGTCGGATCGGTGCACGACGTTGTCGCCGAGCTTCGCGGCGATCGGGATGACCGTGATGTCGAGTCCGCCGAGACGGGCGGCGAGCTGACGCAGTTCGTCCTCCACTTCGGTGAATCGCGCGTGGTCGAAGTCGACGAGGTCGATCTTGTTGATCGTGGCGACGAAATGCGTGATGCCCAACAGCTTTGCGATGCGCGCGTGGCGGTTCGTCTGCCGCAACACGCCGGCGCGCGCGTCGACCAGCAAGACAGCGACATGGGCGTTGGACGCGCCGGTGAACATGTTTCTGGTATAGCGCTCGTGGCCAGGTGTGTCGGCGAGGATGTAGCTGCGCGCGTCGGTGGAAAAGAAGCGGTACGCGACGTCGATGGTGATGCCCTGTTCCCGTTCGGCGCGCAGACCGTCCGACAGCGCGGCCAGGTCGGCGACGCCTTCCTCGTCGGTGACCGCTTCGAGGTGGTCGAGCGGCAGGCTGTCGGTGTCGTGCAGCAGCCGGCCGATCAGCGTGCTCTTGCCGTCGTCGACGGAGCCTGCGGTGGTGATGCGTAATAGCTGACGGGTCATCAGAAATATCCCTCGCGCTTGCGGTCCTCCATGGCCGCCGCCGATGTGCGGTCGTCAGCGCGGGTTTCGCCGCGCTCGGAGACGGTGGCCGCGGAGATCTCGGTGATCACCTGTTCGATCTCGGTGGCGGTGGACCGGACCGCGCCGGTGATGGTCAGGTCACCGACCGTGCGGTAGCGCACCCATTCGACCGCGGCGGTCTCGCCGTTGGTCGGCGAGGCGTAGTCCGACACCGCCAACAGGATGCCGTCGCGCTCGAACACCTCGCGTTCGTGAGCGAAGTAAATCGAGGGCAGCTCAAGGTTTTCCAGCTCGATGTAGCGCCAGACGTCCAGTTCGGTCCAGTTGCTCAGCGGGAAGACCCGGACCTGCTCGCCCTTCTTGATCCGGCCGTTGTATAACGACCACGGCTCCGGTCGCTGCGAACGCGGGTCCCATTGGCCGAACTCATCGCGGAAGCTCAGGATGCGTTCCTTGGCGCGGGCGCGCTCCTCGTCGCGGCGGGCGCCGCCGAAGGCCGCATCGAATCCGCCCGCCTCCAAGGCGTCGAGCAGAGTGCGGGTCTGCTGGCGATTGCGGGAGGCGCCTGGACCGGGGTCGGGCACGCGACCGCTGTCGATCGACTCCTGCACCGACGCCACGATCAGTTTGTGGCCGTGGCCGGTGACCCTGCGGTCGCGAAACTCGATGACCTCATCGAAGTTGTGACCGGTGTCGACGTGCATGACGGGGAAGGGCAGCTCAGCCGGCCGAAATGCCTTCTCCGCCAGCCGCAGCAGCACGATCGAGTCCTTGCCTGCCGAGAACAGCAGCACGGGCCGTTCCAGCTCGGCCACCACCTCGCGGATGATGTGAACCGCTTCGGCCTCGAGCAGCCGGAGTTCGTCGACATGCAGGGTGTCGAAGTTGGTCTCGACTGTCGTCATGTCGGTAGTCCCTCCCTCTCGGCGTCCGCGCGATAACGGTCCACCCATTCATCGGAGCGCTGGTCGGCCTGGCGTTCCAGGACCGGCGCGGGTGCCAGCCGCGGATCTTCGCCGAGTGCCTCAAGGACTTGGGCGACGACGTCAGTCAGGTTGCGCCACAACACCGGATAGGGGACGTCGATCGGGTGGACGTCCTCTTCGA
>NZ_DATENY010000112.1:0-32862 GCF_035274705.1 Mycobacterium sp. | reverse complement strand
CTCGATCGCGGTAGTCCCCAGCGCGGTGAACCGGACGACGTCGGGTGCCGCGAAATCGCGATAGGCGAACTCGCCGAACGGATCACCGCGCCACAACGCCAATGCCTCGCCGAGCATGCCGGCGGCGCCGGCGGGATCGCTGCGGATCAGGGCGGCCCGGCCCGCAGACACGAGGGCTTCGAACTGGTGCAAATCGACCGAATCGCCGTCGAGCAGGTTCAACTGATAGCCGTGTGGGCGCGACTCCACCCGCTTGCCCTGGGCACTGTCGACTGCGGTACCTGTGTCCAGCGCTCGACGCAGATTGGTGACGTAGGAGCGAAGCGACGCCAACGCCTTCGGTGGCGGCCCGTCATCCCACACGCAATCGATGAGCCGGTCGTTGCTGACGACCGTGCCATGGTCGGCCAGCAGCACTGCCAGTACACAGCGTTGCTTCGGCCCGCCGAGCGCTGCACGCGCGCCGTCGACGCGGGCCTCGACGGCGCCCGACAGGAAGTACTCGACCATCTCACCCGACCCTCAGCAAAGGTTTTCAGTTCGGTGAGACGATACCTGCGGAGTGCAAAGTCGGCGGGCTAGGTGAATCTCCATGGGACGCAGGCCATTAACCCTGGAACTAGCTGTGTATCGACCGTCAGAACGCTGTGCACGTCTGCTGGTTACCCGTGAGAGGCTCGCTTGCGCCGTTGAACTGGGTTCTATGTGGGTTGGTCGTCGACCTTGTAGTCGAAGTTCACGTCTCCGCCCACGACGTCCGTGACCGTGACCGTCATGCCGTAGGTCTGGCCCTGATCGGTTAGCTCGCATCTCAGCGACGCGCCCGTAACGCCCTTTAGGTTATCGGGGCAGGTCACCGAATCCGGACGGTGTACTTGCTGGGCAAGGCGGTCGCTGATGGTGCTGGCGACCTGGTCCTTGTCGACCGTTTCAACCATGTCGAAGTTGGCCTTGTTGTCGGCGATGCTGGTGATCGTCACGTTGACGTTGAACGTCTGCGATTTCACCTTCATCTGGCAGTCGATCGTCGCCCCGACTTCGGCCTTGAGATCCTGCGGGCAAGTCACTGATTCGGGCTTGTTGCCGGCCGCGTCGGTCATCTTCGACGTGACCTGGCCGACTACGTCGTCCTTGCTGACGACGCTCGGTCCGCTCGAGCAGGCCGCCAGGCCGAGGGTGAGGGCACCGGCGAAGAGAACCGTCCTTGTCTTGGTTTCGAGCATCGCTGCCAACTTCTCCTCAGTCGCGGAGGGTTCGGCCCTGTGCGTCGGGCACCTTGCCGACCAGGATGAGAACAGCGTCAACCAACGGCCAGATCGCACCGATCCCGAGGGTCAGCCAAGTAACAGCAACCTGGGCGATTCCAATGGTCGTGTAGCCGAGGTAGAAGCGGCCTACGCCGAAACTTCCGAGGAAGATTCCCAGGAGCCCAGCGGTCAGCTTGCTCTTGTCGGACAGGGGACGGCCCGCCGCGTCAACTCCCGGCGACGGGGTTGGTGCCTGGCCGGCTGAATAATTCGATTGCGGTGAAGTCATGCCGGCGATGTTGCCGAACGTAGGTTGGAAACCGATTGGACCGGCCGTTGGAAACGACCGGACGTTCGCCGTGGCGCACGAGTGACGCTGGTCGACGAACTATCGCGACTTTCCCTAAATTGACACAGCCTCGGGTGCCTGCGCGTATGCAATGTGCATGAGTGCAGCGGCGTACGTCGGTCGGGTCGGGGGTTTGGCTGTGGCGCTGGGAGTCGGGGTTGCGGTGGTCACCGGGCATGGGTACGGGATCGCGTGGGCCGATACGCCCGACACGTCGTCTGCGGACTCGTCCTCATCGCAAACGCCGTCGGCGGAGTCGTCGACAAGCACTCCCGTGTCGGAATCCGCGAAATCCGCCAAGGACACCGCGTCCACCACCACCGAGCCGCCGTCCGGTTCCACAACCGTGTCGACGTCGACGGGATCGACGACCACGCAAGCACCACCCGGTGTCGTGGTGAGCACCGGCGGCGCCCACGCCAGCTCGACGACCGGCGAATCCACAGAGACCAAAGCCGACGAGAAGACCGAACCCGTCGCGCCGGCGGACACCAACAAGTCGTCCCACACGCAGGCGCAGGCCGCCACACCGTCGCCGCCCGACAGCAAGGTCGACGCCGTCGAGGTCAAAGTCGACATCGATTCGCAGCCCGCCACTGACCCTGCGCCAAAGTCCGAGTCGATGCCGGTGAGTTCCTTTACAGCGCAGACCTTTTCATCTGCAGCCGACACTGCCGCAGTAACGACGGCTGCGGTCACGCCGACCGTTCCGAGCTTGCGGCCATGGCCGACTGCCTACGATCCGCTCACGTTGGTGACCTACGTGGGCGGACTGGTGTCCAGCGTCGTCAACGCGGTCCTGGCCCCATTCGGCGCAGGCGCTCCCGCGGCGCCCACGGATCCTTCGCTGTGGACGCTGCTGGCATGGGTGCGTCGGGAGCTCTTCAACGAGTCACCGACCATCACCTACAACCCGGCGCAGAACACCCAAAGCCTCGACGCCGACGGGGACCCGGTCGTCAAAGGCAACATCGGTGCCTCCGATGCCGACGGCGACCCGCTGACCTACACCGTCATCGGCAGGCCACTGAACGGCGGAACCGTCGAGGTCGACGAGGACGGCAACTTCACCTACCGGCCCATGAACGCGATGGCCGCGGTCGGCGGGACCGATCAGTTCACGGTTGTCGTCAGCGACGAGGCCGCCGGCCTGCACGTGCATGGCCCGCTTGGGCTGCTCAAATTCGTGCCGATACTGGGCAACTTCCTCAATCCCGGTGGCGGCGACGCGGTCGCACAAACCATCACCGTCAACGTCGCGCAGGTGCCCGGCGTCGACCTGTCATTCCCGACCGACTTCCACTGGGGTGTGGCCCACGCCGGCTTCCAGGCCGAGGGTGGACCGGGTTCACCCGTCGATCCGAATTCGGATTGGTACAGGTGGGTGCACGACCCGATCAACCAGGCCCTGGGAATCACGCATGGCGTGCCGGAGAACGGACCGGGCACCTACGTCAACTACGACTCGGACGCAGCGCTGGCCGAAACCGACCTAGGCGTGAACACGTTCCGGATGAGCATCGAGTGGAGCCGAATCTTCCCGAATTCCACGGCATCCATTGACATCTCGGACGAAGGCGGCGGCGTGAGCCTCGCCGATCTGCAGGCACTGGACGCGTTGGCCAATCAGGATGAGGTCGCCCATTACCGCGACGTGTTCGCCTCGTTGCGCGCACACGGACTGGAACCGCTGATCACCGTCAACCACTTCACGCTGCCGACATGGGTGCACGACCCGATCACTGCGCGGCCCTTGATTCAGCTGGGCCTGCCGGTTGAGGCCGCCGGATGGTTGTCGCCCAGCACGCCGACCGAATTCGAGAAGTACGCCGCATACGTGGCGTGGAAGTACGGAGATCAGGTCGACAACTGGGCGACGCTCAACGAGCCGTTCCCTCCTGTGCTGACCGAGTTCCTCGCCATTCCGGGTCTGCTGCCGAACTGGCCGCCCGGCGTGATCCGGCCCGACCTGGCGTCGACCTTCCTCGTCAACGAGGCCAAGGGGCACGTCGCCGCATACGACGAGATCCACAAGTGGGACACGACGGTCGCAACGGCGGGTCAGCCCGCGGCGTTCGTCGGGTTCACCAACAACATGATCCCGGCGCGGCCGGCCAACCCGGTGAGCCCGCTGGACGCGCAGGCGGCTGACGCGTGGAACAGCTACTACAACCGCTGGTTCCCGAACGCGGTCATCGACGGCTGGGTCGACGCCAACTTCGACGGCGTCAAACAGGCCGGCGAGGTGCACCCCGAGTTCACGAACAAGGTCGACTACATGGGCGTGCAGTACTACGGCTCACAACCGATGCAGGGCTTCGGCTTCGCGCCGATCCCGGGATTCCCGTTCCTGCAAGGCTTGCCGGTGCGGTGCTCGGCCGATTCGCCGACATGCAGCGACTTCAACCAGCCGACCGATCCGGGTGGGTTCCGCGAGGTTCTCGACGTCGCGGCGTCGTACGGAAAGCCGTTGTGGGTGACCGAGAACGGCATCGCCGACGACGACGATTCGAAGCGGCCGTCCTACATCGTCAACCACATCGCGGTCGTACAAGACCAGATCGCGCACGGCATGGATATTCGCGGCTACACCTACTGGTCATTCGTCGACAATCTCGAGTGGTCCAACGGGTACGACCTCGAGTTCGGGCTCTACGGATCCGACCCGACGACACCCGAACTCGAGCGCACCCCGAGGACGGCCAGTATTTCGGCGATAAAGCAGATCACGACCGCCAACGGGTTACCCGTGGAGCTGCTCGGGACCTACATCCCGAACATCGTGTAGGAGCTGCTGCCTTACTGCATCTGTTTCGTCGCCTCGGCGATTTCCTCCATGCTGACCTCGCGCACCGGCTGGCCCAGCGACCACTGGTGGCCGAACGGGTCACGCACAACGCCGTAGCGATCACCCCAGAACTGATCTTCCAGCGGAGCGACCACGGTGGCGCCGGCATCGAGTGCCTGCTGGAACTTCGCATCGACGTCGGTGACCGTGAGGTGGATGGTGACCGGTGTGCCGCCCAACGCGGTCGGTGTGGACGACTTGCCCTCGTTGTATTCGGGGAAGTCGTCGTTGAGCAACACCGTCGACCCGTTGATCTGGAGCGCGGCATGAATCAGCTTGCTGTCGGGCCCGGGAACCCGGCCCAGCTCAACGGCATCGAACGCCTTGACGTAGAAGTCGATCGCCGCGGCGGCGCCGTCGACACACAGGTGCGGGGACAGGGCGGGCTGCACTTCAATGGCCATGATGATCTCCTCGTTGGTGGATATGACCCGATGGGCTCCCCCGTATAGACCACGCTGAGGGGCGAATCTCATCGGCAAGGCCCATGCAACACCACGGCACCGACAAGAAGATGAACTCAGACAGCCGAGAACGACGCGGGCAGCTCACTGCGGCCGGTCAACGCCAGCAGCACCGTCTGGCCGTGGCCCTGCACGGCGGCGATGCGCGCCGCCAACGCCGTCGCCTCCTCGACGACATCGGCCGGCAATTCGAGTGGAATGTCAACGGCGCGAGCAATATCCAGCCCATGCACGGCCAGCTCGAACGTCCGGGTCGGCAAATAGTTGTGCAGCCGGATCCCCGCCCCGCCGATGACCGCGATCAACGGATCACCGCTGTCCGCGAGATCCGAGAGTGCCCGCGAAACCAGGCCGTCGATCATGTCGCCCGGGCGGTCTCCAAGGTCGCGGCCGGCTTGACGGCCGCGCTCCACGATCCCCGCCGGATCGATGCCGAGGGTCGAGGGATTCACCCGCGCGTAGTACTCCTGCGGCGTGGTGATGTCTTCGCGTTCGGCGGCCGTCTGGAGGTAGGTGCTGACCGTGATCAGCGACCGCGACGCGTGGCCCACCAGGGAGCGCAGATCCCAGTCGTCGAGGCCGGGCCCATCCCACGCTGTCGCCGGGATGCGGTGCACGAGATCCGCGAAACTCCTTGCCGCCGAGGCAAATGTCGCGACGGGGTCGGAAGGCGCAGTCACGACTTGACGGCTTGGTCCCAACCCTCGACTGCCTCGGGGCTGCGCGGTGCCGGACCGACATAAATGGCCGCGGGGCGAACCAGCTTGCCGAGCCTCTTCTGCTCGAGGATGTGCGCGCTCCAGCCGGCGGTGCGCCCGCAGGTGAACATGGCCGGCATCATCTTGACCGGCACCTGGGCGAAGTCCAGGATGACAGCTGCCCAGAACTCGACGTTGGTCTCGATCGCGCGGTCCGGGCGCCGTTCGCGGAGTTCGGCCAGCGCGGCCTGCTCCAGCGCGGCGGCAACTTCGTAGCGCGGCGCTTCCAGCCGCTTGGCGGTGGCGCGAAGCACCCGGGCCCGCGGATCCTCCGCCCGGTACACGCGGTGACCGAAGCCCATCAGCTTCTCGTTGCGGTCCAGGATGCCCTTGACCACCGCGCGCGCGTCGCCCGTCTGCTCGGCTTCCTCGATCATCGGGATCACCCGCGCCGGGGCGCCGCCGTGAAGCGGGCCGCTCATCGCGCCGATGGCGCCCGACAGCGCGGCCGCGACATCGGCACCGGTGGACGCGATCACCCGCGCGGTGAACGTCGAGGCGTTCATGCCGTGCTCGGCCGCCGTCACCCAGTACGCGTCGATGGCCTCGACGTGCTTGGGGTCGGGGTCGCCTTGCCATCGCGTCATGAATCGCGCTGTCACGGTCGAACACTCGTCGATCTTGCGCTGCGGTACAGCGGGCTGGTAGATGCCGCGCGCGGACTGCGCCACATACGACAGGGCCATCACCGACGCCCGCGCCAGCTGCTCGCGGGCGGTCTGGTCATCGATATCGAGGAGCGGCTGATATCCCCAGATCGGCGCCAGCATGGGCAGCCCCGCCTGCACGTCGACGCGGACGTCGCCGCTGTGGATGGGCAACGGGAAAGGCTCGGCGGGCGGCAGGCTGTGACCGAACTTGCCGTCGACCAGCAGCGCCCACACGTCCCCGAAGGTGACCTGCTGGTTGACCAGATCTTCGATGTCGACGCCGCGATACCGCAGCGCTCCGCCGTCCTTGTCTGGTTCGGCGATCTCGGTGGTGAAGGCCACGACGCCTTCGAGACCCTCGACAAAGTCTTCCGGTACAGCAGTCATGGGCCGATTCTCGCACCCTGCTTCCGCGCACTGTCTATCGGTCGGTAACCAACGGGCGAACAGCCGGAGCGTAGCGTGATCGCGTGGCAACTCGCGATGACGAACACCTGGCGAGGATGCGGGTCGAGTACGGGTCCGTCGAGAAGGATGGCAGCCCTGACCTGGATGCCGATTGGCTTGCCGATGGCTGGGTTGTGCTGCTGCGCAAGTGGTTAGCCGACGCCGAGCGCGCCGGTGTGGCCGAACCGAACGCGATGGTGGTGGGAACGGTCGACGAGCGGGGAAGGCCGATGACCCGCACCGTGTTGTGCAAGAGCGTGGACGGCACCGGCATCACTTTCTTCACCAATTACGACTCGGCCAAGGGCGAGGACCTGGCGGCCAATCCGTACGCGTCGGCGACATTCCCTTGGTTTCTGCTGGGCCGTCAGGTCCACGTGCGCGGGCCGGTGACGAAGGTGTCGGCCGAGGCGACCACCGACTACTGGTCCAAACGGCCCCGCGGTTCCCAGCTCGGTGCGTGGGCGTCACAGCAGTCAAAACCGATTGCCTCGCGAGCTGCGCTGCTGGAACAGTTGGCCGACGTGACAGAACGATTCGCCGACGTCGAGGATGTGCCGGTGCCGCCGAATTGGGGTGGGTACCTGATCGCGCCGGAGGTCGTCGAGTTCTGGCAGGGCCGGGAGAACCGGGTGCACAACAGGATTCGCGTGCATTTCGAAGCCGGCGAGCCGGCATCACAACCGAGCCGCGTCGAGCGGCTCCAGCCGTAGTGCGGAAGTTCTTCGCCGACACCACGCCGCTGCGCGCACCGGATTTCCGGCGGTTGTGGCTGGCCGGCATCGTCACCGTCATCGGCGGCAACCTGACGATCTTCGCCGTGCCGGTGCAGCTCTACGCGCTCACCCAGAACTCGGCCTACGTCGGGCTCGCGGGCATCTTCGCGCTCGTGCCCCTCATCGTGTTCGGGCTATGGGGTGGCGCATGGGCTGACGCGATGGACCGGCGGCTGCTGCTGATCATCGCGTCGTGCGGGCTGGCCGTGGCATCGGTGCTGCTGTGGTTGCAGGCCGCGCTGTCGCTCAACAACGTTTGGGTGGTGCTGTGTCTGCTGTCGGTGCAGCAGGCTTTTTATGCGATCAACAGCCCCACCCGGGCGGCAGCGATACCGCGCATGATTCCCGGCGACCAGCTGGCGGCCGCCAATTCGCTGAACATGACCGTCATGCAGTTCGGCGCCATCGTCGGGCCGCTGCTGGCCGGCGTGATGCTGCGCTGGGTCGATCTGTCCACGCTCTATCTGATCGACGCCGTCACGTGCATCGCGCCGATATGGGCGACGTTCCGCCTCGCGCCGATGCCGCCCACCAATGGCGGGCAGGGGCAATCCGGTTGGGGATTCGCTGCGGTGCTGGACGGCTTTCGCTACCTGGCCGGAAACCAGGTGGTGTTGATGTCGTTCGTCGTCGATCTGATCGCGATGATCTTCGGCATGCCGCGGGCGCTTTTCCCGGAAATGGCGCATCTCAGTTTCGGAGGTCCCATCGAGGGCGGCACCACGATGGCGCTGCTGGCCGCCGCGATGTCGGCGGGTGCTGTCGCGGGCGGGGTGTTCTCGGGCTGGCTACCGCGGATCCGCCGCCAAGGCTTGGCCGTGGTGGTCGCGATCGTGGTGTGGGGCATGGCGATGATCGGTTTCGGTGTGGCCGGCGGACTGGCGCATGGAACGGCCGGAACGGTGTTCTGGATTGCGTTGGCGTTCTTGGCCATTGGTGGTGGCGCGGATATGGTGTCGGCGGCGTTTCGGTCAACGATCCTGCAACAGGCGGCGTCCGACGACTTGCGCGGCCGGTTGCAAGGAGTGTTCACGGTCGTCGTTGCGGGTGGCCCCCGGCTCGCCGACGCCGTACACGGCGCGGGCGCTGCCGCGGTGGGCACCACAGTGGCAGCGGCGGGCGGTGGCGTCTTGGTGGTGGTCGGTGTGGTCATCGCCGCACTGGTCGTGCCGGCATTCGTGCGTTACAGGGTGGCCGAAGGTGACAAAGTGTGAGCAACGCCAAATGTCTGGCCTTGCCAGTTTCTAATTCAATTCATAACTTGCCGCGTTAGGCTCCGAAATGTGGCTGAAGTAAGGGGGGAGCCGGCGCTCGGCCTGCGTGAACGCAAGAAACAGCGCACCCGCGCCACGCTGGTGGACGCAGCCGTCGAGCTGTGCAACCGTCAAGGATTCGAGCGCACGACCGTCGACCAGATCGCTGCGGTCGCCGACGTCTCACCGCGCACGTTCAGCCGCTACTTCGCCACCAAAGAGGCCGTAATGCTGGCGCTGATCGACGATACCGTCGAGTTGGCCGCCGCCGAACTGGAACGCCAGCCAGCCGATATCAACCACCTCGAAGCGCTGTATCGGGCGTATGTGGGCATGTACCGCAGCACCAAGACAGCTCCGGCGAATGGACTGACGCCCGAGCGACTCCTCGCGGCCGTGCGGATCATCATGTCTTCGCCTGCACTGCGCCAGGCCTCCTCGGAATTTCGGCCCCACCCGGCGAACATGGCGCTGGCCAAACGGATTGGAGTCGCGGTCGAGGATCAGCGAGTGAAACTGATCTCCACTGTGTGGGCGGCCATCATCATGACGGCCCAGGACGACCTGGGAGCGAACACCGATTGGGAAAATCTGACCATCGATGAGCTGGTCGCCCGTGTGGACAGCGCGTACTCGCAGTTCGTGGACGTAATCGAGGACGTTCGGCAGCCGGTCTGAGCAACTGACCGCCCCCCCGCGGGCACGACTGCGCCGATGCGACTACCTTTTGTAGGGCAGACTCCGCATTCCTTGCAACGAAGAAGGGATCCCCGTGGCCGAAAAGGATGAGCACGCCACTCTCAAATACCCTGGTGGCGAGCTTGACTTGGACGTCGTCCACGCTACCGAAGGTGCTGACGGCTTCGCGCTGGGTTCGTTGCTGGCCAAGACCGGCTATACGACATTTGACGAAGGCTTCGTCAACACGGCCTCGACCAAGAGCGCCATCACATACATCGACGGCGACGCCGGGATTTTGCGCTACCGCGGTTACCCGATCGAGCAGCTGGCCGAGAAGTCGAATTTCATCGAGGTCAGCTACCTGCTGATCTACGGTGAGCTGCCGACCAAGGACCAGCTCGAAAAGTTCACTCACCAGATCCAGCGGCACACGCTGCTGCACGAGGACCTGAAGCGGTTCTTCGATGGTTTCCCGCGCAACGCGCACCCGATGCCAGTGGTGTCCAGCGCGGTGAACGCGTTGTCCGCGTACTACCAGGATTCGCTCGACCCGTTCGATGACGAGCAGGTCGAACTGTCGACCATCCGGCTGCTGGCCAAGCTGCCGACGATCGCGGCGTATGCGTACAAGAAGTCGGTCGGGCAGCCGTTCCTGTATCCGGACAACTCGCTGAGCCTGGTGGAGAACTTCCTGCGGATGACGTTCGGATTTCCCGCCGAGCCGTACGAGGTGGACCCCGAGATCGTGCGGGCCTTGGATCTGCTGCTGATCCTGCACGCCGACCACGAGCAGAACTGCTCGACGTCGACCGTGCGGCTGGTCGGTTCGTCGCAGGCCAACTTGTTCACCTCGATCTCGGGCGGCATCAACGCCTTGTGGGGCCCGCTGCACGGCGGCGCGAACCAGGCGGTGCTGGAGATGCTCGAGAAGATCCGGCAGGCCGACGGCGACGTGCACGACTTCGTCAAGAAGGTCAAGAACAAGGAAGACAACGTCAAGCTGATGGGCTTCGGCCACCGGGTCTACAAGAACTACGACCCGCGGGCACGCATCGTCAAAGAGCAGGCCGACAAGATCCTCGGCAAGCTCGGCGGCGACGACGAGCTGCTGGACATTGCCAAGGCATTGGAAGAGGTCGCGCTGACCGACGACTTCTTCATCGAGCGCAAGCTGTACCCGAACGTCGACTTCTACACGGGCGTGATCTACCGCGCGATGGGCTTCCCGACCCGGATGTTCACCGTGCTGTTCTCGGTCGGGCGGCTGCCCGGCTGGATCGCGCACTGGCGTGAGATGCACGAGGACGGCAGCGGCAAGATCGGCCGTCCGCGCCAGATCTACACGGGGTACACCGAGCGCGACTACGCCGCCATCGACGGCCGATAACCCCTTCCCCGCGTGGGCCCACGCGCTGTCGTGAGCGCCACCGGAATGCGCCTTGCATGGCAGACAGTTGTAGTTTCACAATGGTTGTGTGGATGAAACTGTCGTCCGGTCGTTCCCAGCTTCGCGGGGGCACCTGAGTGCTCGGCGCAAGGCCATCATCTTGGTGTCCTGCTGCCTGAGCCTGCTGATCGTGTCGATGGACGCGACGATCGTCAACGTCGCCATTCCGAACATCCGGGCCGACCTGCATGCGACGGCGTCGCAACTGCAGTGGGTGATCGACATCTACACGCTGGTGCTGGCGTCGCTGCTGCTGCTCTCCGGCGCGACCGCAGACCGGTTCGGGCGCAGGCGCATGTTTCAGATCGGGTTGATCGTCTTCGCGCTCGGCTCGTTGCTGTGCAGCCTGTCGCCCAACATTCAGATGCTGATCCTCGCGCGCATGCTGCAGGCCATCGGGGGCTCGATGCTGAACCCGGTCGCGATGTCGATCATCACGCAAGTGTTCACCGGCCGGGTCGAACGCGCCCGCGCTATCGGTGTGTGGGGCGGCGTCGTCGGCATCTCCATGGCGCTCGGTCCAATCGTCGGCGGAGCGCTGATCGAGCTCGTCAACTGGCGAGTCGTCTTCTGGATCAACCTGCCGATCTGTGCGGCCGCGATCCTGTTGACGGCCATCTTCGTTCCCGAATCCCGGTCGGTGACGATGCGCGACGTGGACCCAGTGGGGCAGGGGCTGGGCATGGCATTCCTGTTCGGCGCCGTATACGTGTTGATCGAAGGTCCCGTAAGGGGTTGGACCGATCCCCGCATCGTTGCGGTGGCTGTCGTCGCTGTAGTGGCCTTTGTGGGCTTCTTGCGCTACGAGTCGCGCCGCCGCGATCCCTTCATTGACCTGCGCTTCTTCCGCAGCATCCCGTTCGCGTCAGCGACGATGATCGCGGTGTGTGCGTTCGCGGCGTGGGGTGCATTCCTGTTCGTCATGTCGCTGTATCTGCAGAGCGAACGGGGCTTTTCGGCGATGCACACCGGCCTGATCTACTTGCCCGTTGCGGTTGGCGCGCTGATCTTTTCGCCACTATCGGGTCGGCTGGTCGGCCGCTTCGGCAGTCGGCCGTCGCTACTGATTGCCGGCACTCTGATCACCGGGGCGACATTGATGCTCACCCGGCTGACTGCGACCACCGCTGTGTGGCAGCTGCTGGCGATCTTCGCCGTCTTCGGTATCGGCTTCTCGATGGTTAATGCACCGATCACCAACGCGGCGGTCAGCGGCATGCCGACGGACCGGGCCGGCGCCGCCTCAGCGGTGGCCTCAACCAGCCGCCAGATCGGCGTGAGCGTCGGTGTGGCGCTGTGCGGTTCGGTGGTGGGATCGGCGTTGGCCACGACAGGCGTGGATTTTGCTGTCGCGGCCAGGGCGCTCTGGCTGATCTGTGCGGGACTGGGTGTGGTGATCCTCGCTCTCGCTGTTTTCTCCACGTCGGCGCGGGCACTGCGCTCCGCGGAGCGGCTCGCCCCGCTGGTGGCCGGGCCGAATGTGCGATTCGAGGGCGCCGATGTCAAGTAGTGGTCTGGCCGACGAGGTTTGGCGGGCGATCGCCTCGCTGGTGATCGACAACCGGGACGGGTGGAAGCGCGCGGTCGTCGAACAGACAGGCCTGCCGTTCAGCAGGATTCGCATCCTCAAGCGGCTGAGTCGGCAATCGATGACCGTCAAGCAGTTGGCGCACGCCGCGACCATCGATGCGCCTGCGGCCACAGTCGCGGTCAACGACTTAGAAGGTCGTGGGCTCGTCGTGCGCGAAATTGATCCCACCAATCGCCGCTGCAAAGTTGTATCGCTGACCGATGCCGGTCGCGAGATCGTCCGCACGATCGATGCGATCGACGATCCAGCGCCCGATGTCCTGGTCGCGCTCGACGAGGCCGAACTGAAGCAACTGCGGGCGATTCTGGCCAAGCTCGGCGCTAGTTAGCGCGCGAGCGGTTAACTCTGCAGCACCGCCATCGCCGCGTTGTGCCCGCCGATACCCGATACGGCCCCGCCTCGTCGAGATCCCGAGCCGCACAGCAGGATTCGGTCGTGCGCGGTCGCCACGCCCCAGCGCCGCGCCGGTGTGTCCAAAGGTTCGTCGTTCTCGGCGAACGGCCACGACAACGCCCCATGGAAAATGTTGCCGCCCGTCATGCCCAGCGACCGCTCCAGGTCCGCCGTCGTCTTGGCCTCGATGCACAACCGGCCTGACGCATCTTCCATCAACACATCTTGAATAGGCTCGGCCAGAACCGAATTCAGCGACTGAAGCACCGCTGACGTGAGCGAGTCACGCATGCGGTCTAGGTCGGATGACGCGATCAGTCGGTGCGGTGTGTGCAGCCCGAATATGGTCAACGTCTGTGCACCCTCGTCGCGCAATCGCTCCGACAGGATCGTCGGGTCGGTCAGCGAATGACAGTAGATCTCGCACGGCAGCGGATCTGGAACCACGCCGTGCTCGGCGCGGGTGTAGGCCGTATCGAGTTGGCTGAACGTCTCGTTGATGTGAAACGTGCCGCCGAACGCCTGCTCCGGTGTCACGGTGTCGTCGCGCAGTTGCGGCAATCGCCGGAGCATCAGGTTGACCTTCACCTGCGCTCCCTGTGCCAGCTCAGGGTCCGGTTCGCCAACCAGACGCGCCAGTACCGCCGGGGTGACATTGGCCAACACGTAATCGGCATGCACCCGATGGTCGATATCGCCGTGGCGGTACCGCACCTCGCCATCCGGCGTGATGGCGTAAACCTCTGCGCCCGTGATGATTTCAGCGCCATATCCGGCTGCCGCGGCGGCCAGTGCACCGCTGACCGCCCCCATGCCGCCGATCGGGACATCCCAGTCGCCTGTGCCGCCACCGAGCAGGTGGTAAAGGAAGCACACGTTCTGACGCAACGACGAATCGTCGGTGCGGGCGAACGTGCCGATCAACGCGTCGGTCGCCATCACACCGCGCACGAGGTCGCTTCCGACTGCCGTGGTGATCGCATGCCCGATCGGCTCGTCGACCATCAACCGCCACGTGGCGTCATCGCCGACATGCCGTCGCGCCTCATCGCGCGTGCACAGTGGCTGGGTCAGTGTCGGCCACAGCCGCGACGTCAAAATGCCGCAGCGGCGGTAGAACTCGGTGAACCCGGCCTCGTCGTCCGCCGCGCCGATGGCTGCAAACGTGGACTGCGGCCCGATCAACAGACCAGTCCGCCCGGCCGTCGCGGGATCGGGCGTGTAGGACGAGTAACGGCGCCGCACCAGCCGCACTCGCGCACCGAGATCGTCGACGATGCGCCGCGGCAGCAAGCTGACCAGATACGAGTAGCGCGACAACCGCGCGTCCACGCCGTCGAATGCGTGCGCGGACACCGCGGCGCCGCCGACATGGTCCAGCCGCTCCAGCACCTGCACCCGGCGTCCGGCGCGGGCAAGGTAGGCCGCGGCGACGAGACCGTTGTGCCCGCCGCCGACGATGACGACGTCGGGCTCTGTCACCGCTCAGCCAAGGTAGCCCTCGACCTCGTCGGCCGGGCGTACCCGGGCCTCGCGGGGATCGCCGCCGGTCTCGCGCAGTGCCCGGCGCTGCCGAAGCAGATCCCAGCACTGGTCGAGCGCCACTTCGATCGCACGCAATCGCTGGTGTTCATCGGATTCGTCGATCTCATGCTGCTGCAGCTGGCTCCGCAGCTCCTGTTCCTCGGCGACCAACTTGTTCACCTGAGCGAGAATGTCTTCGTCCCTAGCCACGACTCCAGTCTGCCCGACTAGCGTGAGCGCGGTGACTACGAAGCCAGAGATCGAGTTTCCCGACGGACCCGCCCCCACCGACCTCGTGATCAAAGACCTGGTCGTCGGCGACGGAGCCGAAGCAGTACCGGGCGGCACCGTCGAGGTGCACTACGTCGGCATCGAGTACGACACCGGCGAGGAGTTCGACAGCTCCTGGAACCGCGGCGAGTCCATCGAGTTCCCGTTGCGCGGACTCATCCAGGGCTGGCAGGACGGCATCCCCGGCATGAAGGTCGGCGGCAGGCGCCAGCTCGTCATCCCGCCCGAACAGGCTTACGGCCCGGCCGGCGGCGGGCATCGCCTGTCCGGCAAGACGCTGATCTTCGTCATCGACCTGCTGGCCACCCGCTAACCTGCGCGAGCAGACGCAAAACTGCCTGTTTTTGCGCGAAATAGGGCACTTTTGCGTCTGCTCGCGGACACTAGCGCGGGCCGGGCAGCTGCAGCAGCAGCCGTGCGCCGCCCAGCGGGCTGTCTTTCAAAGTGGCCGTGCCGCCGTGCAATTCGGCTTGCTGGGCGACCAGCGCCAGGCCAAGCCCCGAGCCGGAGTGCGACGCCGTCGACCCGCGGGAGAATCGGTCGAACACCAGCTTGCGCTCCTCTTCGGGTACACCGACGCCGTTGTCGTCGACCGCGATCTCCACACCCGCTCGTGAGCTGACCGCCGACAGCTGCACCCGCGTCGCCCCGCCGTGCTTGACGGCGTTGGCGATCGCGTTGTCCACCGCCAGCCGCAGCCCCGCCGGCAATCCGACGATGATCATCGTCGGCGCGGGCACCAGTGAGACCTCCAGGTCGGGGTAGACCCGCATCGCATCGTGGGCGGCGCGGTCGAGCAGCTCGGTGATGTCGACCGGTACATGATCGTCGGACGTCGACAGTTCGCCCTGCGCCAGCCGCTCTAGCGCACCCAGGGTCGCTTCGATGCGGGACTGAGTCCTGATGACGTCGTTGACCACCTCTTTGCGCTGCTCCTCGCCCAGATCCAGGGTCGAGAGCACCTCGAGGTTGGTGCGCATCGCGGTCAGCGGCGTACGCAGCTCGTGGGCGGACACCGACGCGAAGTCGCGGGCCGACGTAAGCGCGGCTTTGGTGCGGTCCTGTTCCTTCCAGATGCGCTCCAGCATGCCCTTCATCGCCTCGGCGATCTCGACGGCTTCCGTCGCGCCGCGGATGTCGATATCGGGTGCCTCCGCTCCGGCGTCGATGGACCGGGTCTGCTGCGCCAGTCGCTTGAACGGTCGCACCGCGAATGCCGCGAGCAGCCAGGCGCCGACGGTCGCGGCACCAATTGCCAAGGAGCAGATGATGATCACCCGCCGGTGCAGGTTGTTGGTGTCCGCGATGGTGGCGTCGTAGGTGGCGCCGACGGCCACTCTCATCGGATCGGGGTTGGCCAGCTCGACGGTGCGCACGCGGTAGCGCACCCCGTCGACGTAGGTGTCGGCGTAGCCGGCGGGCAACTCGGGCAGCACCACTTTGGAGTTGGAGGTGACCTTGCCGTCGCGGCGCACCGTGATCACGGCGTCCTGGTCGTTCGGTGACTTGGGAATCTCGCCGAGCCCGCGCGGCAGGAACGGGATCGCGAACCCGGCCGCCTCGTCGAGCCGACGATCGAGCCGCTCTTTGCGGTCGTTGGTGATGCCGATCCACACCACGGCGCCGACGATGCCGACGACGATCGTCGCGGCGATGGCTGTCGCGAATGCCACCCGGGTCCGCAGTGACGGGGTGCGCCGGAAGATCCGCGACAGAAAGCTCATCGGACTATTGCGTCCTTAGCACAAACCCCACGCCGCGAACGGTATGCAAAAGCCGCGGAGCCCCACCGGCCTCCAACTTGCGGCGCAGGTAGCCGATGAACACGTCGACGACGTTGGTGTCGGCGGCGAAGTCATAGCCCCATACGAGTTCGAGCAGCTGCGCGCGCGACAGCACCGCCGTCTTGTGTTCGGCCAGCACGGCGAGAAGGTCGAACTCCCGCTTGGTCAGGTCGACGTCGACGCCGTTGACGCGGGCGCGCCGACCGGGAATGTCCACCTCGAGTGGACCGACGGAGATGGTTTCCGAGGAGAATGTCGCCGTCGAACCGCGCCGGCGCAGCAGTGCCTTGACCCGAGCGACCAGCTCGGCCAGCACGAATGGCTTGACCAGGTAGTCGTCGGCCCCGGCCTCCAGCCCGGCCACCCGGTCGTCGACCGAGCTGCGCGCCGACAGCACACACACCGGCACGTCGTTGTCCATCGCGCGCAGCGCGGTCACCACGCTGACGCCGTCAAGCACCGGCATATTGATGTCCAGCACGATCGCGTCGGGCCGAGTCTCGGTCGCGCTGCGCAGTGCCTCGGCGCCGTCGACGGCCGTTGCGACGTCGAACCCTGACAGCCGCAGTCCGCGTTCGAGCGACGCCAGCACGTCTGGATCGTCGTCGACCACGAGCACCCGGGGAGAAGCGGCACTACTGTCCATGCACGCAATCTTGCCTGATCCGCCGCCGCAGATGTGACAGGCGCGAGACCCGCCCCGCATCGGTACAGCGGCGGTCAGATCCCGGCTGTGTCACGGCGAGTTGAACATTCCCGCGATAGCAAAGCGATGATATTGACGCGGTGCTAGCATCCCGCAATTATGCACCCGTTCTCCACGCGCCTGATTGTCCAGCCCGATGACGGCGTGGAACCGGTCCGCGAATTCATCAATTCAGCCGAAAATTCGCTTTTGATCAAGCAATTCACATTCACCGAACCGAGTCTGATCGCAGCGGTGATCGACCGGCAGAAAGCCGGTGTCGACGTGCGGGTCATGCTCAACCCCGCACGGTCCGGGGGCGATCGAGCGAACGACGAGACATACGAGCAATTCCAGAATGCCGGGATAGCCGTGCAGTGGTCGAATCCGAACTTCTACGTCACACACGAAAAGTCGGTAGTGGTCGACGAGAAAGCCGCACTGGTCGCGACGTTCAATCTCATGGAGAAGTATTTCACACTCACCCGTGACTACGGCATCATCACCGAGAACCCTTATCACGTCGCCCAGATCGTCGATGTATTCAACGCCGACTGGGAGCATCGCGATTGGGTCTGCTCTGCATATGAGGGGCTGCTGTGGAGCAACTCCAATTCGCGCTATCACATGGCGCAATTCATTGACACTGCGACCCAACGAATCGACGTCCAGCACCCCAAGTATGTCGACGCGGTAATTCTCGAGCGGCTGGCGTCAGCCGCCGATCGGGGCGTCAAGGTGCACGTCTTGTGTGGCGGTAAGCACGGGATCAGCGAGTGGGACATTCTTGACACGTTCGCGTCGCTGCGCACGTTAAGGCGTTTCGGGGCCAAGGTGCACAAGCAGAAGAACCTGCGGGTCCATGCCAAGTTGATCATCGTCGACGATGCGCAGGCATTGGTCGGGTCGATGAACATCGATCGCAGTGCGTTCGATCTGCGGCGGGAATTGGGCATCACGATTGACGATGCGGCCGCCGTTGCGCGGCTCAAAGAAGTCTTCACCAGCGACTGGGAACTGTCGCATCAATACGAGGCGCCCGATCCACTCCAAGCGACCCACCACGTCGAGGACGATTTCCCGCACGACCACGACCTCATGCATGAGTGAGATTGACCCACCGCGCGAGGGCGAGTTGGACCCGCCGCGCGAGAAAGTCTCTCTTGTCGAGCTCGCCTGGACGTTCAACCACATCGCGCTGGCCTCGTTCGGCGGCGGCCTGTCGGCGTGGTCGCGGGAGGTGCTCGTCGTCGAGAAGCAATGGATGGGCGAAGAAGAATTTCTGTCCGCGATGACGATGTGCCGGATCTTTCCCGGTGCCAATCAGGTCAACATGGCGGTATTTGCCGGCTCGAAAATGCGGGGCTTGCTCGGCGCGGGCGCCGCACTCTTCGGCTTGTGCCTGCTGCCCGTGATCATCGTCTTGGTGATGGGCTACTTCTACTTCCGCTTCAAGGAGGAGCCCGCGGTCAAGGGCGTCCTCCATGGTGCGTCGGCGGCGGCCGTCGCGCTGACATTGGCCATGGTGATCCAGACGGGCCGCAAGTGTCTGACCGGAGTGGTGCCGGTTCTGTTGTTCCTCACCGCGTTCCTGTTGAACGGCGTGTTGCGCTGGCCGCTGCCATTGGCTCTGCTGCTGGTTGCGCCGCTCAGCCTGGTATGGGCCTGGCCGAGAGACCGTGCGGCGTGAGCACATACCTGTCGCTCGCCGCCCTGTTTGCGACGCTGTCGCTGCTGTCGATCGGCGGCGGAAACGCCGTGCTGCCCGAAATGCACATGCAGGCGGTCAGGAGTCATCACTGGATGACCGATAGTCAATTCGCCGACATATTCTCCATATCCCAGACGGCACCGGGGCCGAGCATCCTGATCGTGACGCTGGTCGGCTACGGCGCCGGGCTTCATGCCGGGGGAGTCCCTGGCGCGATCCTCGGCGGCGTGATCGCGACGGTCGCGATGATCATGCCCGCCGCCTCATTGATGTATGTCGTGACCCTGTTTTGGCAGAAGGCGCAGAAGTCGAAGCTGCGCTACGCCGTCGAAAAGGGGTTCGCGCCGCTGACCGTGGGCCTGATCATGGCGACCTCGCTGGTGATGAGCCGAGCGGCCGATCACGACTGGCGGGCTTACACGCTTACTGCAATCTGCACGGCGATCTTCATCTTCACGAAGACGAATCCGCTGATCGTGGTCGGCGCGGCGGGAGTGCTCGGGTACTTCGGCATCGTCTGACGACCCGCTCGGGAAGCCGTTGACCTCATCCATTGTTGAGGTTTTACGGTGAGCTCATGACCGACTTGCGCCATTTGGCGACGGTTAACCGCTTGCCGGTCATGGGAAGATGGACTAAGTGGTTGAAGCCGTAGATCATGCCTTGCGCTCAGCGCCGGCCATCGCACCGCCACCCAAGCACCGACGCGCCAGCTCGGACCTGTGGCGGATGCTCCCGTACCTGATGCCCTACCGGGTGCGGTGGATCTCGATGGTCCTGGTCGCCATCGTCAGCCTCGTTGCCACCGTGGCGATCCCGCTTATGACCAAGGCTGTCATCGACGGCCCTGTACGGCATCAGGATCAGCGCGGGCTGTGGCTGCTCGGAGCTGCGGCGATGGGGGTTGGAGTCTCCGAGGCGGTGCTGTGGTTCATCCGCCGCTGGCTGGTCGCCCGCGCGACGATGGGCGTCGAAGCCGACATCCGCAAGGACCTCTACGCGCGGCTGCAGATCCTGCCGATGTCGTTTCACGGCCAGTGGCAATCTGGGCAGCTGCTATCGCGAATCATGAACGACCTGAGCACAATTCGCCGGTTCATGTCATTCGGCATGGTGTTCTTGCTGCTGAACGTCCTTCAGATCACCGTGGTGACTGCGATCTTGCTGGCGATGTACTGGCCGCTGGGCGTCGTGGTCGTAGTGTCAATCGTGCCGATCACGCTCACGGTGCTGCACTTCCAGCGGGAGTACACCCGGCTTTCGCGACTCGCGCAGGACCAATCCGGCCATGTGGCAACGCATGTCGAGGAGTCCGCGCTCGGCGTGCGAGTGGTCAAGTCGTTCGGTCGCGAGCAGTACGCCTACGACCGCTTCGACGAGCAGCTCACCAACCTCTACGACACCCAGGTGAGCCGGGTGTCGGTGTCGGCGAAGTTCTGGACACTGCTCGAGGTCATCCCCAACCTCACCCTCATCGTGGTGCTGGGGTTCGGCGCCTACGCTGCCGGCCACGGCTATGTCACCATGGGCACGCTCGTCGCGTTCATCACGATGATGCTGTCGCTGGTGTGGCCGATCGCGTCGCTGGGCTTTTTGCTGTCGATGACGCAGGAGTCCTTCACGGCGGCCAACCGGATCGCCGAAATCTTCGACGCGCCACGCGAAATCACCGACGGTCCACAACACCAGGCACCCCGCGGCGGGCGTCTGGAGCTGGTCGACGTCGGCTTCCGATTCCCCGACGCTGCCGGGTCGAATGTCGATGACCGGGCGGCTCGGGAAGATGACTGGGCGCTGCGCCACGTCAACGCCACCGTCGAACCGGGAGAGACCCTGGCGCTCGTCGGCTGCACGGGCTCGGGGAAGTCGGTGCTGGCCGCGCTGTTGTCGCGGCTGTACGACGTCACCGAGGGCTCGATTCGCATCGACGGTCACGACATTCGCGAGCTGTCGCTACCTGCTCTGCGGAAGGCAGTGGCCACCGCGTTCGAAGACCCGACGCTGTTCTCCATGTCGGTCGCCGAGAACCTGCGGCTGGGCCATCCTGACGCGACGGATGAGCAGCTGGAGCAGGCCATCGAGATCGCCGCGGCGCAGTTCGTGTACGACCTGCCGTTCGGGTTGGACACCCGGATCGGTGAGCAGGGCATGAGCCTGTCCGGCGGGCAGCGGCAACGTCTTTCGTTGGCGCGGGCGATCCTGGCGGCGCCGAAGATCCTTGTGCTCGACGACACGCTGTCGGCGCTCGACGTGCACACCGAGGCGGTCGTCGAGGAGGCGCTGCGCCGGGTGCTGCACTCGGTGACGGGCATCGTGGTCGCGCACCGGGCGTCGACCGTCCTGCTCGCCGACAAGGTGGCCCTGCTGCAGGATGGCACCATCACCCACATCGGCACGCACGCACAGCTTTTGGCCGACGTCCCGCAATACCGCTACCTGCTGGCCGCCGATGACGAACTCGATGACCGCGCCGAGCGCAGCTGCGCATGGCAGGACGACGAGGACCGCAAGCGACTCGATCAGACCTACGAGGAGCAAGAGGCATTGGAAGAGACGCGTGCTGCCTTCAACAAGAATCGATTCGTGACGTCGGAGGCTGAGCGCCGATGACCACCGTTCATGGGCACACCGGTACAGAATGGCGCGGCCGTCTCGACGACGAACAAGACGACAACCTGCCCATCGACGAGAGCCTGCCGCTGCGCCGCGAGGCGCGCGCACTGCTTGGCTCGCTGCTGCGGCCCTACCGGGTGACCGTTGCCTTGCTGGCGATCGTCGTGGTGGTGGAAAACCTTTCACGCCTTTCGGTTCCGCTGCTCATCCAGCGCGGGATCGACCACGGCATTCCGCCGATCCTGTCCGGCGGCTCGGCGCACACGCTGATGGTCGTCGTCGGCGTGCTGTGCGCGGTGGTGGTTATCCAGGCCATCAGCCGGATCTTCTTCCTGCAGCGCTCCGGGCGGATCGGGCAGAAGGTGCTGCTGGAGTTGCGCCGCCGCGTGTTCCAGCATTTCCAGCGGCTGGACATCGCCTTCCACGAGCGCTACACGTCGGGGCGGGTGGTGAGCCGGTCGACCAACGACGTCGAGGCCATCCAGGACATGCTGGAGACCGGTTTCGACAGCCTGATCACCGCGGTTCTCACGCTCGTCGGCACATCGATTCTTCTTGTCACGCTTGATGTTCGGCTGGGCTTGATGTGTCTGGCCGCATTCCCGCTGCTGGTGGCGCTGGTGTGGTGGTTCCGCAACGAGTCCGCCAAGACGTATCGCAGGGTGCGTGAGAGCGCCGCGCTGGTGATCGTCCAGTTCGTCGAGACGATGACGGGCATCAAGGCGGTGCAGGCGTACCGGCGCGAGCCGCGCAACCAGGAGATCTTTGAAGACATCGCCGACCGCTACCGCGAGGACAATGAGCAGACTTTCCGCCTGCTCGCCGTCTTCATGCCCGGCGTGAAGCTGGTCGGCAACATCACCACCGGCGTGGTGCTGCTCTACGGCGGCTACCGGGTGTTGCACGGCCAGATGACCATCGGCACGCTGGCGGCGTTCCTGCTGTACCTGCGGATGTTCTTCGAGCCGATGCAGGAAATCTCCCAGTTCTTCAACACCTTTCAATCCGCGGGTTCGGCGTTGGAAAAGCTGGCCGGCGTGCTTGCCAAGCGTCCTGGCATCAAGGACCCAGCGCATCCGGTCACGCTCGAGAAGGTCCGCGGCGACGTCGCGTTCCACGACGTGCAGTTCTCCTATGTCCCGGGACGCCCAGTGCTGCCGGATCTTTCGTTGACGGTGCCGGCGGGCCAAACCGTCGCGCTGGTCGGCACCACAGGCGCCGGCAAGACCACCATCGCCAAACTCATCGCCCGGTTCTACGACCCGACGACGGGATCGGTCACGCTCGAGGGAATCGACCTACGGGAGCTTGCGCAGAGCGAGCTTCGCCGCCACGTCGTGATGGTCACCCAAGAGAACTTCATGTTCGACGGGACAGTCGCCGACAACATCCGCTTCGGCAGGCCCGATGCCACCGACGAGGAAGTGCGTGCCGCCGCAGTCGCCGTCGGCGCGGACAGGTTCATCGATGCGCTGCCCGACGGCTACAACACCGACGTCGCCAAGCGCGGCGGACGGCTGTCGGCGGGTCAGCGACAGCTGGTCGCATTCGCGCGGGCGTTCCTCGCCGATCCCGCCGTGCTGATCCTCGACGAGGCGACGTCGTCACTGGACATCCCCAGCGAGCGGATGGTGCAGCGGGCGCTGGAGACGGTGCTGTCGGATCGCACTGCACTCGTGATTGCACACCGGCTGTCGACCGTGCAGATCGCCGACCGGGTGCTGGTGCTCGACCACGGCCGAATCGTCGAAGACGGCGCTCCCGAGGAGTTGATCGGCCGCGCAGGCGGACAGTATGCCGCGCTGCACCACGCCTGGGTGGAGTCGCTGGCCTAGCTTGCCGAATCCGATTCACACTGTGTAGAGGGTGCGAAAGTGCGACGAGAGACCTGCGCCGTCAGCTCAGAATCAACGTGCGTACCTTCGTCTGGAGGAGTGAAGACGTCGTCGGCCAGCCGCAGCCAGTCCTGGTCATCGGGTGTCGTCATGGCACCCAGCGTGTTGGAAACCCGCGACGAGCTCACGAGTAGTGCGCTACTCGAAAATCAGCGCACGGTATCGAAGAAGGCCCTCACATCGTCGACGAACAGCTCCGGCTGTTCGAACGCCGCGAAATGCCCCCCGCGCGGCATCGGCGTCCAATGCGTGATGTTGTAGCCGGCTTCGCACCAGCTCCGCGGCGCGCGAAGGATCTCCTTTGGAAAGGCCGCGACGCCGGTGGGCAGCTCGACGCGCTCGCCGCCGGCGAAGACGCGGAAGCTTTCCCAGTACAGCCGCGCCGACGACGCCGCCGACGCGGTCGCCCAGTACACCATCACGTTGTCGAGCAGCTCGTCACGCGTCAGCACGTTCTCGGGGTGGCCGTCGCAGTCCATCCACGACCAGAACTTCTCGACGATCCACGCCAGCTGCCCGACGGGCGAGTCCACCAATCCGTAGCCCAGGGTCTGCGGCCGGGTCGACTGCTGTTTGGCATATCCGTTGTCCCACTTGCGGTAATAGCCGATGCGGGCCAGCGCCTGCTTCTCCTCCTCGGTCGGATTCTCCAGGCTGCCGGTCGGCTGGGCGAGCGGCATGTTCAGGTGGATCCCTGCGCAGCGGCCGCCGTTGCGGCCGATCTGCGTGGTGACCGCGGCGCCCCAGTCGCCGCCTTGCGCGCCATAACGCTCGTAGCCCAGGCGGCCCATCAACGTCTCCCACGCCTCGGCGATCTTCGGGACGCCCCAGCCGATGCCCGACGGCTTGCCGGAGAAGCCGTATCCCGGTAGCGACGGGCACACCACGTGAAATCCCGAGGTAGTCAGCGGCTCGATCACCTTGTGAAACTCGACGATCGATCCCGGCCAGCCATGCGTGATCAGCAGCGGAAACGCATTGTCGTCAGAAGACCGCTGGTGGATGAAATGGATGTCGAGACCGTCGATCTCGGTGGTGAAGTGGTCGAACCTGTTCAACGCGGCTTCGCGTGCGCGCCAGTCGTATTCACCTGCCCAATAGTCGGCCAGCTCGCGGGTGTAGGACAGCGGGATGCCCTGGCTCCAGTCGTCGACGCATTCGGCCTCCGGCCATCGCGTGCGAGCGAGCCGGGCCTGCAGGTCGTCAAGAACGGCGTCGGGAACCGCGATGTGAAACGGGGTGATCCGGGACATGCCTCATTCTGCTCACACCGCTTCCGCCCGATACCACTCGACCAGTTCGCCGTAGCCGCAGGTTTCGGCAAGCGCCAACTCGCCGTCGCGGTCGACGGCTTCCAGATCGTGCATCCACTCGCGTAGGAGGTGAGCTCCGTCGCGGCGCAGGGCCTGCTCGTTGTCAGCGTTGAGCCGCCCCAGGCGGCGGATGTAGCGATCGGCCAGGGTCAGCCGATGGACGCTGGCCACCACGTCGATGGCTTCACCCGCCCACAGCCGCACCACGCGGCGATAGGCGGTGATTTCCTCGGCGGGCAGCCCAGCACGCTGCAGGGCCGACCGGGCATTGGCCAACTCACCAAGCAGAGTGGTGCGGCGTGCCTTCAGCGTCTCGCGCGCCGTGAGCAGGCGCGCCTCATACGAGCTGTGGGCCCCTCCCCTCAGCTGGTCAGTCGCCGCCGGCTGGATGCCGTGGCGCACATCGACGGTGGCCCAACCTCCGAAACTGTCCAGCCACATAGCCAACTCGCCTATCGCCACGTTCAGCTCCGCACGATATTGATCGAGATGTGCGGCGTACTTGTCGTGCGCGTGCGCGATCATCAGCCGCGACGCCTCCGCGACCACGTTGGTCAAGGCGCCGTGAACGGCCACCACGGAGAGGATGTGATCGCGAGGCGAAGGGGTGCTACCCGTTCTCGGTGGAATTGCAGGCATAGGGCTTCATTGCCATATAAGCATGGTCCGGCGGGGACCGCGACAGTCGTTAGGGAATCAGCCGCGACCGGCGGGCCTTACTCACCGCCTCGTGGCGCGTGTGGGTGCCCAATTTGGCCGCCGCGCTGCGCAGATAGCTCTTCACGGTCTCGGGTTTCAGCGATAGACGTTGCGCCGCTTCGGCGTTGGTACAGCCGAGGGCGACCTGAGCGAGGACGTCGAGTTCGCGGGACGTCAGCGGTGCGCACGTCGTCGCGGATTTGCTTGCCCGGACCAGCCGGTCGGCCAGAGTGCGCAGCTGGTCTGCCATCGCGGCGTCGGCGTCGGCGTCGGCGGCAAGGCGCCGCAATTCCGCGTGCACCTCGCGGATCTCTTCGGGGCTTGCCGCAGCGTCGCTGAAATGGGCCATCTGTGCGTCTCGCATGCGCAGCCGCCGGTCGACCTCGTCGCGAATCTGCAGTTCGCGGCTCAGCCGCCGGGCCGAAGCGATCATCAAGTCGGCGGTTCGGTCGCCGATCGGTGCCGCCGACCGGTACGCGCCGTACAGCACCGCCCGCGACTTCTCCGCCACGACGATGGGAACCGCGAGAATCGATCGGATGCCCTCCGCGAGCACGGGCCCGTCGTAGTCATGGGTGATCGTCGCGGCATTGCGATAGTCGGCGACCGAGAGCGGGCGCCGGGCCACGACCGTGGCGCCGCCCAGTCCCGCACTCGGCCGCACAGTCAGGCCGCGCATACTTCCGGTGCGTGCGCCGAAGAACTCGGTGAGCAGCAACGTGTCCTCGTGTACCTCGCCGCCGAACGCGATCGGCAGGCCCGACGCTGTGGCAATGTGGCGCAGCTCGGCCCGCAGCGCGTCCGCGTCACGTGGACGGAGCAGCGAGACGGCCATCGGGCGAACACCCTCTTTCGGGGGTAGCGGACGACTAGTGTGACGTAGATCCTATCGGCCATGGCGAGCAACACCGATCTGTATCGCAGCGCGCGCGACCAGCTGGTCGATCTGATCGGCGTCTATGAGAAGGCGGTCGAGGCGTTCGCCTGGCCGCAGCTCTCGGGTGCGTTCAACTGGGCCACCGACTGGTTTGACGTCATCGCCCGCGGCAATGACCGCACCGCGCTGTGGTTCGTCGAAGAGGGCGGCAGCGAGCAGAAGATCAGCTTCGCGGAGATGGCCGAAGGCTCCGACAAAGTTGCGACGTGGCTAGCAGGGCTGGGTGTCGGCATCGGCGACCGCGTCATCCTGATGCTGGGCAACCAGGTTGAGCTGTGGGAGTCGATGCTCGCGGTCGCCAAGCTCGGCGCGGTGATCATGCCAACGACGGCCGCGCTGGGGCCCACCGATCTCGCTGACCGCATCACCCGGGGTGGTGCGAAGTTCGTCATCGCCAATGCCGAGGACACGCTCAAGTTCACCGGTGTGGACGGCGACTACACACGCATTGTGGTCGGCGATTCCATCGATGGCTGGCACAGCTACTCGAAGGCATCCACGGTCCGCTCGGCGGGTCCATTCACATCGTGCACCGCCGTCGATGATCCGATGCTCGTCTATTTCACCTCCGGCACTACCAGCAAGCCCAAGCTGGTGGAGCACTCCCAGGTCAGCTATCCGGTCGGGCACATGTCCACGATGGCGTGGATTGGCTTGCGGCCCGGCGATGTTCACCTCGCGATCAGCTCGCCCGGCTGGGCCAAGCACGCGTGGAGTTGTTTCTTCGCGCCGTGGATCGCCGAGGCGACGATCTTCGTCTACAACTACAGCCGTTTCGATGCCGTCGCGTTGCTCGGCCAGCTCCGCCGGGCCGGAGTGAACACGTTCTGCGCGCCGCCGACGGTTTGGCGCATGCTCATCCAGTCTGATCTGGGCGCGAAACCCGAAGGGCTGCGCGAGATTCTGGGCGCGGGTGAACCGCTAAACGCCGACGTGATCGCCCAGGTGGAACGCGCGTGGGGGTTGACGATCCGGGACGGCTTCGGTCAGACGGAGACCACGCTGCTGGTCGGCAATACGCCGGGCCAGCCGGTGAAACCCGGTTCGATGGGCAGACCCATGCCGGGTGTGCCGGTCGTTCTTGTCGACCCGGTCGCCGGCGAGCGCGCCGACGAGGGTGAGATCTGCCTTGACCTGAGCGCCGACCCGCTGAACCTGATGACCGGATACCTCGGCGACCCACAGCGCAACGACACGGTGATGGCCGGCGGCTACTACCACACCGGCGACTTCGCGCAGAGGGACGACGACGGCTACATCACGTATGTCGGTCGAACCGATGACGTCTTCAAATCGTCGGACTACAAGGTGTCACCCTTCGAATTGGAGAGTGTGTTGATCGAACATCCCGCGGTCGTCGAGGCCGCCGTTGTGCCACAGCCGGATGACACCCGGCTGTGTGTGCCCAAGGCGTACGTCGCGCTGGCCGACGGGTGGGCCGCCGACGCCGAAACAGCCAGGAAAATTATGGAATACGCGCGTGACCACCTCGCGCCGTACCTGAAGGTGCGGCGGGTCGAGTTCTTCGACCTGCCCAAGACGATTTCAGGCAAGATCCGCCGCGTTGAGCTGCGACGGCGCGAAGACGATGCCCACCAGGCCGGTACGCCGATCCCTACCGAGCACCGCTACGAGGATCTGTTGGGCTGAACGATGAACTCATATGACGCGGGTCCTACCCACACGCCGATCCTCGAGCAGACGATCGGCGAGAACTTCGAGCGGACCGTGAAGGCCGATCCGGACGCCGACGCACTCGTCGATGTCGTTGCCAACCGCCGGTGGACCTACGGCGAACTCAACGCCGACGTCGACGTTGTGGCCCGTGGTCTGATGGCCCTCGGGATCGCCAAGGGCGACCGCGTCGGCATCTGGGCGCCCAACTGCGCCGAATGGACCATCCTGCAGTACGCGACGGCGAAGATCGGCGCCATCCTGGTCAACATCAATCCCGCTTACCGCACACACGAATTGGCGTACGTGCTCAACCAGTCCGGTGTCGAGACCCTCGTCTCGGCCACGGCATTCAAGTCTTCGGACTACCGATGCATGGTCGATGAGGTGCGCCCCGATGCGCCGGCATTGAAGAACGTTGTCTTCCTCGGTACCGACGACTGGGGCGACCTCAAGAGACGCGCGGAAACCGTCACCGATGACGAACTGCGCCGACGCATGGCAGCCCTGTCGAACGCCGAGCCGATCAACATCCAATACACCTCCGGCACAACGGGATTCCCGAAGGGTGCCACCCTGTCGCATCGGAATATCCTCAACAACGGGTTCTTTGTCACCGAGCTGATCAACCTTGGGCCGGGTGACCGTCTGTGTATTCCGGTGCCATTCTACCACTGCTTCGGCATGGTGATGGGCAACCTGGGATGCACCACGCACGGCGCGACGATGGTCATTCCTGGCCCCGGTTTCGATCCCGGCCTGACATTGGCCGCCATCGAATCGGAAAGGTGCACAGCTGTATACGGCGTGCCAACGATGTTCATCGCGATGCTCGGACATTCGGACTTCGCCAGTTGTGACCTGTCGTCGCTGCGCACCGGCATCATGGCGGGATCGGTCTGCCCGGTGGAGGTGATGAAGCGGTGCGTCAACGAGATGAACATGGCCGAGGTCGCGATCGCGTACGGCATGACTGAGACGTCGCCCGTCTCCTGTCAGACGCTGATCGACGACGACCTGGAGCGGCGTACGGCGTCGATAGGCCGGGCGCACCCGCATGTGGAGGTCAAGATCGTCGATCCGGAAACGGGCGACGTCGTCGAACGCGGGCAACCTGGTGAGTTCTGCACGCGTGGCTACTCGGTGATGCTGGGCTACTGGCGCGACGACGACAAGACGCGAGAGGCCGTCGACGCCGACGGCTGGATGCACACGGGCGACCTCGCGGTGATGCGCGAGGACGGCTACTGCAATGTGGTCGGCCGCATCAAGGACCTCGTGATCCGCGGAGGGGAAAACGTCTATCCGCGCGAGGTCGAGGAGTTCCTCTACACCCATCCGGATATCGAAGATGCACAAGTCATCGGCGTACCCGACGAGAGGTACGGCGAAGAGATCTGCGCATGGATCCGGATGAAAGCCGGGCGGGATCCGCTGGATGCCAATGTGATTCGCACGTTCGCGACGGGCAAGCTGGCGCACTACAAGATTCCCCGCTACGTCCATGTCGTCGACGAATTCCCGATGACCGTCACCGGAAAGGTCCGCAAGGTCGAGATGCGCGAGGAGACCGTCAAGCTGCTGGGTCTCGACGCCTCGGGCCAGTAATGGTTCGGGCTGCCGGCGGGGGCCATTGCTGGGAGGATGGAAAAATCTGAGCGGCAGGGATGAGTATTGTCCGTTCGACGAGTCTGTACGTGTGTGAGGAGTGAGATGTCTGCTACGTCTGCCGTCGTCGGACGGCGGGCGTGTGCGGTGCTCGCGGCGGGATCAGCCGGTCTTCATGCCGTGATGTTGGGCCACGCCGCCAACGTCGCGATGGGCGTGCTCATGGTGGGGATGATAATCGCGTGCCTGTACTGCGCTCGTGATCTGTGGCGGCGCGGAACGCCGGGCGTGTGGTGCCTCGTCGCACTGATGAACCTCGCGATGATCGCCGTGCACCTGCCGGCACCGTCGCATCACCACGTCGCCGGAGCGATGGTGATGGCGCAGGGGTCGTCGATCATGGCGCTGGCGACCGCGATCTCGGCCATCGAGGCGACACTCGCGATTGCGGTGCTGTGGTTCCGCACACGCCGGGGCGCGAAATTGATCAGCGGTACACCAGGCCGCTGAGACGCCACGCCAACGAACGGCGTACTGCGGGAACATGTCCCGCCACGGTCATCGCGCCGTTCCGCAACGGTCGGACGGCTCGCGGCAGCGTTGCCAACCGCGTCAGCCGGTCGGTCAGGCTGACGACCTGCTGCGCGATCGGTCGCCGCGATGCGCTGTAGGCATCGAGCGCGGAATCGGACCTGGAGGCCAGCGCGTCGGCCAGAGCGATGGCGTCCTGGATGCCCAGGTTCATGCCCTGGCCGCCGGCGGGGCTGTGTACATGTGCGGCGTCACCGGCCAGCAGCAGCCGGCCCGCCCGATACGTGTCCGCGACGCGGTGGTGAATCCGGAAGCGTGAGCCCCACATCAGCTCGGTGACGACCATCCGGCCGTTGCCGACACGTTCGTCCAGGATCTGCTGGACGAATGGCACCGATGGATGTTCGGGTGCTTCGGCCACGGGCGCGACGATGCGGTGGATGCCGCCGGGCAGGGGAGCCACCACCGTCAGGCCGGCCGTCGCCCAGAACAGGATGACCTCGCCGGTAGGCGCATCGCCGGTCAGCTGGACGTCGGCGAGGGTGAACGACTCCGCGTACTGGCCGCCCTGGAATCCGATGCCGGCCTGCTCGCGCACGGCGCTGCGGATCCCGTCGGCACCGACCGCGTAGTGCGCACGGATCTGCTCGCCATCGTCGAACCCCGCGGTCACCCCGTCGGCGTCCTGGCTTGTCGCGGTCAGCGTCTTGGGCCGAATCACGTTGCCGCCCAATTCGATCAGCCGGTCGAGGAGAATGCGCTCGGTGTCGGCCTGCGGCAGCATCAAGCTGTACGGGTAGGCCGTCGGCAGCACGGAGAAGTCGACGGGGATCAGGGTGCGGGCGCGGTCGCGGATCGTGAATCGCGGGGCCTGCACGCCCTCCTTGACCAGCCGCCGGGCCACGTCGAGGCCTTCGAGCACCTCGAGTGTGCGGGCGTTGATCACGGCGGCGCGCGACGTGTTGGCACCGGCCGGCTGCCGGTCGACCACGGTCGTGGCGATACCGCGGGAGAGCAGCGATGCGGCGAGGGTTAGCCCCGTCGGCCCTGCTCCGACCACGAGGACATCGGTGTCGTACATCTGCGTCTCCTTCCTATTAGATGCCAACACATGTTGGCATTTCCATGCTTGCGCGTCGGCGGGTAAAAGTCAACACGTGTTGGCCTACACTTGTTGGCATGAAGAAGTCCGACCGGACGAAGGCCATCATCCTGGCGGCCGCGCGGGAGCAATTCGCCAAGGCCGGGTTCGAGCGTGCGACGATCCGCGCCATCGCCGCCGACGCCAACATCGACCCATCGATGGTCATGAGGTATTTCGGCAACAAGAACCAGCTGTTCGCCGCCGCGGCCGAGTTCGATCTACAGCTGCCGGATCTGTCCGACGTGGAGCGGAACCAAGTCGGTGTCCGCCTCGTTGCACACTTCCTCGACCGATGGGAACGTGACGAGGCACTCGTCGTGCTGTTGCGCTCGAGCATGACGAATGACGAAGCGGCGCAACGCATGCGGAAGATATTCAGTTTGCAGCTGCGGCCAGTGGTGGCTTCGGTGAATCCCGACGATGCGCCCCGCCGGGCCGGGTTGATCGCCACGCAGGTGCTCGGGCTGGCGCTGTGCCGTTACGTCCTGCGGCTGCCACCGATCGTGGCGATGTCGCGCCAAGACGTGGTGGCTTGGCTGGGGCCGACCGTGCAGCGCTATCTGGACGGCCCGCAATAATCGGCGGTGATGTGGACACCGACTCTCGTCCTGATCGCCATCACGACGCTCGCCGCCTGCGTCACGCTCGGAGGAGGGCTTTACGAGTTCCTCGTCGTCGACCCGTTTTGGCCCAAGCGCCCCGGCATCATCCAGGCCCGCAACGGCGGTGTTTCCCGCGCCCGGTTCTGGGTTCCCGCGCACACGATCTTCGAGGTGCTGCTGGTCGTGACGCTTGCGACGGCGTGGAGCCACGCTGACGTGCGGGTCGCCCTGCTGGTGGCTTTGGTCAGCCACGCGGTGCTGCGGGTCTGGTCACTGGTCGACTTCGTGCCCAAGGCAGTGGCGTTCGAAAAGGCGGACCCCGCCACGGTCGAGGAGGCTGCCGCGGTGCGCTGGACCCGGCGCAGCCTGTTGCGACTGCCGCTCGACTTGATCACATGCGGGGCGATGCTGGTGGCGCTGGCGGGTTATAGCTGACGCATGACGATTTCGACCGACGATGTGCGCCGGCTGTTAGCAGCCGAAAACGCCGACGCTGTCTTGGTGTTGGTGGAGGGTAGGACCGAGGTCATCGGCGTCAGTCAGCTTGCCTCCGGGGAGTATCGCGGCGCGCTGGAGGTCGTCGCTCGCGACGATCTGGCGAAGCGGCTGGGCGACGCGCCGTCGGAGCATGACCTGGCCGAGCAGGCCGCCCTTCTCGACTCGGCAGTCAACGAGCTCGGCGGCTAGGTGTCACTCAATTCACTTGTGTCACTTTGGTTTCACGTGTGGATAGTGGGCGGAATCTGTCGGTGGTTCGAACTAGTGTTCGATGTATGGGTTCGGATCGGGATGCCGTGGTGGCGGCGTACGACGAGCTCGAGGCCGCGGTCGACAAGGTGCTCGGGTTGGCGGTCGACGGTTTGAGTCATACCGAATTGTTGACGCTGTTGAATCGCCGCGAAGTGGTGTCGCGCCGCCATGCTGCTGGTGAACACCGGATCATCAGC
>NZ_DATENY010000111.1:0-12958 GCF_035274705.1 Mycobacterium sp. | reverse complement strand
TTGGCGGCGGGCGCAGTCGTCGTCGCGTTAGCCGCTGCACCCATCGCCTCGGCCGAGCCGGTGGCGAACTGCACCAGCGACGTCGTCGACGGAGTCGAGGTGGATTACTGCGTCGGCAACCCCAATGCGAACACGGTCACTGGTGTGCCAGGGGTCAACGTGGATTTCGAGTTCAATGTGGGAATCGGGTTCGGATTCTGACCCGATCAAGTCCCCGCTCTCCCGTCGTCACCCCCACAGTCACCCGGCCGCCGGTCGCGAGTAGACCACCCGCGTGCGAAACACAATGTCTTGCAACGATCTTCGCCGCCGGTCGACCACCACCCACAGCAATCCGATCGGGAACAGCACGCAGCCGATCGCACGCAGTAGTCCGACGAGCAGGCGCACTCGCTGCGACCGTCGCCCAACGACCCGCAGGCCCATCGTCACCGCGCCGGCGGTCGATCCCGAGACCGTCCAGCATCCCGTGAGATACAGCACCGCGACGACAAAGGTGACCAGTGTGGAAAATACGGCGTTCAGCGACGGCAGGCTGAAGGCCGCGGGCGAATAGACAAGCCTCACCAACACCAGGCCTCCGTACAGCGCGCTCATGATCAGCAGAACCACCAGCAGGTCGATGATCGCGGCCAGCCCCCGGGTGACGATCCCGGCCGCCCGCTCCGCGTCGGGCACCTGCTCCGATGAGGTCACCGGTTTTCCCGGCCACGCCCCAGCATGCGGTCGACGATTCCGGCCACGACGTCGTCGGCGCGCTCGCCCTGCGTGCGGACGTCGGTCATCACCTCGGCGGTCATCGAGTTCGTCGACTCGCGAATGATCGCGGGCAGGTCGACGCCGTCGATCACCCTGTCCGCCAAGGCGATCAGATCGATCCGATTGATCACCGCCTCGATATCGAGATCAGCGGCAATGGCGTCGATATCCACGCGCTCGCGCACGAGCGCGTTCAGATCCATCTCGTCGAGAACCAAGTCCACCAAACCGACCGCGACGGCTGCCACCAGAGCCCTGAATTGGTCGGCGCTCTGCGTCACGAACCGGTCGCCGCGCTCGGACAGGCCGACGACACCGCGCCGCATCAGTCGCCCGAAGATCGGCAGTCTCTCCGCCACCCGGTAAACAGCCCCCGCGGCCTCCACTGCGATCGCCGCCGTACCCACCGCGGCGCCAACTACCGGGTTCTTCAGCGGGTCGACGTCGGTAGCCACTACCGCATCGTAGTTCTCATGGGACGGAAATCTGCCGCTTACGGCTGTGTGCCCTGCATCGCCGCGCGAGCAAGCCGCGGCGAGTGAAAGTAGCGCAGTGCCAACAGCAATGGCCTTTCGCGCAGATGGCTTATCGGCGTGCCATCTCCGACAGCCACGGGAAGGTTCGTCACAGATCCATCGGATGACTCCACCGCAGCCGGTTGAACCGTGCGAATCCGCGGTCGGTGCTCACCCACGTCGCGTTGTTCTCAACCGCGTAAGCGGCCACATAGGCGTCTGGAACGTCGTTGCCGCGCGCATTGATGTCGGTCGCGAGCTGGCGGAACGAAACCCAGTGACGCTCCCCTGCCCGAAGCATCATGGCCGCGGGAGCGGCAAGCAGCGCATCGACCGCCCGCCATGCTTCATCCGATGTCGTTGGCGAGCCGCTCGAGCAACGCGCGATAGTCCGCATGTTCGGGGAGATCGGCTCGATGCCAAGACATCAAATTGTGGTGCTCAACTGCTTTCCGCCAGCTCGTGGCGTGCTCATCGCCTGCGACATGTAGCGCGCGGCATCACCGGTGCCCGGCAGTCTCATATTCCCTTGGCGTCGTGATCGCTTCGTGCGTGGTCACTTCGGGGTTGGCCGGTTCGCGCCGGTCGCGCGGAGCCCGGTAGCCGTCTCTGCCCATGCTGAAACCGATCAGCAACAGCGCGCCAAGGACAACCAAGAACACGAGGCGCATCGTCATCTCGGCGCTCACGACTGGCGCGCCTTCGCACGCGAGCCCGCGAAGTTCATAATCAGAGGTCGGGTTTTTGCTAACATCAGACTCCTCGTGCTTTGCCCCACCCCGAGCTCAGGTTACTGGGTCGATAATATTTGCCACAATGGCATATCGGTGTGAAGTAGCCAACATTTCCCGGGCGCACCTCCCCGGCATGAGCTTCATGCTCGTCGCTCGAGACACGCGTCGTCGCTGTTGTTGTGGTGCCTGTCCGACGCTGATGGTCGGGCTGATTTGGTCCTGGTTCGGGTCAGTCCCGCAAGGTCAGACCACCAGCGGACTTTCTTCAGCGTGTCGCCGTGCCCGCTCCCACGGCCAGGTCATCAGGGCCCACACGATGAGGACGATCGTGATCTCGGCCAGCAGGTACACCGGCCACGGGCCCAATACGTCCAGCAGCGACGCCGTGGGCGGCTTCCGGTTGAGATAGCCGTAATTGGTTCCCGCGATCACGTTGAAGGTGAAGGTGAACGCCGCCCACCCGAAGGTCGCGATGACCGCGAAGCGGTAGTCGCGCCACGTCGGCCGCATCCGACGCCCCCACGTGAGATAGACGGCCGACCACACCACGAGCACGTGCAGCGTGAAGAACGTGAGGAAAAGATGGTGCGGGAAATCTGGCGCGCCCTCTTCTGGCGTGCCGACGTCCGGGGTGATCAACGCCTGTGAGCTGAGGACCAGTCCCCAGTAGTAGGTGAGCGCAAAGGCCCAATGTCGCTGCGACCACAACGCGTAGGCGGCCGTCAGTTCCGCGACATCGCATAGCTGCAGCGGCACCGAGGTGTCGAGGTTGGGCCGGATCAATTTGTAGACCAGCGCCACGACGAACGCCGCCAGGATCAAGGCCGCCAGCACGCGGCCGAGCAGCCGGGCCTGCGATTCGGTCTGCCGGCGTCCGATCCAGACCAGGAGCGCAGCGCCGATCGCGAACAACCCGAGCACCACCAAGTGTGATGGGCCGTATGCCGAGAACTCCCGTTGCGCTGCGAACAGCTCCATCGACACCCCCCGTTTCGTCGCACACTATTTCCCTCCAGGCATGCGATGGCCCAACTTGCCGCAGATCGGCCGAGAAAGGTTATTGACAGGCATGATAATTACGCGGACGCTTGTTAGCTGCAACGACATTTTCGCCCCCTTGTCGAGGGCCCGCGCGAACTGAGCAAAGGAGCGACTGATGGCCGACGTGGACTATTGCGTGGTAGGTGCGGGATTCGCCGGGTTGACCGCCGCTCTGCGCCTCAAACAGGCGGGTCATTCGGTGGCGTTGCTGGAGGCTCGTGACCGCGTCGGCGGTCGCACCTTCACCGAGGTGCGGGACGACTTGTGGATCGATCGCGGTGGTGCCTGGATCGGCCCGGGCCAGGACGCCATCTACGGGCTCATGAAGGAGTTCGGCGTGCCGAGCTACAAGCAGTACACCGACGGCGACGCGATGATGTTCGTCGACGGCAAGAAGTACCGCTATACCGGCACGATTCCGTTGTCGATGAGCCCGTGGGCGGTCGCCAACATCGGAACCGTCTTTCTCGAGCTGACCCAGATGTGCAAATCGATTCCGCTGGAAGCCCCTTGGGAAGCGCCCAAGGCGCAGAAGTGGGACAAGCTCAGCTGGGCAGCGTGGCTGGACCGCAACACCCTGTCGAAGCCCGCCTATGAGCTTTTGGAATCCTCCATCGCCGGCCTGTACACGTCAGCCGCCTCGGAGATCTCGCTGCTTTTCGTGCTCTACCAAATGGCGTCGGCCGGTGGGCCGAGCTTCGTGCTGGGGGTCAAGGACGCGGCCGAGGATGCCCGACCAGTCGGCGGCATGGGTGCCATCCATCGCGCGGTCGCGGCCGAGCTCGGCGACGCGATCCATCTGTCGCAGCCCGTCCGCAGCATCGCGCAGGACGCTGACGGGGTCACCGTCCGCTCCGACGACATGGTGGTGCGCGCCCGCCGTGTCGTCGTGGCGGTGCCGATCGCCATCGCCAGCCAGATCAACTACGAACCGATGCTTCCGATGGATCGATCGTTCCTGCACCAGCGGATGCCGCTGGGCGCGTGCTTCAAGATCGCGCTGGTCTACGACGAGCCGTTCTGGCGAGCCGACGGTCTGTCGGGCCAGTCGTTCGCCCCAGGGTCGCCGGCGAACCTCACCATCGACTCCTGCACCGACACCGGCAGTCCCGGCGTTCTCACCGTCATCACCGAGGGGCCCGTCGCACGCCAGATCGGCAAGCTCACCGACGACGAGCGCAAGAAGGCCGTACTCGACGCCGTCGCCGAAAGGTTCGGTGACAAAGCACGGACACCGGTCGACTACGTCGAGCAGAACTGGGCCGTCGAACGCTACTCCGGCGGCGGGATGATCTCCCACACCCCGCCGGGCGTGCTCACCGAGTTCGGCCCCTCTCTGCGCGAACCGTGCGGCCGAATCCACTGGGCCGGAACCGAAAGCTCGGCGGTGATGTACGGATTCATCGACGGAGCCGTCCGCTCCGGTGAGCGAGCCGCGACCGAGGTGATGGAGCGCGAAGCGATGACGGTGGCCTGACTCGTAGCTAGCGCGCGTCACGGGCGCCTATCACCCCCACGCACGCGTCGATCGGCCGTTATCGTGAGCCCGTGGAAGGGACGCCATTCGGCCGCTACCAGCTGATTGAGTTGCTGGGCCGCGTCGGCGCGAACCGCAATATCGTTCCCGGACAGGTTCTTACAGCCAATACGTCCTGTCTTCGCACCGGTGAGTAGGCAGTTGCGAACACCACCCTTCCCCTGACCGCAGCGCGCAACTCAAGGCCGGAATTGCAGAATTCGGTCGTCACCGTCGCGGGGGCTCCCCCGCCCGTCACGGTTGCTCGTGGTGAACCACAACGTGCCGTTTGGCGCCGCGACGACGGTGCGCAGCCGCCCGTACTGTCCGACAAAGAGCGGAGCCGCATCGCCCAGCGTCCCGTCACCTCCGACCGGTATCTGAAACAGCCGCTGACCGCGCAGGCACGCCACCCATAGCGAGCCACCGAAATAGGCCAGCCCCGAGGGCGATGCTTCGTCGACGGGCCACTGGATCAGCGGGTCGATAAGTCCCGCGGTGTCCGCGCGACCCTCGGCCATGGGCCACCCATAGTTGCCGCCGGGTTTGATCAGGTTGAGCTCGTCCAGCCGATTCGCGCCGTACTCCGTGGCCCACAGTCGACCGGCCGAATCCCACGCCAACCCTTGGATATTGCGGTGGCCGAACGACCAGACAGGCGACGCGGGATCGGGATTATCCGCGGGGATCGACCCGTCGGGGTTGATGCGAAGAATCTTGCCGCCCAACGACGACCGGTCCTGCGCCAGTGCCGGGTTGCCGCTCTCACCCGTCGCCACATAAAGCTTGCCATCCGGACCGAACGCGATGCGTCCACCGTCGTGGATGGAACCGGCGGGAATACCGGTGAGAATCGGGGACTGGTCGCTCAGCGCGCGACCGTCAAAGCGCATCCGGACCACACGGTTGTCTTGGCCCGTCGTCAGATAGGCGAAGACCGTTTGGTCCGCAGATGCGAGGCCCAGCAGACCGCCTTCCCCACGTGCCGCGACACCGGCCACCCCACCGACGTCGGTCGGCACGCCCGAGCCCGTCATGTGTTTGATTGCGCCGCTGTCCCGTTCGGCGATCAGTGCGCTGCCGTCGCCGACGAACGTGATGCCCCACGGCACGTCGAGGTTGGTGGCGACGTCTTCGGGGCCCCCGGCGTTCGGCTGCCCGCGGGATTCGACATCGTTTGCCCATGCGACGACCAACATCACCACCGAGGCAAACGCGACCATCACCCGCGTCAAACTCATGCGCATCAGCGGCCTCCTGACTCCGGCGATGACTCGCCACGCTGCGCGAGCCACTCGGTACCAGTACCCGGAATTGCCGCCCACGATTCTCAGGAATCGACGTTGAAGAAGCCGATCAGCGCCATCCCGCCGACGCCGACCGACAGCCCAAGCGGATAGTTCGCGAAGGATGCCTCCGGCCAGGCTCCTTCGGGGTTGCGGAACCGCACCGTCGAGTGGTCCGCCCCCACGATCGCGGAGGCGCCGACGGAAGTGAGCACGATGAATCGACCGTCGAACCAATCGAAGCCGACGGCGCCCGGTGGTGAGGGCATCGAAAACACACCGTCATTGCCAAACGGCAGGCCTCCGCTGGTGGCCGCGGTGGCAATAAGCGACTCCCCCATGTCGATGCCGAGGATCCATGCCGACACCGGCCTGAACTCGCCGGTGGTGAGGTTCGTCAGTCTCCCCATCTGCACCTGACCGCCAATGCCCACTCCGACGCCGAAGGTCACGGTCAGATCCAGCTTCCAGTTCATCGAGTCGCCGGCCAGGTAGGCCGGGTCGACGAGCATGTTCACCCATTCGAACACCAGCTCGACGCTGCGGTTCATCGCCTCCTCGCGCCCGGGCACGTTGACCCGCGGCTCTTCCGAGCCGTGGAACGCCGCTTGTGCGACCCTGTCCTCCGGGATGCCGTTGGCAATGAGGTACGCCCGCACGCGCTCTGCTCGGTCACGGGATAACTGGTGGTTGTTCGCCTCTGGACCGGTCTGGCTCGCACGGCCGACGAGCGCCACCACAGTGGAGTCGGGGTATTCGCGGAGGAACTCGATGTACCCCGCCAGCAGGTCGGTGTGCTTGACCAGCAGCGCGGAGCTGTTCACGTCGAAATCGTCCACGAAATGGGTTTCCCGCATACGGGACCGCTGGACCCGTTGTGCCGAGAAGCTGCGCTTCAGGTTCTTCGCCGATTCGATCACGGGGTACGCGGGCTGACTGCCGCTCATCGGGGCCTCCGTGGAACGATTTCGCCTCGCCACCTTCGTAATTCGTCAACGAGCGTCAGTCGTGGCGGACAGTCGTCGCGCGACGATTCGCCGTCGCGCAAAACGAATGTCAGCTCCGAAAGCGGCAGGCGCTCACCAGGTTTCAACGAGCCCTTCATGCGCGCACTGCGGCCCCCGTTGTACAGCCGCCAGCCGCCAAGGTCGACCGGCAGGCGACCTGCGCGCACCGCGAGCGTCTCGCCGTCCGGCTCAGCGACGGCCTCATCACGTGCGCCCGAAAAGTGTACGAGGAACAGCACTCTTGCTCGCACCGGTTTGTGCACACTGTCGGCGTACGCGCACTCGAGCACGTTCGCACCTGGCCGCAGCGGCGAGTTTCGCCTGTCCAGCGTGTGCGTCAGGCGGTACCGCCCGGCCTCGTGCCGCCACGCCGAGGCGCTGATCCTCAACCGGGTGCCGTTGAGCGTCAGCAGAAGCGGACCCGGCGTCTGGCCGAGCGCGGTGCGCGCGGCCTCCGGCACACCACGGATGGTGATTTGAACCGGAACGCGGTCGCCATACGCCCACGCCTCGTCGAGGGTGTCGGCGAGGGGCTGCGGGCTGCAGATCGTGATGTGCGCCGGGCCCTTTGCGGTTGCCCGTGCGAGGTCGCGCTCGGAGCGCTGCTTGGACTGCGTCACGTCCGTGCGCCGGGCCGCCAAGCCCGCCCGCTTGGCCTCGGCTGCGGCTTGCTCGCGGCGCGCGGTATACGCGGCCTGCAACGCCTGGTGGATTGCCGGCAGCCCCGTCACGACGTCGACCGCAACCCGAACGACGTCGTCGACTGAGATTTCGTCGGGCAGCTGTAAACCGGCCAGATCGTTGATCGTCTCCTCGACCCGATCGTTGATCTCGTCGGCCAGATCGCCGAGTAGCTCCAGAATGTCGCCGGCATCGCCGAACAGGTCCGCGAGGTCGTCCGCGATACCTCCGAGCACCCGCAGCGCTTCGTTCAACAGCGGACGCGCAATCCCGAACGCGAAGACGAACGCGCCCGCCGCGACCGCCAGTGCAAGATCCTGCCCATCCTGGTCCAGCTGGTCGAAGCCCGGGGCGCGCCGAGCGGCGTCCTCTGCCTTGCGGATTCCCTCGAGCTCGAGCGCGTCGAGAATCTCCCGGCGCCGCGAACCGCGTCGCAACGCCCGCGCGGCGGCGTCCAGCTGCGCCTCCTTCTCATGCGCCCACCGCGCCGCCTCCTCGAGCGCGTGCTGGATGGCGCGCGACAGCGCGATCAGCTGCCGGGCGAAAGAGACGATCTCGTCTCGAGCCCACTGCAACAGGTCCGCGGCTCCGCGCTCGACCTGATCGATCAGCGATGGAATGACCGCTGCGCCAAACGCTTCCAGGGCCGCAGTGATACGCGGAAACGCGACCGCGAACTGTTCGGCAAGCGTCTCGGTCTGCAGGGCGACGAGTTCAGCGACTGCGTTCGGCGCCGGGATGTAGGCGCAGGCCGCGATCTGGGCAAGCGTGTCGTTCGTGGCATCCGCGCTTGAGAGGTCGGCCTCGCCGTAGGCCGTGAAGAGAATCCGCCGGGTCAGCTCACGCACGGCGGCCCGGCGCTCGTCGGTGAGGATTTCGTCGCTTGTCGCCTCCGACAGGGCGAGCAGCAGCTCGGCCACCAGCACCCGGCTCGCGTCGGCGAGCGAGTCGAAATCGATTGGCGCGAGAGGAAAAACGCGTCGAGCCAGCTGCACCGCCGCCTCGGCGAGCCGGTGGCCGGGGTCGTTGCGTAGCTCAGCCGACAGCTCTGCCGCCGCATCGCTGACGGAGTCGGTGACGTGGTCGAGCAGGATGTCCGCCAGCACGACGACGTTGTTGAGCACGATCTTGCCGATCATCAGGCTCAGGCCCGCGCGCAGCGTGTCGCCGTCGACCGGGCGGCCCGCCACAAGATCGTCCACTCGGCGCATCGCGAAGTCGCGCATCATCGTCAGGCTCGGCCGTGCGACTTCGTCGAGCCACACCCGGCTGTCCGCGTCGTCCGGCAGCACGTCGTCGAGCGCCGGCAGCAGGTCGTCGAGCAGCAGCTCGTCGAGCGCCGTACCGGCCACCGTGCGCATCGCCTGGTACAGCTGGCTCTGTGTCAGATCGTCGCCGGTGGCCGCGCGCAACGCAAGCTCGACGAAATCGGATGCGGCAACACCGGTTTCGCGCGAGACGCATGTCAGCAAGGCGTAGAGGTCAGGCACCAGCTCCTCGAGAAGCGGAAGCAGATGGCTGGTCAAGAGATAGTCGACGACGGTGCCGAGGTCTAGCCGGTCGGGCACTTCTCCGATCAGCGGCGCCAGCTCCTCCCGCACGATTTCCGGCGTCTGGGGCAGTTCGACGAGGAACGCGTCGGCCGCTGCGCTGCGCAGCCCGATGACTCCGGCCTCGGCTTCGGCGTGGGCCGTGACGACGCCTCGGCGGATCGAGTCCGCGGCCGCCAGCGCCAGCCACATCCCCGCCAGCATGGGCCGCCACTGCGTCCGCGACTGCGGAGCGGCAAGGTCGAGCACTTCGGCCAGCACGGGGACGACCGGGGAGATCGTGAGGAACGTGAGCGGCCGGCCTTCAAGCGCATCGATCAGGGTCTGCGTCGCGTTCGCTCCGGCCTGGCGTTGTGCCGTCGTGAGATTCAGCTCGGCGACCCGCGTCGCCGCCTCGTCCAACGCAGAGCCGATCACGCTCGCCGCCGCGAAACCGAGCTTGTCGAGCGCAAAGCGCTGGAACTCGGCGATGAAGCAGTCCACGAGGATCTCGCCGGCCTGGCCGGGACGCGCCGCCAGCTCGGCCGTCGGCACCTGCGCAAGCTCGTACGCGGTGGCAAGCGAGGCGGGCAAAACATATTCCAGCGCCGCAAGATTGGGCCACAACGCGCGGGGAACCAGTGGGCGGGCCCCCTCGAGGATCGCGCCGGTGATGATGTCGGCGGCAGTCAGGAAGAAGCGCTTGGGGCTGTCCAGCCGCACGCCCGCGTAGAAGTCGTAGCCCATGCCCGCGCCAAGGCCGGCCTCGGCGTTCATTTCGATGACGAAACCGGCGTCGTCGTCGTCCGCAAGGCTTCCGCGCATATTGAGTTTGGCCTTGACCATCGCCGAGGCGGAGACCTTGCCCCACACCCCGGCCCCGACACGGGATTCGCGCAGCAGCGCGAGGAAGACCTCAAGGGCCGGCCCTTGGAGGAATTGGCGTGCGGCAAGGGCGATGTCGCTTGCGTCCAACCCGACCGAAAGCCGCCCGGCCAAAGACGCGTCGGCGTAGGCGCCGACCTCCGCGCTGAGTCCGACGCGGTCGAACAAGTCGATGGTCGCCTGTGCGTCGAGCTCGACTCCGGCCGCCGCCGAGGCCTGCCCCTCCGCGCGACCCGCGAGGAGCCACAACAACGCCAGGTCGGCATTCGCCTCGGCCGCGGCTTCGGCCGACGCTTCGGCCGAAAGGCCGTGACAGAGCTCGAAGCGCGTGGCGAAACTCAGCCGCGCTCCGCTACCGACGTCGCCGGCAACGATGCCCTCATCGAATCCGGCGCTTGCGTCGGCGGTGAAGACCTCGCCGCTCAAATTCGCTTCCGGCATGGATCTCTCCCGGCTGTGGAGCCTGGCCGATATTAACGTGAGCGACGGGGCTGTTGCGGGCGTTTAGCAGCACCGACGACCTACCCAATTGCGATCAACAGCGCCTGCTCTTCGACGGCGCGGACGCTGATCTCGAAGCTGCGCCCCACTTGAAGGTCCTTCAGCTTCTGCACAGCGAACGGGATGTCGTTGGTGAGGTGAACGGTAAATTCGTCCGTTGGCGCTCGTGACTCGACGAGCGCGGTAAGCGTGTCCTCGTGCGGATGGTGATGCTTGATCCCGTCCGCCGAGACCACGTAATGGATGGCATGGATCTTCTCGAAGAAGTCCGGCTTCATATTTCGCTCACTGCCATGGTGAGGGACCTTCATCAGATCCACGCGCAACGGACCGTCGCCGTCAAGGAGATTGGACGCTCTCAGCCCTGCAAGTATCCGATCGCCGCGTGCATCTCCAGTGAGCAGCGCCGTCTTCTGGCCATGTTTGACATGGAGGACGATGCTCGAGAGGTTGGGAATGGATTGGTCGTCGTACGCGGCGGTAATCACCTCCGGATTCTTCTCTTGCTTTGCCTTGCGCCAGCGATCAGCAAGTTTGGCGAGCGCCTGGTCGTCAGGACACACGACCGTGACTTCCAACCCATCGAGCGACGTCGAATCACCTTGCACCAGTTGGCCATTGAAGGGACTATTGCCATCCAGTCGCAGAAACACGGCAGCGTTGCGCAGCGCGCGGCCTTGGTTGTAGCTGGCCTTCATCACATCGCTGGTCTGTGCTCGCTCGAACAGCGGCTGTACCGACGCCGCCAGGCCTGGTTCCGCCTTGTCCACCAGTTCCTCGACCGAGTTGAACCACAGCAGGCCGACGGAGAAGGGCTCGGCCAGTTGGTCGTTCCTCGCCCTGCGGATATCGGCAAACAGCCGAACCAACCCGGCAACGTGGTCGTCGTCGATGTGCGACAGATAGACCACATCCAGATGCGGGATACCGTTCTGATCGCGCGGCAAGAGTCTCGTCAACGCGACTTTGAGGCCAGCCTCGTACACGCCGGTCGGCCCGCCGTCGACGAGCATGACCCGCGATGCGCCGTTGCCCCAGCGAGTAAGGAACGCGTCGCCGTGCTTGGCGTCGAAGAATTCAAAACTCAGCACCGGGGCCCCCGTCAGATTGATTGCATCGCCCTGAGTACGTCGACCAGACCGTTGCCCTGAAAATCGCGCTCTCGACCCAGGTCAGTCGCTGTGCTGCACAGAATGGACTTCACCCGTTCCGGACGCCCGAGCAATTCGCGGTAGCGCGCGACCAGCATCGCCGCAGCGCCGCTGACGTGGGCAGCGGCCTGACTCGTCCCATGCATGGCCGCGATACCGAGGCCAGGGACTGGCCCGTCGATGTCTTCGCCGGGCGCAAGAAGGTCTGGCTTGGCCCTGCCGTCTGCGGTCGGACCGCGACTAGAGAAGTAACTGACGCCGTGTCGGTGAGGATTGCTTCGATGCGTCGAGCCGACGGTGATTATCGAGTCGGTGTTTCCGGGGTCGGAGATGCTTGATGATTGGTAGCCGAAGCCGGTCGTTCTCATGACACCGGAGTAGCCGGAATTGCCTGCGGCAGCGACAACGATGACGCCTGAGCGACTCAACCGATCGCATTCGATGCACACCGGGGTCCATCCGCACGAGTGCGTAGCCACGTCGTGCGGTACGGACAGGCTGACATTCGCTCCCGCAATGACCATCCGCCCGGCCTGCTCATTGATGTAGCGAATCGCCTGCAATGCAGTGACAATCGCGAATTCGTCACCCTTGCCTTCGTCATCGAGCACCCGGAAGTCGTACAGCCGGATGTTCGGACAGATCCCCCGAAATTCGTTGTCGGGCCACCAACCACCGATGATGCCGGCGACATGGGTACCGTGCGGGTCCTGCGGCCGGACTTGGTCGTAGCTGCGATGGGGCCGTTGCGTCGGGTTCGGCGGAGGTGCCGCGTCGGGAAGTTCAATTTCAAGGTATGGCAGCGCCCGTGACCAGTCGATCAAGCCGTTTTCGAGAACATCGGCGAACAATGTATTGCGCTGAGCGACGAAGTTGAAGGCCCGTACGATTCGCGACGGCCCTTGCCGCGGGGCCGCCGGGCCCGGTTCCTCCCACCATTCGCTGAAGGCCGGATGCCGGGCGTCTATGCCGCTGTCGACAACAGCCCAACCTATGGAACTGCAGTCCACCGAAAAGAGCTGCTCTGCCGCGTCGGCCTTTACGGTCGTCCGTGATCTCGTGACGGCCGGGTTGGCTTTTCGATTTGTCGTCACCGACAGGACCGGATGCCGGCGTCGGCGGTCGATGACCTGTGCCTTCGGGTTCTCAAACGACCGCGGCGACGGCGTCCGTTTCGCTTGTGAGCGAAGCAGCATCTCGGTCACTCGTGCACGCGGATCGACCGCCGCCGTGCCTTCCTCTGCGCCGGCAACGACGGATTGCAAGAGCCGCACCAGCCAGACGAAATGCCGGGAGCGCTCCTTCTGCCGTTCTTCACTTTCGGCTGTCTCAAAGGAACGAGGCGGCGCCTCG
>NZ_DATENY010000110.1:0-2832 GCF_035274705.1 Mycobacterium sp. | reverse complement strand
CGGTCTGCAGGGTTCCGGTAAGACGACGCTGGCCGGCAAGCTGGCCCGCTGGCTGCGCGGCCAGGGCCACACGCCGCTGCTGGTCGCCGCGGACCTGCAGCGCCCGAACGCGGTGACGCAGCTGCAGGTCGTCGGCGAGCGCGCCGGGGTCGTCACCTTCGCCCCCGAGCCGGGCAACGGCGTCGGCGACCCGGTCGACGTCGCCCGCCGCGCCATCGCCGAGGCCAAGCACGCGCAGCACGACGTCGTCATCGTCGACACCGCGGGCCGGCTGGGCATCGACGACGAGCTGATGAGCCAGGCCGCCGCGATCCGCCAGGCCGTCGACCCCGACGAAGTGATCTTCGTCCTCGACGCCATGATCGGTCAGGACGCCGTGACCACGGCCGAGGCGTTCCGCGAGGGTGTCGGCTTCACCGGCGTCGTGCTGACCAAGCTCGACGGCGACGCCCGTGGCGGCGCGGCGCTGTCGGTGCGCGAGGTCACCGGGGTGCCGATCCTGTTTGCGTCGACCGGCGAGAAGCTCGAGGACTTCGACGTCTTCCACCCCGACCGGATGGCCAGCCGGATCCTTGGCATGGGCGATGTGCTCAGCCTGATCGAGCAGGCCGAACAGCATTTCGACGCCGAGCAGGCCGAGGCCGCCGCGGCGAAGATCGGCAGCGGCGAGCTCACACTCGAGGACTTCCTCGAGCAGATGCTGGCCATCCGAAAGATGGGCCCGATCGGCAACCTGCTGGGCATGTTGCCCGGCGCCGGTCAGATGAAAGACGCGCTGGCCGCGGTCGACGACAGCCAGCTCGACCGGGTGCAGGCCATCATCCGTGGCATGACGCCCGCCGAGCGGGCCGACCCGAAGATCATCAACGGTTCGCGCCGGTTGCGCATCGCCAACGGCTCGGGCGTGACGGTGGGCGAGGTCAATCAGCTCGTCGACCGGTTCTTCGAGGCCCGCAAGATGATGTCCCAGATGGCCGGCCAGATGGGAATGCCGTTCGGCCGCAAGAACTCCCGCAAGGCCGCAAAGGGCAAGGGCAAGAAGGGCAAGAAGGGCGGGCGCGGTCCGACACCACCCAAGACGCGCAATCCGCTGGGTGCCGGTATGCCGGCCGGGTTCCCTGACCTGTCCAACATGCCCAAGGGGCTCGACGAGTTGCCGCCCGGACTGGCCGACATCGACCTGTCGAAGCTGAAGTTTCCCAAGAACTGACGTGCGCCTCCACGTACGCGGACGGGGACTCCCTGATGGCGAGCCCGTGGAGTGGTGGATCGTCGATGAGCCCTCGGGCGAAGAGCACGGACGCCGCGGCATGCTGAGCGCGGAGCCTGTGGCCGATGCCGAAACAGTCTTCGACGGCGGCTGGATCATTCCCGGACTGGTCGACGCGCACTGCCACGTCGGGCTCGGTGAACACGGCCCCGTCGAACTCGACGAATGCATCGAACAGGCCAAGACGGAACGTGACGCTGGCGCATTGCTGCTGCGCGACGCCGGCTCGCCGGTGGACACCCGAAGCCTCGATGACCACGACGATCTGCCGAACATCATCCGGGCCGGTCGTCACCTGGCCCGGCCGAAGCGCTACCAGCGCGGGTTTGCGATCGAACTGGACGACGAGACGCAGCTGCCCGACGTGGTCGCCGAGCAGGCGCGGTGGGGCGACGGCTGGGTGAAGCTGGTTGGCGACTGGATCGACCGCGACGCCGGCGATCTCGCGCCACTGTGGTCCGACGATGTGTTGAAGGCCGCGATCGACGCTGCCCACGCCAATGGTGCTCGAGTCACGGCGCATGTGTTCAGCGAGGACGCTCTGCCCGGCCTGATCAACGCGGGCATTGACTGCATCGAACACGGCACCGGTCTCACCGACGACACTATCGAGCTGATGGTCGAGCACGGCACGGCGCTGGTACCGACGTTGATCAACATCGACAACTTCCCTGGCATCGCCGCCGCCGCGGAGAAATATCCGGCGTATGCCAGGCACATGCGCGACTTGTATGCCACCTGCTATCCGCGGGTCGCCGCGGCCCGTGAAGCCGGCGTGCCGATCTACGCGGGCACGGATGCGGGCAGCATGGTCGCGCACGGTCGAATCGCTGATGAGATCGAGTTGCTCAAAGGCATCGGCATGACTCCAACGGAGGCGTTGGGTGCGGCGTGCTGGGATGCGCGGCAGTGGCTGGGTCGGCCGAGCCTCGAACACGGCGCGGCCGCAGATCTGGTGTGCTACCGCGACGATCCGCGTCTGGGCCCCGACGTGCTCAACAAACCCGATATGGTGATCCTGCGGGGCCGGGTGTTCTAGCGGTACTGGCTGAAGCCCCAGTCGAACAGGCCGATCGCCTGGCCGTACATGTCGCCCGAGCCGTACATCTGCACGACGACCAAACGCCGGCCGTTTCTCTGAGCCGCGCCGACGAACGTCTTGCGGGCTAGATCGGTGTAGCCCGTTTTGCCGCCCAGTGTGCCCGGATAGCGGTCGAACAACTCGTTGTTCTGGTTGTCGATTTGCTTGTAGCCGTTGCCATCTGGGAACAGCGCTGAAGCCTGATGCACGATGCGTGCGAACATCGCATATCTCAGCGCCGCGCGGAAGATCACCGCCAAATCGTTTGGTGTGGTGACCGATTCCATACCGGGCCCATCGAGCCCTGAGGGCGTCGCGGCGCGTGTGTTGCGCGCACCGAGCTGGTAGGCCTTGGCGTTCATCTTTGCGACCGCGACCGAGAATCCGCCGAGCATGTCGGCCAGCGTGTTGGCGGCGTCGTTGCCCGACACCAGCAGCAGCCCGTCGAGCAGCTGACGTGCGGTGTACACGTGGCCCGGTT